>DASYDU010000085.1:0-17744 GCA_036499445.1 Lacipirellulaceae bacterium
GGGATGGTGGCGTTGTAGCGGGCGTCGATTTCGCGACGGGCTTCGTCAAGCGTGAATCCTTGGACCATCACGCTGTTGATGCCGGGGAGCTGGATCGCGCCGGCGGGCGTGACGATGGCCAGGAGCTGGAAACCGCCGCGGGTGCCGGCGCGGTTGTCGACCGTTTCCATTAAGTCTTCCAGCCGCGTGTTGACTTTGATCGGCGTGACGGTGATCGCCGGCACGCGGTAGTATTTTTTGTACGACTCTTCGAGCTCGTCTCGGAGCGATTGAACCGTGCGGCGAGTCGCGCGGACCTGGCCCAACAGCGGCAGCGTGATCGTGCCGTCCGGCTGGACTACGAGCTCACGGGAGATGCTGTCCTCGACCTTGGTGGGCTCGTTGCCGGTCTTGCTGGTGATGTTCGGGCCGCTGCCGGCGGTGAGCGATTCGACCTGGATGTGGTCGCCGACTTGTAGCTCATAGGGCCGCGAAATTTCTTCGCGCGTGCGACGATAAAAGACGGCAATCTGATCGCCTTCGCGGAGGCGGTATTCGGGGACCTGCTGCGTGCGGGAGTGGCCGACCCATTCGCCTTGGGCGAACTCCTGCCAAGGAATCATGCCGCGGGAGTCCCAGCCGACTTCGCTGCATCCGCAACCGCAGCCGTGGCCAGAGAGGCTGTCGACGCCCCAGATCGGGTAAGGTGCGGCAGGGGTGAGGCAAGCGCAGCGACAGATGTCAGCGGGGAGCAAGGAGTAGGGAGCAGGGGATTGGCAAGAGGGGGAGAGTGGGAGACAAGGAGACAAGGAGACTCGACTCATCTCCCGGTCTCCGTATCTCTCTGTCTCCTTGTTTTCGTTGTTCTTCGCGAAGGCGCAGGCGATGACGGCCAGCGCGAAGGCGCCGACGATCGTGGCGAGCAGATACTTTTTGCGGGTGCGGCGTGCAGTCATGACATTTGTCGTCGAGGTCGTTTACCACCAACGGACGTTAGGCGCGTGAGTCGGTTGTGCATTTGCGGGACCGCGCGCGGGGCCAAGTGGCGCGGCTGTTCGGCTGGCCACGATCGGGCTGGCGATTTGGCTTGGCGGCAACGGCTGCGGCTGGGCTACGCCCGCGAGCTCTTGCGGCGTCACCCAGCGAACGCCGAGGCTGCGGGATACGGCGCCGGCGGAGCGTTCGCGGACCGCCAATTGATCGGCATATTGACCGTCGGCGGTGGCGTGGTCGAGCTGACCAAGTTTTTGCTCGCAGACGGCCAGGTTGCGGTAGGCGGTGCTATTGGGCGCGAGATCGATCGATCGCTTGAACATCACCTCGGCCTCGGTTTGGTGTCCGCCTCGCGAGAGGAGCACGCCCACTTCGTTCGCGGCTAGATGATTCTGCGGACCGGCATCGAGCGCGGCCAGGAACATGGTCATCGCCTTGCGCTGGTGGCGCGAGTCGTTCGGTGCTTCCTCGGCGAGTCGGCAATACACCTTTCCCAGGCCGTGGAGCGCCATTGAGCCGGCCTGCTCGCCGTCGACAGCCTGGGCAAGTTTCTGCCGCGCGTAGCAGTGATATTGAGCAATCGCTTCCTGGGGCAGTACGTCGCCCGCGCAGCCGCCAAGCACCGGCGTGCGGTGCGAAGAGGCGGTGACCGCGACGTTCATCTCGGCTTCGAGCTGGACGCCGGAGGGCGCGAAGTCGTCTGCTTCGTCGAGGGCACGCAGCCCGGCAGCTAGCGCTCGCGAATGGTCGTCGTAACCCTCGTCGGCGTCCTTGGCCTGCGCAATCTGGCGGAGCATTTGAATGAATTCGGTTTGGGCTGCGTAGAGCGATCCGCGTTGGGCCAAGGCATAGGCCCGCTGTACCGAGGGCAAAAGTTGCGCGGAGAGTCCCGCCGTGACCGGCATGTAGGGGACCAGTTCCGCGCTGCTCGCAGAAAACATGGCCGCGGGTGTGGACGGCTGACTGGCCTGTTGCACAGGAGCAGGCACATCCGGCGCTATTATTTCTGACTGTTCGTCGGTGGGTGCCGCTGGAATCGGTGTTATGTCGTTGGTTGCGACGAGAGGGGTTTCATTGGACGGGGTCGGTTCATCGTCTGCCAATTCGGCGTCATCCTCGTCCTCGGGCACTGGCGCTGCCGCAACGACCTCGTCGAGATTGGGCAGGCGATAGATGGGAGGCGCGTTGGGATCGACCGCGTAGCCGGACAGCGGTTGCTGGTCGGCGACAGACGGCGGCGTGATATATGGATTTTCGATCGTAAGCGGCGGATGCCAGTCGTCGGCATGTGCCGAAACGGATGTCGACGAATTTGCAGCGAGCGAAATTGCAAGGCACGCGCCCGCGGTGCAAATGGCCAGGAGCCAACGTCGATCGTTCATTGCTGATCCGCGCGAAGACATTCGATTGCGGCCCGTGCGCACCGTTATCGCCGCTGCCGAAGGTGCGACCCTCAAAATCAGAATTCGTCCGCCTTTGGGGCGAATAGTCAGCAAAATCGCGCCTAACCGATGCTGATCAAGTGGACCAGCCGGAATAGTCGGCATAGATGGATCGGGCCGACATGCTAGCAACGGCCGCAGCCGGCAGAGTCTGACATCGATGACTACTGCTCGGCAGCTCAAAAGGCACTAGCTAACGGGCGTATGGACCTGGTGGGATGGTCCCACTATGAGAAAAGTGGGAAAAACTCGTTGCACGGCAGCGATACTGCCGTACTATGGAAGTGTCCCGATATTGGCGCCTTTCCCATCGCGTTCACGGCTTCAGGTAAGTTGGACATGACATGACCACCAGAACATTAGATAGCAAGGGACGATTGAGCCTCGGCTCGGAGTTCGCAAATCGGTTGGTGATCGTTGACGACAGCGACTCAACTCGCATCGTAATTACGCCCGCCACGGCCGTTCCGACGCACGAAGTGTGGCTTTATAAGAACGATGCTGCGCTAAAGAGCGTTCTATTGGGATTGCGCCAAGCACGCGGAAGCGAGTTCGTCAACAATCCGCCAGACGTTGACGCCGACTGCGAAGACAACTGAGTATTCAATGGCGTTCGAGCTCAAATGGACCAAGGAGGCGGACGAGAAATACACCGAGCTCAAGCGAGCAGCGGAAGATGCGCAGAAGAATCGCACCAAGCGCCGGAAGTCAAAGTCATCGAAGCAGGAAGGGCTCTTCAAGCAAGTCGCCAAGACCATCAGCTTCCTAAAACAAAACCCTCGCCATCCGAGCCTTTGCTGTCATTCCTATAGCGGACTCCAGCATCCCTACGATGCTGCGGAAAAGGTCTGGGAGGCGTACGTCCAAAACAACACAGCAAGCGCATATCGAGTTTTTTGGAGCTACGGTCCGGGGCGCAAAGAATTGACGATCATCGCAATTACTCCGCACCCGTGACCTCGCGATCCCGAGCGGTCGTTGCAGCCGGGGCGATTCTCGCCAACGCACTTCTCGATATCGCTCTTGTCGCAGTAAAATTGTTTCTAGCGAGGGGGCGGGCCGGGTGGTTGTTCGCGATCTTGGTCGTCGGGCTGCGTGCCACGTCGCGGGCGCCCTTCGCGCGGCGGGCCACCTGGCGGTCGTCCGTCTGGGGGCGGGCCGTCTGGGCCGCGATCAAAACGGCGCCCGCCAAATTCGCGCGGCGGACCTTCGCCGCGGCCGCGCGGACCCTCTTCACGATCTCGCGCGGGGCGGCCAAAACCAGGTCCACCTCGCCCCGGTCGGCCTTGCAAGTCGAATGTGCCCCACTGCTGCTCGGGTATGCCCATCTGCGCGGCCATGTACCAGCGTTCAAGCTGCGTCTCCATATCGGACTGCTGCATATTGAGAAGTTTCTCGCGCTGATCATTGGAAAGCTTTTCGGTAAAAAACTGCTCCAACTCCTGGGGCCCGATTTTTGGATTCATGGCGCTACGGACCCAGCTGCGCAGTTGATTGGCCTGTCCGTCTGGCGTCAGCGAGGCCAGGTATGATCGCGTTGGCTCGCTCAAGTCCTGTTTCACGGCTGTCTCGAACTCTTCGCGGCTCCCTTCATCCCAGACCGCCCGCCACATGACCATCATATTGGCCATGTTCGGATGTTCGTCGACTTGCTTGTAGACTTCCGGCTTGTTGCGGCGGAGCTCTTCCAGCAACTCGGGTTTGTGACCATCGACAAATTTTGTCACGGCGCTGCGGAGCACCAGTTCGTCGTCCGGCGAGAGTTTGCGGTTGGGATTGCGATTGGATTGACGGGCCAATTGTTGAACTCTGACAACTCGTTCGGCGGATGTTAGATCGCGCAATTCGGCCTGCCTACCTTGTGATTGTCCGCCGAGCCAGAGCGCGTACGACGACATCGTCTTTTCAAGTTCGCTGCTGTTGGACGCGCCGGCGATATCTTCGGCCAGTTTTCTCATCCGACGCTGTTCGTCGGGACCTCCGGGTAAGGATTGATATCGCTGCAGCCGTCCCGAGAGTTCTGCCTTCTGGTCGGCAGGCAGCTGTTCGATCCACTTACGGCGACTTTCGGGATCGTCCCGGAGAGTCGTTGGGACGTCGAGTCCGGGCGGATGCGTGCTAGTTTCATCTTCGCTGAATAACTGCGCGAGGTTGAGTTTGGCTAGACCTTTGAGAAAATCGATGTCGCCAACCTGCGTGAGCTCATCGATTCGAGCGATCGTCGGCAAGTCGGCCATGAGCGCCCGGTTTTGGCTCGGCAGAAACGCGCGTGCCGCGACGAAACTAGCGACAACGAGCGCTAAGCCGGCGGCGGCGAACTTAAGCATGCGTCGCCGCCGATCGGCAGTTTCGGCCGCCGCGAGCTGGGTCAAATCTTTTTTCGCCGCCAGGGCCACCATCTCGATGGTTGTACGGGCAAACCGATCGTCGACCGTGGGAGTCGGCAGCGCTTCGAGCGCCGTCCAGGCTTGATCCAGCTCACCGAGCTGACGGCGGTAGTCGTCGTCGGTGGCCAGTCGCTGTTCGATGCGGCGCGCCGCCTCGTCCGGCAATTCGCCGTCGAGGTAAGCGACCAGCTCTTCGGCGCCGGCGTCGTCAGGTTGTCGGTCGGATGGGGACATGAGTTGTTGAGCTAATATGGCCAGACTTTACACATCGATCTTCGCGCCGCGCTCCAAATACGGTTCCAGGACTTCACGCAAGTGGCAGCGTGCTCGCGAGAGGAGCGACTTTACCGCCTCGGGCGAGAGGTCCATGATCTCGGCAATCTCCGCGTAATTAAAGTGTTCGAATTTCGAGAGCAGGACGGCCATTCGTTGCCGATCGTTCAGCGTTTCAATCGCCTGCCGCACCACGTCGCGCAATTCCGCTTTATCCAATTGTCGCGTTGGCATTAGTCCGCTGGCGGCCAGCGCGGCCGCTTCGAGCGGCAGCGCGCCGGTGTCGTTGGTGGCGGGGGCCAAATTGACTTCATGTCGCCGCGCGCGGCTGCGCAAGGCGTTGGCGGCGACATTGCCCGCGATCGTAAACAACCACGTCGAAAACTTCGCGCCCGGCACATACCGCTTTCGCGCTCGGTACACCCGCAGAAAAACTTCTTGGGCCAAGTCCTCGGCCTGGTCATGCTGGCCGACCATGTGCGTCAGCAGCGACACCAGCCGACTCTGATACCGGAGCATTAGTTCTTCGAACGACGGTGCATCGTCGTCGCGCACCTGGAGCATCAGTCGGACGTCGGGATCCGCTAGCGTATAGCGCTCGGCAGTCGATTCGCTGATAGCCAAGTTGCAATGCGAGGACGTAATTCGTGGCGGCAGCAATGGTCTGCGGCCTTTGCATCGCAGCCACAGACCACGGTATGTGGCCGCGGGATTGGTAGAATCTCTCTCTACCAGCTTACACATCGGCCGGCGGACCGGCGAGCCAGTTCCACGAATCCGGGCACCACAATCTCCCGGCTAAGCAATTAAACCACGCACGTCCGGCGTGGTTCCGCGACAATTGGGACGCGGCCAGCCACGGCTTAGAGCAGGCTGTCGAGAAGCAGTCGCATCTTCCGCATTTCCGCCCGGTGGTCGAAGCCTTCGAGCGGCAGCATGTGGACGGATAGCGCGCGATCGTAGTGGACTTTGGCCAATTGTTGAATCAATTTGCCGTAGTCGATTTCGCCCTGGCCCACGCGGACCTGCAATTTGCTTTTCGTCGAGTCGCGCAAGTGGACGTGCTGCACGTACTTCATCACTTTGTCGATGCTGCCGCCTTGATGCGGGCCCGTGACGTAGTGGCTCGGATCGAGCGTGAGCCGGAGTCCTTTTACGTTGTCGCAGAGGACGACGGCCGTATCCGGGTCCTGTGTCATGCAGCCGATCTGCGTCTTGAGTCCGACGACGGCCCCTTCGAGCGAAGCGATCTCGACCAGCTTTCGCAGCCGCTCAATTTCTTCGTTGAATGGCGTGCCGAGCTCGGCGGACGGCACGACGAGCGTGACGACCTTCACCGCCTTCGCTAGCCGGCAGCAGGAAGTGAAGTGCTCGTAGTAATTCTCGCGATCGGGCCCGAGCTCAATGCTGAGCGCGGCGATATCGAGCCGATGCGTGTCGCGGCAGAAGTGGCTGCTGCGCTCCAGATCGGCGTGGACTTCCGACGGCTTGAGCCAGCGGCCGGTCTCATGGATCGGCAATTCTAGCGAGGTAAATCCCAGATCGACCATGCACTCGAGTACTTCGCTCGGCGAGAGATCGGGGAAGCACTCAATAGAAGCACAAACGAACACCAGGTTGCTCCTTCCAAGAAAACCGACAACGACGAGCCAGCACGCGCCAGCGACAAGATCGACCAGCCTTGTTTTGCGAGCGTGTACTTTAGCGGCACTAGCCCAGATAAGGCAACACCCGCGAGGTGGTGCGGGCTCCATAGGGCTATCGGATCGCGACGAAATACCTCATTCATGACCTGGGTATCGGTTGTCGGCGCGCTCGCATCTCTTAGAATGGCGTTGTCTGGGATGCGTTGGCAGGCAGGACAGATGGACTCCCGCGGCGATTCCGTTGTGTGCGGTTTACTGCTCCGCGGACCGGTTCGCGCGGGCTTCGGGGGGCGGTCGATTGGTGCGATCGGCCTGCTAGCACTGACCGCAAGACTTGAAAGGAATTTACATTATGGCAGGCGATGCTGTTAATCCTGGATCGGCTCAAATCCCGCGCGCTCCGGCGGCAACGAGCCCCCCCCAGCAAATCATCATTCAGCAACCGCCGCGCAAGAGCCGGTGGTTTGGCAAGCTGCTCACCACGGCGCTCGTGGTTGCCCTCCTCATTATTTATGGCATGTATGGCAGTTATCGCAGCTACTATGGACTGGCCGAATTGCCGAAGGAAAAATATCACTCGCTATCGAAAACCGCGCAGCAAAAGATCGCGATCATCAATGTGGAAGGTTTGATCACCGAGACGGACGGCTATGTCAAAAAGCAGATTGAATGCGTGAAAAATGATCCCGACGTGGTCGGTGTCGTGCTGCGGATCGATTCGCCGGGCGGCACGGTGACCGGCAGCGATTACATCTATCACCATCTCCGCAAGCTGGCTGAGGATCGCAAGGTGCCGATTGTGGTCAGCATGGGCGGCATCTGCGCGAGCGGCGGCTACTACATTGCGATGAGCGTCGGCGGTCAGAAGGACGCGATCTTTGCCGAGCCGACGACGTGGACCGGCTCGATCGGCGTGATCATTCCGCACTACGATTTGTCGGGACTCTTGGGGCGATTCAACGTGAGCGACGACTCGATCGCGAGCGGCCCGCTCAAACAGATGGGAAGCCCCACGCGACCGATCACGCCGGAGGAGCGGAAGCTGCTTCAGCAATTGGTCGACGATACGTTTGCTGGATTCAAGCAGATCGTGGCCAGTGGCCGACCCAAATTCAAAGACGATCCGGGCGGGCTCGATGCGGTGGCGACGGGGCAAATCTTCACGGCCAAGCAGGCGCTCGATCATGGACTGGTCGACAAGCTGGGCTTCATTGAGGATGCCATTGCGCGGGACGCCGAATTGGCGAACACCACGATCGATCAAGTGCGTTGCGTGAAATATGAGGCATCGAATTCGCTGCTGAGTGAATTCATGAACAGCCGGGCGCCGCTCGGCGGGGCGGGGCTGGACGTGACGGCGCTGCTGGACCTGACGACGCCGCGGGCCTATTACTTGTGGACGTTTTTGCCGTCGGCGCTGTCGAATTCGCGCGGGCAGTAGCTGCGGATGGCGTGCGCAATGACATTGGTGCCTCACTTACTGGATTCAATTGATGCGTCGCTTTCGGCCTGGTTTTGCGAACGGGGCCATGGCGGCTATCGCGTGGGCCAAGTGCGAAACTGGCTCTTTGCACGGCGGGCGACGGACTTCGATGAGATGACGAACTTGCCGCAGACCGTCCGCGGCGAATTGGCGGCCACGTTTGCCCTGTGGACGACTGAAATCGTGCGGCACACGCGGGCCGACGACGGCACGGAAAAGCTCCTGCTCGCCCTTGCCGATGGCGGGCAGATTGAGTGCGTGCTGCTACGCGAGGATCCCTCACCTAGCCTCTCCCCAAAGGAGAGAGGAATGCGTCGCACGATTTGCATTAGCACGCAGGTCGGCTGTGGCATGGGCTGCGTTTTTTGCGCGAGCGGCCTCGACGGGCTCGCCCGCAATCTAACGACCGGCGAGATCATCGAACAGATGCTGTGGCTGCAGACGTTGCTCGCGCCCGAGGAGCGGCTGAGCCATATAGTGGTGATGGGAATGGGCGAGCCGCTGGCGAATCTCGATGCGCTCTTGCCGGCGCTCGAAGAGGCGAGCCGCGAGGACGGGCTCGGCATCAGCGGGCGGCGAATCACGGTCTCGACGGTTGGGCTGCCCAAGGCGATGCGGAAATTGGCGGATGCCGGCGCACGGTATCGGCTGGCCGTTTCGCTCCACGCGCCCAACGACGCGCTGCGGCGCGAGATCGTTCCGACCGGCGAGAAAATCTCGCTCGAAGCAATTCTGCAGGAAGCCGACCACTACTTTGATCTCTCGGGGCGGCAATTGACGTTCGAATATGTGCTCTTGGCCGGCATCAACGACGGCCCCTCGCATGCCAAGGAGCTGGCCGATTTATTGGGCGATCGCACGGCAATGGTCAATGTGATTCCGTTCAATCCGGTGACCGGGCTGCCGTATCGCACGCCGAGCGCCGCCGCGCAACAGACTTTCCGCAGCATCCTCGAAGCCCGGGGCATCACGGTTCACTTTCGCCACCGCAAAGGCGACGCGATCGACGCGGCCTGCGGTCAATTGCGGCGACGCACGCAGCTGGCTGGGAGCTAGAAACCGGCGGCGAGGCGCGTGCTGGCGGAGGCCTTCAACCAAGCCGTGGCGGAAATCTTTACCCAGCGGGTATAATGATGAATGGAAGGCGGAGGGCGAAAGGGATGGTTCCGGGTTTCCGCGCTCTTCCTTCCGCCGGAAATGGTCGCGCGACGGAATTGCGTGCGACGGCTTGACGATTTTTCCGCCATGAATGCCCTCGATCCAGTTGCCTGGTCCATTCTGCTGATGCTCGTCGGCTGCGCCGTTTTGGTGCTTGAGGTGTTCATTCCGTCGGGCGGGATACTGAGCATCGTGTCGACCGCCGCATTCATCGGGGCAATCATGTTCGCATTCCAGCGCGGGCCGGTGACGGGGTTCGTGTTTGTGGCAACGACGGTGGTTATGGTGCCGTTGGTGCTGGCATTGGCGTTCAAATACTGGCCGAAGACGCCGATGGGCAAGGCGTTTATCGGCGAGTTGCCGACGGCGGAGGAGGTCGCGCCTGAAGATTCGCGGCGGGCACTATTGGGCCGAGTCGGAGTAGCGCGGTCGAAGATGCTGCCGAGCGGGGCGGTCGAGATCGACGGCCAAATGATCGACGCGATGAGCCAAGGCCAGGCGATCGACCCGGGGCAGTATGTCGTCGTTATTGAAGTGCGGGCCAATCGTGTCGTGGTGCGGCCGGCCAAGGGAGACGAGCGGCCGGGCCACAGCGTCTCGCCAGGCGACATGCTCAATCGCTCGATCGAAGAGCTGGGGATCGAATCGCTGGATGACCCGCTGGCGTGACTTTTTCAGCTCACGCGAACGTGAGTTCGCGACAACGCCGTCTACTGTTGGATCAATTGCTCATATTCGCCGTGGCGTCCGATCCAGAACCACACGAGGCCCTCAGACCGATCTTTGGCGAGGACTCGGTAACGGAGTCCAACGCGAGCGGACCAATAGATGCCGAGCCTTTTCAACCGCAAAGAAGGATGATGCAGATTCTGTCGCAGTATCGCGAAATTCTTATCCGCGAGCTGGCGAATCTCGGCGGGAAGCTGCCGGTAGTGACCCCAGAACTCCGGCGTCGCAAAATGCTTCATAATGGATTGCACCGTCCCGCTTCAAAATCGGCATCGGCGCGACGGCCGGCTTCGTCGAGTCGACCGGTGCGAACATCGGCTTCGATTTGTTGATCCCATTGATCAGCTCGATATTCGTCGAGCCAAATCGCAAGACGGGCAAATTCGTCCGGCGAAAGCTGGCGGATTGCGTTTTCTAACTCCTGGACGCTCATGGCGCCTCCCTCATATAAATGGCGGAAACATTGCTACATTCAATTATAGTCGATGAACGCTTGTGGCAAACGGAGAATTCTCGCGAGAAGCACCAAACAACTCACCGCTCACACGATCTGAATTACGGTGATTACCGACTAAGTGCATTGATGTCCAAAGTCATCCTCCAAACCGCGCGGCTCGCGCTGCGCGAAATGACGTGGGACGACCTCGATTTCGTCGCCACGATGCTCGCCGATCCGCAGGTGATGCGCTACTATCCGAAGTGCTACTCGCGAGACGAAGCGAAAGCTTGGGTGCAAAAGCAACTTAATCGCTATCGCGACAACGGCCATGGATTGTGGCTGGCGATCAATTGCCAGACCTCGGAGCCGATTGGGCAAGTCGGCTTGGTGCGTCAAGAAGTCGAAGGCGCCCAAGAGTTGGAGATTGGCTACCTCATCCACCATCCGCATTGGCGCCAGGGCTACGCGACGGAAGCGGCGGCCGCCGTGCGCGATTACACTTTCGATGAACTGGGCCACGAACGCGTCGGAACATTGATTCGACCCGTGAATATCCCGTCGCAGCGCGTGGCGGTGCGGATCGGCCTGAAGCCGGAGAAACTCGTGATGTTCCGCGACTATGAGCATCTGGTTTTCTCGATGTCGCGGCCGGCCGCCACCGGACGTCCAGCTTGAAAATCGGCTCACGAGCGGTTAGAAAGAGGGTTGGAAGGAATCTAAGCTCAAGAGTGGCATATACTTAAAGCTGTTAACTCGTCGACCAAACCCAGGCGGTTCCCATGCACTTGCCGATCGCTGCTGTTTTGCTGCTTGCCGATGGTCCGTTCGATAGCGGCACCATGATGCTGATCGGCATTGTGTTCGTGCTGATCATTGGGCTGGCGCTGTTTGCGATCATCGCGCGGTACTTTCGCCTGTGGATTCAGTCGGTAACGACGGGGGCTGGCATCGGGATCATCGACTTGTTGCGGATGACGCTTCGCAAAGTGAATCCCACCGTAATCACACGAAGCAAGATCATGGCGGTGCAGGCCGGGCTGTACGAAGACGAAGGGATCACGACCAAAGCGCTCGAGGCTCACTATTTGGCCGGGGGCAACGTGCCGCTGGTGATTCGCGCGATGATCGCTGCCCGCAAGGCGAAGATTATGGTGCTCGGCTTCAAGCAAGCGACGGCCATCGATCTGGCTGGACGCAACATTTTGGAAGCGGTGCAAACCAGCGTTTATCCGCGGGTGATCGACTGCCCGGCCAAGAACAGCAAGCGGCCGACGCTCGACGCGGTCGCCAGAAATGGCATCCAGCTCAAGGTCAAGGCCCGGGTCACGGTGCGAGCGAATCTCGACCAATTGATCGGCGGAGCGACAGAGGAGACGATCGTCGCCCGCGTCGGTGAGGGAATCGTGAGCGCGATCGGCTCTTCGGAGACACATAAAGACGTGCTGGAAAATCCGAACCGGATTTCCAAGGCAGTGCTCGCGCGAAAACTCGATTCGCAGACGGCCTTCGAGATTGTGTCGATCGACATCGCGGACATCGACGTGGGCGATAACATCGGGGCTCGGCTGCAGGCGGATCAGGCGGAAGCCGACACGCGCGTCGCCCGGGCCCAGGCCGAAGGTCGCCGCGCGATGGCAGTTTCACACGAGCAAGAAAACATCGCCATGATCGAGGAGAACCGGGCGAAGCTAGTCGAGGCGGAGGCCGAGGTGCCCAAGGCGATGGCTGAGGCGTTTGAAAGCGGCAAGCTGGGCATTCTCGACTATTACAAGCTGCAAAACGTGCAGGCTGATACGAACATGCGGGGGGCGATTGCGGCAGTCAGCACGCCGGGTCGAAAGTAAGAAGTGGACGCTTCAGCGATGCACATCATTTTTCCAACTCTGTTTGCCGCCCTCTTGGACGATTTGCTCAAGCTGATCGTGCCGTCGGTGTTTGTCGTGTTCTGGGTTTTGAGCCAGATTGCCGAGGCGAAAAAGAAGGCCAAGGCACCGCGACCAGCTCAGCCACCGCAACCGGTCGGTCAAGCCGGCGCGGCACAAGGACAGGTAGCAGCCGATCCGTTGCGTGAGCAAGTCGACGCCTTCTTACGCCGCGCCAGAGACCAAGCGCCGGCCGCTCCAGAGGGCGGAGGCGCTGCGGGGGCAGTGATGCAAAAGCCGCGGCCTATGGCGACTCCCAACCGGGACAGCATCGAGATCCTGCTGGGCAACGAGCCGGTTGCGGCGAATCGACTGTCGCCGTCGGAACCGATACGCGAGACGGCGTCGACACGGTCATCGCCATCGCCGCCGGCGCCGCCACGCCGTCAACGGACACCGGCGCCGCCACAGCGTGCCGCCGGACAACTGGGAAAATCGGTTTCGGAACATGTGGCCGACCATGTCACGTCTGCGGTGCGACAGATCAGCGACGAGGCAGAACGTCTCGGGGAGCGCGTGGCTGCGGTCGATCGGCAATTCGATACACAGCTTCAGCAGAAATTCGACCACGAGATCGGCACATTGGGCGATCGTTATGCTTCGCGGGTGCAGGATCAGCAGCCGGCGGCCGCAGCGGTGAATCCCGCGGTGTTAATCGCGAATCTGCTGGGCAGCCCGGACGGGATGCGACAGGCGATAGTTCTCAACGAAGTCCTGCGCCGACCGGAAGAGCGATGGTAATTTGACGTTCCATGTGAGGCGCGTCGCCGACGGCGAATCCACTCAAGCTCGGTAAAAGAGAAGGCGGCCGCTCGCTGGTGCGAACGGCCGCCTTTGTTTGCCTGATGCTTCTCCAAGAATGGCGGTGTCAAAAGAAGGCAAACAGGCTGCGCTGAATGGTCGGACGGACTTGCTGGCTTCGACCGAAGTTGCGTTGGACGCCCGGGGTGTATTTTTCGATTGGCCGTGCCAGGGTTGGCCTCGACAGGCAGGATCATGGCCGCCGCGTATAAAGAACGCGTGAACCGCGGATAAAACTCGCGAGAAATCGGGGCGCCGGGCGGCGATTTTGCCCAAATATTATAAGTCTTGATCGAGTGCACCACGTAGAATCCGGATTCGGCCGACCAAATCCTGGCCAATCGCCTCGCCCAATTCACCGCCGACGCGCAGACAGTACTCCCAATCGAGTCGGTCACCCTGGGCGATGACAAGTCCGCGAACATCTTGATCATCCTGCGGACGACCGGCCAGCACCTTCATGATTAAGAGGTCTTCACCAGAAACCACAGGCACCGTCGTTCCTGCCATTTCAACGATTTCAGCACGGGCGATCGCCTGTTGCTCAAAACCGGATATCCCGAGCGCGAGATCAAGCTTGATATTGGTCGACCTGTGCCGCAAAGGAAGGATTAGAGAGGTTTCTACCACGCGAGCAAAATCGTGGAATAGCGGCTTGAAGGGAGACGCGTCGAGGGATTCGGCCAACGCCATCGCTCTCTTCGCGTCCGCAGCGATGATCATGTCGACATCGGCGGTGGTCCGCGTCTGGCCGCGAAGCGAAGCGGCCAAGCCGCCGACCAGTGCAAATCGCACATTTTGTGACCGGAGCCAACCCGCAGCATCAGCGAGCGTCGTTTGCAGCGGTTCGTTCACGTCGCAATTGGTCCAACTTGTTGAATGCGGCGACCAAGCGACGCCGCTCATCCAGTTTTTGTTCCCAGCGCCAGCGGTCGAGCCGTTCCCAATTCCCTAGCTCACCTCGCGCGACCCAAATGACATTGAACAGATCGGCATAAATGGAAAAGCGATCCGCGGCCGTCAGCCTACGAATCGACGCATCATTTTCATCGCGAGTGGCGCTCGTGAATTCGGCCCAATTCTGTTGTGGCGCGTCCAACATATCGCAATTGTACCATAGTCTGCCGCGGCGGACGCCCGTACCCCCATGCCCGCCGCCGGCTATTCCAATCCGCTCGCGCCAACCGGCGGGATTTCGATGCCGGTTTTGGTCGCCGTCTGCGTTTTGGGCAGGAAGCGCGGCTCGAGCAAGAAGCTCAGGCCGACGTCGCCCTTCGATTCGTCGACGTGGCCGCCGAGCGTGGCGATGAGCGATTCGCCAATGCGGCTGATGGCGACCGTTTGGCCAAGGTTGCCCGATGGTCCGAGATCGACCGCCGAAGTGGCCGAGGCGATCCACTTCGGCCCAAGTCGATAGTTGACCGTGGCCGTAAGAACGTCGGCTTGCACCACGCCACCGATCACGCGGAAGCCGATGTAGGCGTTGCCGGTCTGCGGCCGCGTCAATTGCACGCCGACCGAAGCGGTCTTCAATCCATCGCCGAAAAAATCGGCTTCGCCGTCGGAAAGGACGGTGAAACGGTCGCCCAAATGCCAACGCAGATCGTAGTCGGCCAGCCCAAAGTCGCTGCCGAAGTTGTCGCGATTGGCGTCCGGGAAGTAGGTGATGTCCGTATCGAAGGTGAGCCAGTCGACGATGTGCTCCTCGCCGGGCGCACCCCGCTTGGTCTGCAGCCGGTTTTGCATGCCCAGCCGGACGGCCGTGAGATCGTCGGCGATTTCGCTGGTCGGTGAGGAGACCGAGTCCTGAATGCCGCTGCGGAGCGCGTAGAACCGCGGATCGAATTTCGGATCGATAACCGACGGCGGCCCAAGCTGGTAGAAGAGCGGATCGAGGTTGCCGCCGAACGGCGGAAAGAACAGCCGTCGACGAAACTCTTCGATCGAATCGTCATCCAGCTCGTCGTAGAGTGGGAATTGCGTCAGGTCGCGATTGGCGTCGGCATAGGAGACCTCGGCATCGAACACGACTTTGTGTGCGAGACCATTCAAGTTAAAGAGCGCGTCATGAACGTTCGGATCGACGGCCCAGAAGGGAATACTGGCCCGCAGCCCGGTCTGGAAAAATGCCCGATTAATGTCATTGCCGTTAATATCTTCGCCCCAGTGACCCAGCTCGCCCTCGACATAGGGCACGACTTTGAATGGCGCCAAATCGAGCGGCAGGTCCAGCTCCTGCCGCGTGACGAATCGTTCGCCCTGGCCAGAGATCGCACCGTTTGCCGAATCTTGTTCCCAAGGCAGAAGCGTCCACATGTTGGCCAGCGTCGTGTTTGACGGCTTGGTAGCGATGCCGATGTCCGCGTAGGCAGCCGATGAGTGCTCGTACCAAGTGAGCTGATCGTCGAGGAGCGGTTGGCCAAGCCAGTAGTGATCGAGCCGCGGCAGCCACTGGGTCTGTGTAAAAAAGTCGTTGATGCGGGCATTGGCTTCGATGGAGAACGTTTGATTGTCGAAGAGCCGCTTGAGCCGGACGCCGGTGATTTGGTCCTTGTTGTTGTCCCACTCGCCTTCGTAGTATTGTTCGAGGAAGGTGCGGTCGCTGATCCAGCCGACTTCGACTTGCGCCGTCCAGTCTTGCAACAGTCCGTCGGCAAATTTTTCGCGATGGTTCCAGAAGGCGCGGCCGCGAAAGGTTTCTTCGGGAACGATGTCGCGGCGATCGGCGCCGAGATTGTCGTGGCCGCCGTCGTTGATTGCCCACAGGTCGGCTCGACCGCTGGTCCGGCCTGGAATGCCAAAGAAATCGTCGCGGTCGTACTCGGTGTTGGTGCCGAAGCCGAAACCGCGCTGGCTGAGATAGTCGAGGTTCAAGTCCCAGCGGACGCCGGCCGGCGGACGGTTGTAGCCGAGCAATTGAAACATGTCGAATTCCGTGAGCACCTGGAACCCGAACACCGAATCGTTGCGAATGCGAAAGTTATCGAGGTAATACGTTGGCCGCTCGAGATTGGTGGAGATCGTCGGCCAATAGAACACGGGGATGCCGTCGATGTGCAAGAAATTGCTTTCGCTTTGCAGCAGGTTCTCATGCGCGTATTGCGGCTGGCCGGTCTGGGGATTGAGGGCGGGCAGGCCGGTTGCGGGATCGATCACGGGCACCTGGTTGTCGGTGAGCGTAATATTGCTGCCGGTTAGATCGTAGCTTGGTTCTTCGAGGCGGCTGGTGGTGACGAATCCGTCTTGAGCGACGAAGTGGGCTTGATCCAATTGACGTATCGCGGCGGCGCGGAGTCGGATCAAGCCCTGATATTGAAAGTTCTTGACTTGCGGCGGCGGAGCGAGCAATTCACCGTCGAGGATGATGCCGATTTTTTGCTTGGCATCGTAGAACATGCGCGTGGCGTAGACCGTGCGGTCACCCTGCCGAAAGATGATGTTTCCTTCCATGTAGATTTCGAGCGGCTGGTCGCTTTGCTGGGTGACTTGCTTGCCCGCACCCACGTCGGCGTCGGCGGACCAGATGACGGCCCGATCGGTCTCGATGTCGACGTCGCCGAGCGGGCCGAAGGCGGGGGAGACCCCTTGCACGGAGAGTCCCTGGATCACAATGTTCACGCCGCCGCTGAGCACGATCACGTTTTCATTTTGCGGCGATTTACTCGCGTTGATGCTATAGCCGATGTCGCTCCGCGGAAAGATTTGCACGCGGCGGAACGAGGAAGCTCTTGGGAGAACCTGTGCGGGTGCCGGGACTGTTTGCGTGTACTGCGCTTGCTCGACTGGCTTAACCGGGTCATTGACGACGTGGGGCTGCGGGCCGAAATGGGCAAGGCTACGGGCGACGATTGCCGGTTTGTCGGCGGGAACAGGTTCCTCGGTGGGTAGTTGTAGATTGAGGCGTTGGCGCGAGACCAGGCGGCCGAACCATTCCGGCGAGCGTAGCTCCCCGGCTACCGGCGCCGCTTCTGGCTTGCTGGTTGCGGAGGCGACTGATGCGACGGTCACCGACTCGCTCGGCGTGCCCTCGAAGTAGGCGATGACTTTGGTTAGTGGGGGTGATTGATCCGGCTGCTTGGGCGATGCGCTTTCGATCCAGAGAACCGCTTCGGGACCATGGACGTCGGTCGTACCTTGATGCACGCGGCAATGTCCTGACAGATGCCAAACTTCGTAGGAGCCTTGCTGCCAATGTTGCGCATGATCGGCGGCAATGGTAATGGCAGCGTCATCGTCGGGGCGAGAGAGGTAGACTGCTTCCTCGACGGCGGCAGCGCGCAGTTGTGGCGCAAGCAGCGGGAGAATTGTGAGCAGCCATGCCAAAGACAGGGAGACAAGGAGACAAGGAGATAGGGAGACTCGACAAGGGCGTGTGTCTTCTTGTGTGACTTCCCAGCGCGCACGGCGAGCGCAAGATTTCCACAGCCACGCAAACCGTGGCCGGCGCGTCGAAGTCAATTTCGAGAAGAGAATCAGCGTGGCATCCTTGCCA
>DASYDU010000086.1:0-19211 GCA_036499445.1 Lacipirellulaceae bacterium
TGGTCGAAGGGCGGCAGATACTGGCCGCCAGCTTTGCCAGTGAGAAGTTTGCCCACCGCGCTCCGGCCGACCAGGTCGTCGTCCGCGCGTTTATTGGCGGCGCGCTGCAACCGAAATTGGTGGGCCTACCCGACGCGGACCTCGGCCAGCTGGCCCACGGGGAATTGGCTTCTCTGCTGCGAATTACCGGGCCACCCAAGTGGACGGATGTGGCAAAATGGCCCGGCTCCATGCCCCAATACCATGTCGGCCATTTGGCGCGCGTCGCCCGCATTGAAGCTCGAGTCGCGGCGCTGCCCGGGCTGGAACTGGCCGGCAACGCCTATCGCGGCGTCGGCATCCCGCAGTGTATCCACAGCGGCCAGTCAGCCGCCGAGCGGATTGCCGCACTTTGTGCTCGAATCTAGCAGCGGCTGCAAAATTTGGGAGGGCGACGCTCCCGCCGAGCCACGTACATGGCTCAACAGGAGTGTCGCCCTTCCAGTTGTCGATGTCTCAAGTTGATTAAGTTGATTAAATGGTAAGTCGGTCCTCGACCAGCAATGTGCCTATTGGCCCATCATGACCGGCGTGTATTGCGCCGTCTGGTCGGCCGATTGCGACCGCTCGGCGCTCGCCTGCCGGTAAACGAACGCCAAATCAGCTTCGCTCAATCGGCCTAGCGGCACCGTTGAATTGTGGCCGTTGTCCTTGAGCATCTGCACCTGACCGTCCATCACGCGAGTCAGCCGTCCCTCGCAGGTGTAGCGGCCCGTGTTGTCCACCCAGTGGCGCATTTCATTGCTCGCCAAGCCACCCGGTTCCCGCAAGATCGCGCCGAAACCGCCGAACAAGTCGTCGTCCTTTTTCTTGTCCTTGTCGGCCGGGGCGGGCTTGTCGCCCTCCTTCGGAGCATTCATCGCCGGACCCTTGCTGTCATCGCTCTTCTTTTCGGCAGGTGCGGCCGGCTCACTCAGCGGGGTGCCGAACAAATCGTCGGCGGCCGGCGCAGCTGGCTTCTCGACCGGCGGCGTCAGGGCCGGCATCTTGGTTGAATTGCTCTCGGCAGGCGTTTCTTTCGCTGTCGACGGTCTGCTGTCGCTTGCTCCGCCAAATAAATCGCTGCCCGTGTCGCTTGGCTTGGACGGCGCACCAAACAGATCTTCGGCTGGTGCCGCCTGTGGCGGTATCGCCGGTTTTTCAGTAGCCTTCGGCGTATTAGTGCTCGCCCGCTCGCTACCCGTCGACGGCACAGCCGCGTTCGTCGGCCCCTGTGGCGGCAGCGAGGGAGCTGGCGTCGTCTCCATCGGCTTATTGACAGTCGATGGCATCATCTTGTTGCTAGAGGCGCCGCTTGGCGCGGCCGGTTGCATGGGGACCGGCGGAGTTGTCATCGGACGACCGGCCGGCGGCTGTGGCGCCATGGTTGGCTGCGACGTCTGGCCAGCTCCCTGATTCTGCATCATCTGACCGTCGCCGCCGCACGATTGGCAGCCGCTGCAACCGCCACACGGCTCGCTCACCACAACGACTTCACCACCGCACGACTGGCATGGCGAGGAGCAACACGACGATTCGTAAGAGCAGCAATACGAGCCGCCATATCCCCAAGATGAGCTGTAGCCCGACCCGCAGTTCCAGCACGCCACGGCCGGGTCGATTACCATCAAGGTGACAAGCACGCCCACAAAAGCCGAACGGATTGTATTTCGCATCGTCAGATTCTCCCTTGTCGTAGTCGTCCGAATTATCTCGCGATCAAGCTCGATTGCGCCGCGACCCAATTCCTGGTGCGCCGCCGCAACGACTACGCAATTAATTGTCTCTTCCAAACCTTAGAATTGTTCCGATATCTTCTATCTTCCACACGGCTGGCGACTTTTATCGTAGTCGTGAATCAGTCAAATTGCAAACTAGCGGTACGTCCAAAAAGGGGCTGATTGCGGCCTATTTGCCCTTCTTGTAGCGGGCCCCCGAGCGCCCGGGCACCGGAAATAACCAGCCAACACCCAAGCCGCGCCCCCGTATTTCTACATCTTTGTCAATGCTGCAAATTCGTCGCCAAAACGTCGCACCAGCGAGTCTCGCACGACCGCGCCCCGTTCATTCATCAGCCGTTCTTCGTTGGCGTGTTGCGCCTTCGTTTCGTTCCAGGCATCCGTGAGCGGATGCCCATCCTGTCCCCGCGCCGGTGACTCCCAGATCCGGACGGCCTCCTCGTAGAGGTCGCCGCCGTGGTCATACCACTGCGCCAATTGCTTTCCGAACTCGGTAGCGGCTGGATCGACTCCCTCGGTCGGAATGGCTTGAATCGCGCTCGACGCAAATCGGCACACCCGAGATTTAAGTGCCGCGACCTGCGTGGCGTTGCTCTGCGTGGCGGCCGACTCGGAGTCCGCCTGCAATGCAGTCTCGTCGCGCACGATGTCGCAAAGACGCGTCCAATAAGCGAGCGATAGCGTCTTTACCGATGCTGATTTCGACGGCAAAGTGCCCGCTCCCGCAGCCGGCTCCGGTTTGCCGGATGCGTCGGGCGACGCATCCCGGGATGTTCGCAGCGCTGTTATTTCCTGCCGCAGCGCGACGAGCTCATCCTCGACGTGTCGGGCCAATTGTTCGGGCGTCGGCGCGTCGGCGCCTTGTTTTACGTCGGGCGCTAAGGGCCGCCACTTTTCTGGCACTCGATCCAGAAGTTGCGAGTCCTTGAGCGCGACATACGCCACGTGTCGTACGTCCACGCCCAGATATAATGCCCCCAGCCAGGCGCCGCCGACGAGCGCGCACAGGCAGCCAATGAATTCCAAAATGGAGATGCCGGCGCGGCCACAACGTGGCCGCGAAGTAAATGATTTCATAGTGCTGGACCCTGGGTAAGTTTTCGCCGCACAAGTCTAGCTCGGCTCGCATTGAAGCTTGCGGCACGCGTTAAGTGCCGGCTCCGGAAAAGACCGTCCGCCGGGTCGAAGACGCCAACGATGACGATCGTTTGGAATGCGCGGGTAGCACCGTTCGGTTTCGTCAAGCTTTCCCTAATTCGGCAGCCGATCGACACGACGGTTTATGACTGGCGTCTCGTCGCGTTCCCACTCGTCCCACCAGTTGTGCGGAAGATACTGTCTTTCAAACGGACTTATCGCTTTTGCCGAGGCAAACAAGGTCGCGACAATGAATTACATTGGATGAGAAAGCCGATGCGGAAACTGGGGCAATGTGCAGGCTTTGACATGGCTAGGTTGTTGGGGCGCGCCGAAACACCTATAATTAGCCACTGGCGCGCGACGGATCAGCAAATGTGCATTTTAGCGGTTGAACCGGTTTTACTTGCTTTGCTAGACTTGTCCGTCCAGCGCACTGCGAAAGTGATCCGGTGTCCGAGTCACTAACAATTCGTGGGCCCGAACATGCGACGGTAGACGAGGGAGCGATCGGCGTGCCGAGAATTCTCTGTCTAGGTGGAACGCACGACGATCAGGTCGCGCTCTCACGACGCTTCGGAGACGAAGTCGAGATCGTCGAAGTCTCGTCGCCCGTCCGGGCATTGGCGCAGCTCGCCAGCGGCGGATTCATCGGCATCTACGCCGATGCCGACCATTTCGCCGAAGTGATGGAAGTCGGCAAGCTGGCGCAAAACGAGCGCATCCTGCAGGACATGCCGGACGGCGTCGTGATGCTGACCGGTGATAATACGATTCTTTGGGGCAACGGTCGTCTCAAGGAGTGGACGGGGCGCGAACACGTCATCGGCGCGAATTTTTACGAAGTTCTGGGTACGCCCGAAATCATGGGCCCCGACTTTTGTCCTTTCCATACCGCGCTCACCACCGGCAAAGGTAGCGCCTCGACCCTCCGGTGTGGACATCGCTATTTTCGCGTCCATGCCGCGCCGCTTGTGGAAAATGATCAGCCTCCGCAGCACTTGATCGTCACGATGCGCGATGTGACCGATGAAATTCTGCAGCAGCAGAAGCTTTCTGCGATTCATCAGGCGGGCGTTGAGCTGGCCGATCTTACGCCCGACGAAGTCGCCAACATGCCGATCGAGGACCGCATCGAGCTGCTCAAGGCCAACATCCTCCACTGCACCCAGGACGTGCTGCAGTACAATGTCGTCGAGATTCGCATGTTGGACCCCGATACGGGCGTCCTAGAGCCAGTGCTCGCCGTCGGCATGACCGACGAAGCCGCCGGACGCAAGCTCCATGCGGAAATCAGCGGCAATGGAGTCACGGGCTTTGTCGCCGCCACCGGCAAGAGCTATCTCTGCGAAGACACCGCCGACGATCCGCTCTATCTCGAAGGCGCCCAAGGGGCCCGCAGCTCGCTCACCGTGCCGGTCATTTTTCACGATCGCGTCACGGGCACATTTAACGTCGAAAGCCCGCAGCCCCGGGCGTTTAACGAAAGCGATCTGCAATTCCTCGAGATCTTCGCCCGCGACGTGGCCGTCGCGCTCAACACGCTAGAATTGCTGGCCGCCGAAAAGGCCAACACGGCCGCCGCCAGCGTCGAGGCTATCCACAGCGCCGTCGCCTTGCCCGTGGATGAGATTCTCAACGACGCCTGCAACGTGATGGAGCGCTATATCGGACATGAGCCCGAAGTCGTCGAGCGGCTTCAGCAGATCCTCCGCAATGCACGCCAACTCAAGCAAGTCATTCAAAAGGTCGGTCAGTCGATGGCGCCGCTCGAGGCCCAGCCCATTTCGGGCCGCGTCGATATCCGGCCGGCGCTGGTCGGCCGGCGCGTGCTCGTCGTCGATGCGGATGAAGCAGTACGAAGCGCCGCCCACGCGCTGCTGGAGCGTTATCGCTGCGTGGTCGAAACGGCTCACGATGGCTGCGAGGCCCAGTTTATGGTCCGCAGTCTCGCGGCCGACGATCGCTACGATGCCATCATTGCTGACATTCGTCTCCCAGATATGAGCGGTTTTGATTTAATGCTCAAACTAAAGGAGATGATGGAAACCGTTCCCATGGCCCTGATGACGGGCTTTGGCTACGACCCGGGCCACTCGATCGTTCGCGCCCGGCAGGCCGGCTTGCAAGCGGTCCTATACAAGCCGTTCCGGCTCGACCAGTTGTTGGAAACGGTCGAGCAGATTGTCACGGCCAGTGCTGCCAAAGTGTCTGCCAGCCCCTAGCGCCGCGGTCGCGTGCGGCTCAAACGTCGCTTCTGGCTACTTTGTCGCCCGTCTCTTGACCGGCACCTGCTTCCGGCGCCACGCTATACTTGATCGCAGCCCGCCCGACCAGTCCCGCCTTCGGTTACCTCGCCGATGCCTTACCTAATTTTGCCCGTTGCCGCGATTGGTCATGTCATTCTTTGGATGGCTTTGGTCAATCGCCTTCACGGCTTCGGCATCCACCGACGCTCGATCGATCTGGCAACCGGTCTGTGCGGCCTGGCGCTAGTTGCCCTCCCAATGGCATTCGTTGCGATCGTCTGGCAACACGCTCGGTCAAACGTCGCGGCCGGCGACGACTTCGCTTGGCGCATCGCGTGGTGGTACGCCAGCGGTTGCGCTCTGCTCTGCGGCATGGCGGCAATTCATAGAATCTGGCTCGTCCTGCACCGGGAGCGCAGCGGCGTGTTATTGGAGAACCACACTACGCGCGTCGACGTCCGCCGAAATAACACCGCTGAATATTTCGCCCCCGGCATCCCCGCGCTCTTGGGCCGCTTGCCCGGCAATCAAGCCCTCGACCTCCACGTCCACGAAAAGCAGTTGGTTATCCCCCGCCTCGGCACGGCCGCCGACGGACTACGGATCGCCCACATCACCGACCTTCACATGTCGGGTCGCATAACAAAGGCATATTTCGAGGCGGCTGTCGAACGAGTGAATCAGTTGCAGCCCGATCTCGTGGCCGTCACCGGCGACCTGGTGGAGCGCGACGAATGCCTGGACTGGCTTCCTGACACGCTAGGTCTGCTGCGGGCCACGTCCGGCGTATTTTTTGTCCTTGGCAATCACGACCGCCGCGTCGACCAAGGCCGTCTTGCGGCGAGCCTGGCAAAGTTGCCGCTGGTTCATTTGGGCGGCTGTTGGCGACAGGTCGCTGTCCGCAATACACGAATCGTGTTGGCAGGAAACGAGTTACCCTGGTACGGGCCAGCGCCAAATCCCGAAGACTGTCCGAAGTCTGACCTCGCAAATCGGCCCCTGCGAATTTTGCTCAGCCACGGCCCCGACCAGCTTGATTGGGCCGTCGACCACGACTTTGATCTTGTCCTGGCCGGCCATAATCACGGCGGCCAAGTGCGGCTCCCCGCGTTTGGTGCCATCCTAGCGCCCAGTCGTTCCGGCACGCGCTATGCCGGCGGCGTCTTTCGTCGCGGCCAGACTGTCATGCACGTCAGCCGCGGCACTTCCAGCCTGACGCCCTTCCGCTGGAATTGCCCACCAGAAATCGCACTATTGATTCTGCGCGCCAAACAGCCACAGTGATTTAAATTCGATCGGCGCTGACTGACGGGACAACGCCCACCCTCCTTTTGGGGTGTTGTGGTGGGTCAGCCCCATTGGTAAGAAATAGCCTATGGACAAGAAAATGAAATCTCGGGTCGCTGCTTTGACCCCACGCCAGCGTGAAGTAGTTCGCTTAATCAGCCTCGGCTGCACCGTCAAGGAAGCCGCCGGCGTTCTCGACTTAGCGCCAAATACCGTGGATAACCATCGGACGCGCGCCATGAAAGTCTTGGACGTCGATCGGGCGACCTTGCTCACGCGCGTGGCCATCATGTACGGCGTGAGCGGGCTCAGCGACAAGCTCTCGGCGGCCGAGCAGCGCAATCGCAGCCGCAAACATAAGAGCAAGAAGCGAGCGGTGCGGAAGCGCAAGTAATCTGCTGGCTCGATGTCGGGTGGCGCGACAACACCGATTCTCAGGCGTCAGATCTTCTCGATCTCGACGCAAATCCCGCCTGCGCGAATCGCCCGATGCACGGGCGTAAACCAGAGCTCGTTCTTCCAGCCCAGGCCCAGCGATTCGCAGAGTTTCATCAGCTCGCGGCGATTGTAGGTCCGGCAGCACCAGATGCGGCTCGTCCAAGCGCCGGAAAAGTTGTCTTCGGTCGTCAAGAGAAACATCCGCCCGCCCTTTTGCAGGACGCGCGCGAGCTCGGCCAGCCCGACGCGTGGGTCCGGCAAGTGCTCCAGCACGTAGCCGCACGTGATGCCGTCAAACGACGCATCCGCGAACGGAAGTGACGACAAATCCGCCGTCACAAACGACGGCACACTGCTCTTGAGCCGATTCCGCGCTCGGCGCAACATCTGTCGCGACAGATCGATACACGTCACTTGAGCGCCTGGATCGGAATACTTGAGCAGGTGCTTGGCGATCTGGCCGGCGCCGCTCCCCACGTCGAGGATCGATTTCATGCCCCGCAAATCAAACCGCCGCGCGCGAAACAGCCGTTCGCCCAGCGGAATGTGGAGCGACAACATGCTGCATGTGGCCAGCATCGCCCCTTTCGGACCGCCATAGACGTTTTTGACCTTCGTCCGATATTCGGCGTAGCTCACTCGGCGAATCAGGTCGTTTTCGACCAACCGATTGATGGCGTTGAGCGGCCGCCCTTTGCCGCGCGAATCGCGGCGTTTTCGCGGCGTTTTGACGTTCGTGACCATGGCCTGGAAGTGCTCCGTCCCCGCGCATGACGACCAGCCGCGTCATTCAAGCATCGACATGGCAGCGGCGATCTGCCGCCAACTTAGAGATAAACCCGACGATTGTAGATATACCATTCGAGCACCAGGACCACCAGGGCAGCCAGCAGCAATGTTTTCCACGTCTCGTGTCGCGCGGGCGCCCTACCAACCGACGCGGCCACGTCGACGTGCCCAATCTGAATGTCCGCCGCCCGAATCGTTTGGCCGACGCCATCCTGGCTCGGAACAACGCGGATGTTGCTCTCGGCTCGATCAAACAGATTTACCGCGAACCGCTGGATCACTTGATCGCCCTGCCGGACTTGGTACACGCCCGGCGCCTCTGTGTCGTGGAACGGAAACGCGTCTTGATTCGACCGTGGCACGGTCTGGGCATGTCCCTTGGGGTCGATTACCGTCAGCTCGGTTGCAGTTCCGGCGGCGTGCAGCTCGATCGACCTGCCGGGTCGCACTGAATTGCCCTCGACCTCATCGGCGGTGCCAGCCAGATTCTCCAGCACGTTTAAGCAAAACGTTGGAAAGCTGTGCCGCCGCGGCCAGTTCGTGTTTACCGTCCGCGCGCCAGCCGAATCCTGCCCGACGAGCTCGAAGCCGAGCACTGCGTCCTGGTAACTTTCCCGTGGCGCGATCGCGGCAATCGGGCCGGCCGTCGCCTCAATGAGCACCGTTGCGCCCGCTGGCGGCCGCAGCACCAAACTATCCGCGATGTCTACATTGCCGAGCTCCACGTGCGCCAAGAGCGGATGCGCGCGATCCCAGTCGATGATTTGTGGAACACCGACCGATTGCTCCGCGTCCGAATTGCCGCTTTCTTTCTTGTCCGCCTGTTTACCGCTTGCGTCTTCGCGCCCGCCGCCGCGCCAAGCCGGCCCCGGCGGCAATCGCCCGATGAACAACGTACTGGCCCTCGGCAGCTCGCGCGGCGCACACTGATCGTAAACGATCAGGTTGTACGCGCCGTCGAGCGCGTCACGATTGTAATCGGCGGTGTCCAAAATACTCGGTGGCGCGACCCGCACGTCCGCCAATTGTTTGGCCTCCTCCGTTTGGATCGCCACTTCAAGGGCCACGTCGCCCGGCGTCACCACCAGCACTTTGCCATGAGTGGCCTCGCCGAGCGCCGCGTAGGCCACGTCATCCTCCGGCAAAGCGTCGTGTGAACCGCCGCCTGCCAGTTGATACTTCAGCCGCGCCGTGAGCCCGCCCGCCTGCCGATTCTCCAGTGGGAACACAGCCCCCGCCGATTCGCCCGCCGGAATCTCCACCTCGCGAGCGTCGAGGAATTGACCATCAAGTGCGAGCTCCACGGTCGCCTTCTGCGGTTTGTCCGTGAAATTGGCGACCTGAACAAAGGCCTGCTGCTCTTCCGGCCGCGATTCGTTCCGGCGCGCAGCGAGCGTCGTAATCGCCAGATTGGCCGCGTCAAACGACCCAATTGGTACGTAAACAGGCTTCAGATTGCCCAGCGAAAAACTCTTCACCGCCTCGAATCGGCCGTCGCTGAAAATATAGGCCGTGGCCGGCTGCGCTTCGACCACATCCACTTCCTGGCCACCCTGATCCGCGGTGATCCGGCTCGGGTTCGCCAAGCCACCGGCCAGCTCCAGCGCGCCGTGTAAGTCCGTGCTGCGAGCGGTCGGCTCGATCGACGCGAGCCGTTCCCGCAATAGCCGCCGATTTTCCGTAAACTCCTGCATCACCTGCGGCCGATCGGCGAAGCTGATGATCATTGCCGTCATGCTCGAATCCATCTGATCGATCAGGCTGCCGACCAATCGCTTGGCCTCGTCCAACCGAGTGGGCGCATCGGCCGCGTCGGTTGCCGACATGCTCTCCGAGTTGTCGACCAGAAAGATAAACCGATTGCCTTCGAGCTTCGTTCCCTGCCAGCCGGGTCGAAGCAATGCCAAGATCGCTAGCCCCACCAAGAGCAGCTGTAGAAACATCAGCAAGTTTTGACGCAGTTTTTGCCACAAGCTGTTGACGTGCAAATCCTCAATCGACTTTTTCCAGAGGTACGTGCTCGGCACCTCGAGCGGTTGCCGCTTGAGCTTCAAGAAATAGAGCGCGACAATTGCCGGCGGCACCAGCGCAACCAAAGCCCATTGCCACGGCGCGAGCGTGTTCCGAAACAGTTCAGACATAGTCAAGAGTCGAGAGTCGAGGGTCGAGAGCCAGAGGCTGGTCGTTTTCGGCTCTGTCGCTGCGTAAGAGTTGAGCGTAGCCCACTAAGCATCCGCGCCAACTCATCCGATTGTTGGTACAGAGTATCAAAGGCCGGGTTTGAAAGAAGGCCTTGTAACTTCGCGATACTTGCATGTGACACTACCTCCATCAACGAGCCGTAGGAAATCTCAATAAATCGCGCGAAGTCGACGTCGGACGAGCGGCCGCTTCCTTCCGCGATATTAGCGGATACCGACACCGCCGCCCGACGAAGTTGGCTAGTTAATCCGAATCGTTCATTATCTGGGAAGGACTGTGTTATCGAATAAACTTGCCGAGCATGTTCTATAGCCCTATGCCAAACATCAAGCTTTTCAAATCGAAACATTTTGCTATCTCCAGTTGTTGTTTCGCATTGTTTCCGATTCTGGCTCTCGACTCTTGACTCTAGACTCCCTGCTTTTCATCTCACAAGACCTCGCCGCCGCAGATAGTTTGCGATGAGGTCTTTCACCGGTGTCTGATTATTCGCGAGCAAATAGTTCATTCCACGCCGAGAACAAAACTCTTGCGCGCCGCTCGTAAACGCATTCAGCGTCGCCTTGTAGCGAGCGAGCAGGGGCGCGCTCACTGAGATTTCCGCCTCGTCCCGATCCTCGCAATCGACCAGCTTGAGGTCACCTTTCACGTCCGGCTCCAATTCCTCCTGGCTCAAAACTTGAATCACGTAGACGTCCATCCGCTGTGCGACTAAATATCGCAGCCCGGCTTCAAAGCCTTCTTTGTCCATCAAGTCGGTGATGAGCACCACGACGCCCTTCCCAGGATTCCGCAGGCAGAAGTTTTTTACCCCGTCGGCCAGCGGCGCCCCTTCTCCCGGCTCGATGCCATTCAAATAATCAAGCATCCGCCAAACGCTCTTCCGTCCTCGCAACGCCGGCCCTCGCTGTCGCAGACTCTGGCCGAGCGTTTCGATTCGCACTCGGTCCGCCCGCACCAAGCCAATGAAACCCAGGGCCGCCGCAAGCTGCTTCGCATACTGCAGCTTCGTCGGCTCGCCAAAATCCATCGACAGGCTAGCGTCGATCAGCGTATAGAAGTGCAGATCTTCCTCTTCGAGAAAAAGTTTCACAATCAGCTTGTCGAGTCGCGCGTAGAGATTCCAATCGAGCGACCGCAGATCGTCGCCCGGCACGTAGCCGCGAAAATCAGCAAACTCGACGCTCTGGCCCTTGCGCTTGCTCCGCCGCTCCCCCTTCATACGTCCGCGAAAGACTTTGCGAGTGACCAGCTCCAGCCGCTCCAACTGAGCAAGCAAATCCGGTGGCAGAAGTTCGGCAGTTACGGTTGGCATATCAAGCGGACGGAGTTAGGGCAACACGGGGACGGACAATGTGCAGCCGAAACGCGACGGCCGGGCTCAGTGCCGTTAGGCGCTTTGTCCCTTCGGCAAAGGTGAATCGCGATATTCCACCTCAATGGTTAGACTCGGTTTGATGCCGGCTAGCACGGGCAGCACGTGATTTAAAACTTGCTCTGCAGTCGCTCGGAAGCTCCGGCCGCGCGTGCTCACCTTTACCCAGCCGGTTTGATCGCGAAAATATCGCTCCGTTGCAGTCCGGATTTTTATCAAGATGACGTAACTGTCGTTGGTGAATTTCATGTCGATCTTGGCTCCGTCGACTAGCAATGCGAGGTCGCATTGTCGGTTCTCTTTGCACCTCGTCCGACACGCACTCGACTTCCTGACCTCCGACCTCTCATCCCTTCTTCGCTTCCTCCGCCTTTTCCGGCACCTTCTGCAGAATCTCCAAGAGCACCTTGTCCGGATTGATCCCCTCCGCCTCGGCCTCAAAATTAAGGATCACGCGATGCCGTAGCGCCGCCAAGTACACTCGCCGCACGTCTTCGAAGCTTACGTTGTACCGCCCACTGAGCAGCGCCCGCACCTTTGCCGCCAGCGACATTGTCTGCGCCCCGCGCGGGCTCGCGCCCCATCGCAAATACTGATTCGTGATCGGCAGCGCAAACGGCCCCTCCGGATGCGTCGCCAGCGTCAGCCGGGCAACATAATCCTGTACGTGCGGCGCTAGGATCACTTCGCGCACCAGCTGCTGCCAATCCACGATCTCCGCGCCATCCATCACCTTATCCGGCTCGACGATCACACCTTTCGTGGTTCGTTCTACGATGGTGTTGAGTTCCTCGCGCGTCGAATAACCGACCACCAATTTGAAGAAGAATCGATCGAGCTGCGCTTCTGGCAGTGGATAGGTCCCTTCTTGCTCGATCGGATTCTGCGTCGCCATCACAAAAAACGGGGCCTTAAGTCGATACACTTGACCCGCAATGCTCACCGACCGCTCTTGCATCGCCTCCAAGAGCGCCGATTGCGTCTTCGGCGTTGCCCGATTGATTTCATCCGCCAAACAAATCTGCGTGAAAATCGGCCCTTTCTGGAATTGAAACTCGCGATGGCCCGACTGATCTTCGACGATCATGTTTGTGCCCAAGATGTCCGCCGGCATCAAATCAGGCGTGAATTGAATCCGGGAAAAATCCAAATCCAGCGTCTGCGCGAGCGTCCGCACCAAGAGCGTCTTGCCCAACCCCGGCACGCCTTCGAGCAGTGCATGCCCGCCGCAAAACAAACACGTGAGCACGCCGTGCACGATGTCACTGTGCCCGACGATTACGCGGCCCAATTGCTTGTAAACGGCCTTATACCGCTCGGCAAACTCGGCCGCCCGCTTTTCAATCGATTCAGCAATACTCATGCGTTGGCTTCAACGATAGGGGTTTTGAGTTCGACATTCGACATTCGTCATTTGGAATTCGTCATTTCTCTTTGTCCCGATCCTTCCACACCTGCTTCTTCGCCTTTAGCAGACGCTCGGTATACGATTCCGCCTCGGGCTGATCCGCTTCCTGCTTCGGCGCCGTTCCAGACGTGGGCCCAATCGCAGCCGGTCTGGTCGCGGTTGGTTGCGCCGCACCCGGCTCAGCGGCGATCGTCGGATCGGGCTCAAACCGCGTCGCCGCCCGGCGCGTTTCGATCGTTCGCTCGATATCCGCCTTGCGACTTCGCAATCGCTCCATCGTCGGGGCTGTTGCAACTGGTCGCTTCCGCCGCAGTACAGTCTCCGCGAACCGCGCCCAAACAGGAGCCAGCCATTCTAAACTAATCTGCACCCGCCGCACGAACACGTCTGCAAAAAACAGGCAGCTGCCCATCATCACCAACCACGGCCAGATATCTTGGCTCGCTACCGCACGAGGCAAATCGCGGCGAAAAGGATCGACCGTGAGCTGCGCGTCGAACGTCGGGTTCGCCCCATTCTTCGGCAAATCGGGCAGCGGCGCGAGCAATTCGCCAGCTTTGCCTCCCTTGGCCGTCAGCTTCGCGATCGACTCCAAAAGCGGCGTATTCGTCTCTCGCTCGCGAAACTCATCCGAATAGCCCACGCTCACACCGGTGCGGATCATCGCCTGGCCCGCGCCCGGTGTGACCATGATCATGTAGCTGCCCGCCTTCGTCGAGTCGAATTCGCCGACGTAACGGCCCGGCGCCGTTTGCTGAATGTTGAGCGGGATCGACTCCATGTCCGGTCCGAGCACCGCGCCGCTCATCGTTTGCAAATTGAGGAATTGATCTTCCTGATCGAGGGCCGTCACCACGACGCGCGTCTTGTTCCCTTCGACGTCGGCCGCCACCGAGAACTTCCCCGTGTCGCCCGTCGGCCGCATCGACCAGCGAATCATCTGGCTGAAAAAGCGATCGTATTGGTCCCAGGTGGTCCATGCGCTCGCCCAGCGCTTGCCGGCATCGGTCGTGAACGCCACAGCCTTCCCCAGTCCATACGTCCACGCGGCCAGCACGGTCGCATTCTCCGGCTCGGTGGGCTTCGGCGATTGCAGCACCACCTCGACCAGCGAGCTATCCTTCACGCTGGTGAGTACGAACCCGCTGATCGGCGGAAAAGCTCCCGACAAACCCTGCACGATTTCATGCTGCATCTTCACCAGCGGCTCGACCGGCGGCTGCGGTTCGTAGACCAGCGGCCGAGCGATCCGCCGCGCCTCGCGCTGATAGATCTTCGGCAATGCGTTGGCGTTGTTCACCACGTAATACTTGCCGCCCGTCTGCGTGGCGATGTCTTGCATCAGTTGGCTGCCCAACAGGCCGTGCGAGCCGACCGCCACCGTAGTCACCTTCACCTGCCCAGCCTTCAAAGCGGCCATCGTGGCGGCCGTCGGCGGCGAGGGGTCGCCGTCGCTGATCACAATCATGTGCTTGATCGCAGCATCCGTGATTGCCGCTAATCCAATGGCTGCCTGCTTCATCCCCGGCTCAAAGTCCGGCATGTCGCCTACATTCATCTTGTCGATCTTCGAGAGCATCATCTGCCGATTCGGCCCTACGTGTAGCAGCCCGCCCTGCGACTGTCCCCAAAGCCATTGGCTCGTGCCGTTCCACGACGTCAGCCCGCAATAGTCCCGCGGTCCAAGCGCTTTGAGCGCCTCCTCGGCAATCACCTTCTGCCAGAAGTTGGCCTGCGCGATTTCGCCCGCGTGCATGTTGAGCACCAGCGCTCCGACCGGCACCACCTTTGTGCTCTTGATCTGGAAATCGACCGGCATCGCCTTTTCCAGATCGGTATTCGTCCAGCCGCCCGCGCCGTAGCTATTCGCCCCGCCCAGCATCACCAGCCCGCAACCCAACTCCTCCGTGTTGCGAACCAGCATTTTGATCTGATCGTCCGAAAAGCTGCTCACGTCGCTCGCATCTTCGCCACTGGTGCGCGGCACATTGGCCAGGATGATCGTGTCGTACCGCTGCAGCTCCGGCAAAGATGTAAATAACCGATTGCTTGGCTCAACTACGATCTCCAGCCCCGATTTCCGCAACCGCTCAATCAAATAATCAAACTCGCCCGGATTCTCCCAGTCTTCGATCAAAAGCACCTGCCCTTTGCCTTGCACATGCGTAAAGGCGGTCGCATCGTCGTTTTGCGTAATCGCGTCGGCGTTCGGATCGTCCGGCACGAACCGCGCCTCGTACGTGTAAAAGTCCGGCACATCGATCTCTTCGCGCAGCGAAAACACCCGCTTCCCCGGCTCCAACTTGATCGGCTGATCCGAGAGCGTCTCCTGTCGCTCACCCGCCTTCCGCACGATCCGCAAATGGCCCGCCACGTCCGTCGCCTTCGCGTCCGCCGGCGCGCCATCGCTCAGTACCACCCGCAACTCAAACGGCTGTCCGCGCCGCACATCCGCCGGGAGCGCCACCTTTTCCACCGCGATGTCGGTCCGATGCACGAGCGGCACCGGCATCACGTCGATGCTCACCCCTGCGTCCGCCATCGTCCGCGCCTCTTCCAGCGCATTGCCGACATTCTCGTTCCCGTCGGTCACGAGTACCACGCGCTTCGCGGTGTCGTGCGGAAAGAGCGACATCGCCCGCTGCATCGCCCCGGCCAGGTTCGTGTAGTTGGGGTCGAGCAGGCTTTCAATTTTGGGCGCTAATTGGATACTAAAATCAACCGGCGGCGCCTCGACCTCCGCATTTTTCCCAAATACAATCACGCCCGCCCGATCTTCTTTGTCGTCGCGACGTTGGGCGTGGATCGAGGCATTGGCGTAACGGATCATCTCCGTCCGCCGTGCCTCCGGGATGCTCAGCGATTGATCGAGCAAATAGATCACGGTGACGCGATCGTTCACGCGCTGATACTGCGTCTCGGCAAGCGCGCCAATGAGCAGCACCATCACGAGCGTCCGCAGCCCAATCGCCGCCGCCCGCCGCCACCGCCCCAGCCCCGACAAGCTGCCAAAGCTAAACCACCACACAAACGGCAGCAGCCCTAGAAGCAACAGATACCAGGCGTTGTTGAATGCAAGCATGGAAGAAGATTAACAGGCGGGAACTTCGCTTCACAGTACAAACCGCTGCACCCGGTGATTGTTCGAATCCAGCACATCAATCCGCCCCAGGCTATCCATCACAATCGCCCACGGATTGAAAAGCTGCCCCGGTCCGCGGCCTTCGCTGCCCCACGTGCCCAGCGATTTGCCGTCGAGCGTGAACTTCTGCACGCGATGATTCCCAAATTCGCAAACGTATAGATGGCCCTGGCCATCCAACCAGCCGCTGTAGGGATACGATAATTGCCCCGGCGCCGTACCTTGCTCGCCCCACATCTTCACGAGCTTCCCCACCTCGTCAAACACCTGAATCCGATGGTTACACGCATCGGTGATCCAAATCAATCTGTCGCCGTCCACTGCCATGCTCTGCGGCCGTGCGAACTTGCCCGGCTCGCCACCGTGCCCGCCCCACTGCAGCAGATACTTCCGCTCCGTTGAAAACTTTTGAATGCGGTCGAATTCGCCATACTCGGAAACGTAGTAATTGCCGGCTGCGTCTTGGGCTACGTCGGTCACAAAACCGAACTCACCCGGACCTTGTCCCATCGTGCCGCCGATCGTCAAATCTTCCTGCAACTCGCCCAGCTTGGTGTAGAAAAGGACGCGGTAATAGTGCGTGTCGGCCACCGCCACCAAGCCGTCGTGGGTTATTGAAAGCCCAGTCGGCCGGCCGTTGTCGTGCACCGGCGTCTGCCAGACGCGAATGAAATTGCCGTCCCGGTCGAACACCTGGATTCGGGCCGTCATGTCGACGATGTAAAGCTGGTCCTCTTCATCGATCGTGATCGCGCGCGGCTTCTGGAAACGTCCATCCGTGATTCCAACCTGGCCCCACACCTTTTCCGGGACGCTTGCCGCCGCCTCGCCAACGCAGCCGCTAACGCACGTCGCGGCGACCAGCCCCAGCGCCCCGCGACAAAACTCTCGTCGCCCCAGCGCAACCGCTGCCATGTCGCTGGTCAAAGCCGTCTCGGCCGCTAATTCGCGTGTCGTCAAAATCGGCGCTTTCGTTAGAGTCCGGTCGCGGCCGCCGCGACATCTCAACACGTATAATTGAGCAGCCCTGAAGCCGTCGCCAACCCGCTCGTAATGTGACCTGTCCGTTGTCAAAAGTCAAAGTGTGGGAAAGATTTACGTGTCGCGGCAATGGTTCCGCCGGCTTGACCCGAGCCGCCGCCGATCGGTATAGTTAAGTGCCTGCCAACGCACGTCGCGGCGACCGATTTCGTCGCCCGAGAGTTAGCAAAAATTGCCCGGCTGCTCGGCAGTCGGAGTTCGTAAACAACAGGAGTCAGCCCGTCCGATGTGGGCGAGTTGTCGACTTCTCGCGGAGAGGCCAGACCGCCTGCCAATGCCGCCCCTCGTGATCGATGCTCGGAATGCCGAAGATGCTCGTGACGTAATTCATCGGGCCGTCCAAGCGTTGGCCGAAGGCCGCCTGGTAGCTTTTCCAACGGAAACCGTTTACGGAATCGGCGCGAGCGGATGCCGTGCCGATGCCGTCGAGCGTTTGCGGGAAGTCAAGGATCGGGAGGCGAACGCCCCGTTTACGTTAGCGATCAAGAGCGCGGAAGAGGCGGCCGACTTTGTCCCGGACATGGTGCCGCTGGCCCGAAGATTGGCGCGGCGCTGTTGGCCCGGGCCGATTACATTGGTCGTCGACAGCCATCACCCGGACGGTTTGGCCGGCCAGTTGCCCGACCGCGTGCGCCAGATCGTGGCCCCCAATGGCACGATCGGGCTCCGTGTGCCGGCACACGACATTTTGCTCGACGTTTTGCGGATGCTGGCCGGGCCAGTCGTGCTGACCAGCGCCAACCGACGCGGCGAACCCGATGCCGTTACCGCAGCCGACGTTCGAGCCGCTGTTGGTGATGATCTGGCCTTGATCCTTGATGACGGCCCGTGCCGATATGGGCAACCATCGTCGGTCGTCCGCGTCTTCGACAATCGTTGGGAGGTCTTACGCGAGGGAGTGGTGGCCAAAGGAACTTTGCGAAGATTAGCCAGCATGATGGTCCTCTTTATCTGTACCGGCAACACCTGCCGCAGCCCGATGGCCGAGCTGCTCATGCGCCAGCGCCTTGCGCGTCACAAGAAATGCCTGCCGGACGAGTTGGAAGATCTAGGGTTCATCGTCCGATCGGCGGGCCTATCCGCTGGCAACGGGGGCTCACCAGCCGCCGAGGCCGTGGTCGTGATGCACGAGCATGGAATGGACCTCAGTCAGCACGAAACGCAACCGCTCACCGACCAGTTGGTCCGCCATGCCGATATAATCCTGGCGATGACGGCCGGGCATTTGCAGGCGATCGTCAACCGCTGGCCAAATGCGGCCGACCGGACGACGCTGCTGCTGCCCGATCAGTCCGACGTCGCCGATCCGATTGGGACCGCCGTCGACGACTATCGCCGCTGCGCGGAACAAATCAAGGTCGGGGTCGAGTATCATGCCCAACGAATCCAACAGGAACTGTGCCGGCCCGGCGCCAAACGCTAATTCCGCCAACGGGCCGGCAAGCCGCTCCGTCTAAATCTACTCGCTTGCTCACGCTCTTCACGAGACTGATCAAAGTCGGAACGAACACGAAAGGCTGACGCCATGAAAGTTGCCATCGCCAGTGACCATCGCGGATACCATCTCAAAGAAAAAGTGGTTTCGCTCCTCAAAGGAAAGGGGCATGAGGTGAGCGACGACGGCCCGGCCACCGAAGAGAGCGTCGACTATCCGGATTTCGCGGCGCTCGTGGCCAAGAAAGTCAGCGATGGCACAGCCGACCGCGGCATCCTGATTTGTGGCACCGGGATCGGGATGGCCATCGCCGCCAACAAGTTTCCGCGCGTCCGCGCGGGCGCGTGCGTCGATGAGGTCTCGGCCGAGCTTAGCCGCCGCCACAACGATCTCAACGTCCTCTGCCTGTCGGGCGATCTCTTGAGCTCGCGCAGCACCGAACGGCTCGTCGGAATTTGGATGGAGACCGAATTTGAAGGCGGACGTCACAAGCGCCGCCTGGACAAGATCCTGCAACTGGAGCAGGACAGCCACACCGGTCGATAAGGCGGAATCTGCCCCTCTCCCATGCCGTCACCTGGCTGGGTCAGGACATGGGAGAGAGGCGCAAAGAACCTCAAGACACTTTTTTTCCCGACACGCCCACCAGCAAATCGCGCAGCTCGCGCATTTTGATCGGCATCTTGGCCACGGCTCGATGCGCGCCCACCACTGCTTCTTCCGCCCATTGGTCATGGATCTGGTCCAAGAGCAGTACGGCCGGAATGCTACGCGTCGATTGCTCTTGGCCTAAGCGATTGAATACCTCGAGCGCCGAGCGACCATTATTGCTCGTCGTGAAGAGTATCATGTCGGCGGCATCTGGGTCGTCGTGGAAGCGACTGAGTGCACGCTGCGGATCGCTAGACACCAGCACTCGGTAGCCATTCCGTTTGAAGAGCTCGCGGAGAG
>DASYDU010000087.1:0-2120 GCA_036499445.1 Lacipirellulaceae bacterium
TTGAGCAGCTCGTCGCCTTGGCCTTCGGCGTCGCTGGTCAAGAGGCCCGACTCGTGCAGCCGGCTGAGGAACGTCCAGATTTCTTGGTCGGTGATTGTCCGCGGAGAAAAGCGGCAGCCGAATTCGCGTTCGAGATCGGACAGGCTCACCGGTTGCCGAAGTAGTTCCATCAGCGCGAATTCTTCCGGCGAGAATTGGAAGTGCTCGAGCGTGAGCGGGTCTTTGACGACCCACGTCGGCGCGCCGGACATCTCGACGGGGGCCGCGATCAAATCGGGCCGCAGCCGAAGAAGGAGGGGGCGATCGGCGGAGGCAACGGGGTTGGGCATGGAAAAAAGGCGGAAGGCGGAGGGCCGAAGGGGGAAATTATTGGGCGCGGACTACGGCTGGGGCGGTTGGGCTGAGGGTCATTTTTACGGATTGGCCGGGGCGCAGCCGGCCGTCGTGATTGTCGATGTCTGCCCAGACGCGGACCTGGCCGGTGATCGGATCGATTTCGGGGCTGACGAACACGACTTTGCCGTCGAAGGTGGCGCCGGGTTGGCCGGCGAGGTCGAGAGTGAGTCGTGCTGGGGCGCCCGCCAGTCCGGCCCGCGCGTCCTGTGCGGGCAAAAACCCTTCGGCCTTGAGATGATCGACGCTGACGATGCGCAGCGCCTTCTGGCCCGGCTCGACCCATTCGCCGAGTCGGACGTAGATTTGCACGACGACGCCGTCAAACGGCGCGACAATCCGCCGCCGCGCAACTTGCACCTTGGCGGCCGCCCATTCGTTTTCCTTCGAGCTCATTTCGAATTTGGCGATTTGCTGCTCATGAGTGGCCTGTTCCGCTTCCAGCTTCGATTTGTCGAGCGTAAGTTTTTCGACGTCGAGCTGCGATTGCGAGACGCTTTTGGCGAAATGCTCGATCGACTCGTTGGAGCGCCGCAGCTCAGCATCGGCCACTTCCGCTGCCTTGTTGGCATAGCGAATGTTGACGTCGTTCGAGGCTTTCTCGTGGGCCCCATCGTAGGCGAGCTTGGCCGAGCGCTCGGCCATTTGGGCGACCTGATCGTCGATTTGCGCAAGCAGGTCGCCTTGTTTCACGCGCTGACCTTCGCGAACGGCGACCGCCGTGATCACGCCAGCCTCTTGCGCGGGGACGGCCGCTTCGGAGATCAATCGCAGGACAACCGATTGGACTTCGACGGGCGCAGCATCGGCGGCCGGCTCCGCGGCACGGACGACGGATGCCGCGAGAGAGCCGATGAAGAGCGTGATGAGTACGTGATAGTGGCGCGTGTGGCGAATCATGGGCTAGAACCTCAACCATCCGATCACGGTGTCCCAGATATCGTGCAACCAAACGTACGCCAGCGAGCGGCGGCCGCACTCGATTTCAGCTTGCGCCGCGATGCCCGGCCGAAGTTCGTGCTGCTGGGCGTCGCTCAGTTGCGATTTATCGAAGGCGACCACGGCGCGAACGGTTGGCGTCGGCCGAGTCTTAGTGTCTGTGCTCACGTCGGCCGTGGTCGATATGTCTTGGATGTGACCGGTGTGGGGATTGTCGTCGGAGTGGAGACGGAAGCGGACGGGAAGCGCGGGCTCCAGGGCGGCGCGGGCGGCCGCGACGTGGCCAATGCGGTCGTCGGCGATGTCCAGGTCCAATTGCCATTCGGCCGAGAGGTCGGCCACGGTGACGAGCACCTCGCCGCGCTCGACCGGCCGGGCGACGAGCCGATTGCTCACGTCCCAGGTGAGGACGCGGCCGGCGATCGGGCTGCGAACGACCAGAGCGTCGCGCTCGTGAATGAGAAGCTCCTGCTCATGCTGCAAGTTGGCAAACTGCTGCTCAAATTCGCGTTCGCTGGCCGAGAGACGGTAGAGATCGGTCGTACCGGCATCGCGAACGTCGCGGCTGGACTTGGTGGCCCGAACCGAATCGAGCTGACGGCTGACGGTTTCCATTTCGCCGGTGACCTTTTTGAGGTCGAGCTCGAGCTGTGGATCGCGCAGCTTCACGAGCGGCTGGCCTGCGGTGACATCGGCGCCGTGTGCGACCAGCACTTCGTAGACCAGTCCGCTGCGGGGAGCGAACACGTCATGCCGCACAGCGGGCTGAAGCGTGCCGGGTGCCATAA
>DASYDU010000088.1:0-16973 GCA_036499445.1 Lacipirellulaceae bacterium
ATCGACACGCTCAATCTCAAGGCCTGCCTCTTCGCGATCGAAAAATACTTCGCCGAGAAGAACGTCCGCGTTCCGGTGATGATCTCCGGCACGTTCGACAAGGGCGGGGCAACGTTTGTCTCCGGCCAAGAGGTCGAGGCATTCTGGAACTCCATCGCTCACTTCCCAATGCTTTCGGTCGGCATGAATTGCGCGCTTGGGCCGGAGCTGCTGCGGCCACATCTCGAACGACTGCAAGAGGTCTCGCCACGCTGGATCAGTTGCCATCCCAACGCCGGCCTGCCCAACGAAATGGGCCAGTACGATTTGGGACCCGCCGCAATGGCCGGCATGATGGGCGAATTCGCCGAGCGCGGCTGGGTCAACATTGTTGGCGGCTGCTGCGGCACCACGCCCGACCACATCCGTGCGATCTCGGAGACCATAAAAAATGCCAAGCCCCATCAGTGTGTAACCGCGGCGCCCTATCTGCGGCTCAGCGGCACTCGGCCGCTCACGCTTCTCCCCGACAGCAACTTCCTCATGATCGGCGAGCGGACAAACGTCACCGGCTCGCGAAAGTTTGCCCGGCTGGTCAAGGACGAGACTTACGAAGCCGCCGTCGAAATCGCCCGGCAGCAAGTCGAGGGCGGCGCAAACGTCGTCGACGTCAACATGGACGAGGCCCTGCTCGACGGCGAGGCCGTGATGACCACGTTTCTGCGACTCATCGCCGGCGAGCACGAAGTGGCCGCAGTCCCCTCGATGATCGACAGCAGCAAGTGGTCAGTAATCGAAGCGGGCCTCAAAACGCAGCAAGGCAAATCGATTGTCAATTCGATCAGCCTCAAAGACGGCGAAGCCGAGTTCTTGCGCCGCGCCCGCCTCTGCCGCTGGTATGGCACGGCCGTCGTGGTCATGGCCTTCGACGAAAAGGGCCAGGCCGTCGAGGTGCCGGACAAAGTTCGCATCTGCCGCCGGGCCTACGACCTGCTCACCGAAAAGGTCGGCTTCCCGCCCGAGGATATCATCTTCGATCCGAACATCCTCACCGTCGGCACCGGCATCGAAGAGCACAATAACTACGCGATCAACTTCATTGCGTCGATCGCGAAAATCAAACAGGCCTGTCCCGGCACGCATATCTCCGGCGGCATCTCGAATATCTCGTTCTCTTTCCGCGGCAACGACATCGTCCGCGAAGCGATGCACGCCGCGTTCCTCTATCACGCGATCCGGGCGGGGCTCGACATGGGCATCGTCAACGCCGGCCAGCTCGCCGTTTACGACGAGATCGAACCCAAGCTCAAGGAGCTGGTCGAAGACGTGCTCCTTAATCGCCGGTCCGATGCCACCGAGCGGCTCGTCGAATATGCAGACTCCGTAAAAGGGCAGGGGATTGCGACGACGGAAACCGAAGAAGCTTGGCGCGATGCACCGGTCGAAGAACGGCTCAAGCACGCCATCCTCAAAGGGATCGTCAAGTACATCGACGAGGACGCCGCCGAAGCGCGCACGAAGTATCCCTCTTGCCTCGCCATCATCGAAGGCCCGCTGATGGCCGGGATGAGCGTGGTCGGCGACTTGTTCGGCGCCGGCAAAATGTTTTTGCCGCAGGTCGTGAAGAGCGCCCGCGTGATGAAGAAAGCGGTCGCGTACCTGACACCTTTCATGGAAGCAGAAAAAGCGGCAGGGGGCACCGCCGGCCAACCGCGCGGCAAGATCCTGCTGGCGACCGTCAAAGGCGACGTCCACGACATCGGCAAGAACATCGTCGGCGTGGTCCTCGGCTGCAACAACTTCCAAGTCATCGACCTCGGTGTGATGGTGCCTTGCGAGGCAATTCTGGAGCGGGCGGCAGCCGAGAGCGTGGACATTATCGGCCTCTCGGGGCTGATTACGCCCAGCCTCGACGAGATGGTCCACGTCGCCCGTGAAATGGAGCGCCGCGGAGTTGCGCTCCCGCTCTTGATCGGCGGCGCAACAACGAGCGCCAAGCACACGGCCGTGAAAATTGCGCCGGCCCGAAAAGAGAGCGTGATCCACGTCCTCGATGCGTCCCGCTCCGTCGGCGTGGTCGAGCAATTGATCAACCCGGAATCGCGGCCAAAGCTCGACGCCAAGAATCGCGTGCTCCAGGCCGAACTGGTTGCATCCTACGGCCGGCGACAAGAATCAAAGCTCGTGCCGTATGCGGACGCGCTGGAGAAGCATTTTCACTCCGATTGGAAGAATGTCGACATCCCGCAGCCCGAGTTCTTCGGAACGCGGACTTTGGAAAACGTGCCGCTGGAAAAACTCCGCGAGTATATCGACTGGTCGCCGTTTTTCATGACTTGGGAGCTCAAAGGCAAGTACCCGCGAATCTTTGAAGACCCGAATGTTGGAGGCGAGGCCAAGCGACTCTTCGACGACGCACAGGAACTGCTCGATCGCATCATTCGTGAGAAGTTGCTGGCCGCGAACGCCGTCTACGGCTTCTGGCCCGCCGCGAGTTGCCACGACGAGATCATTCTCTATACCGACGAATCTCGCAGCGGAGAGCGATGCCGGTTCCATGCCTTGCGTCAACAATGGGAACGCAAAGGCCAAGACGTCTTCTATTCATTGGCCGATTTCATCGCGCCGGTCGAAAGCGGCCGCAAAGATTATCTCGGCGCATTCGCCGTAACGGCCGGCCTCGGTTGCGACGAGCTAGCCGCCCGTTTTGACCGCGACCTCGACGACTATAACTCGATCCTCACCAAAGCGCTCGCCGATCGCCTGGCCGAGGCCTTCGCCGAATATCTCCACGCTCAGGCCCGCCGCGAGTGGGGCTTCGGACGCGATGAGAATTTTTCCAGCGACGATCTGATCGCCGAGAAGTATCGCGGCATCCGGCCCGCCCCCGGCTACCCCGCCCAACCCGACCACACCGAAAAACGCACTCTCTTCGACTTGCTCGATGCCGAGCGCGCAACCGGCATCAAGCTCACCGAGAGCTTTGCCATGCACCCCGCGGCCAGCGTTTGCGGGCTATACTTTGCGCATCCAGAGTCGCGCTACTTCGCCGTCGATCGCCTCACCAAAGATCAGGTCGAAGACTACGCCCGCCGCAAGAAGATGTCGATTGCCGAGGTTGAACGCTGGCTATCGCCGAATCTTGGCTATGACCCGACATAGCGAAGTTCAACCATCATGTTTTGGTTTCACGAAACGATCACTGACTTCGACGCCGGCCAAGAGCGAATCCGCGCGCGGCGATACGGCGTCATTGAAATCGTCGGCGGCCAGTTTCACGCCATTCGTTTGCGGCCCTGGCCGAAACTCGTTTCGCTGCCAGAAGTCTGGCCGCAAGGCTCGCGCTACCACGCTGGCGGCGAGCCCGATCGCTGCCTCTTGTTCTACAACCAGCCGTGGCGGATGCCGAATTTCCTCGCCCTGAAGTATGTGATTTCGACCGCCGGCACGAGCTACGCGACGTCTCGCGCCGCCCTCACCACCCTCGACGCCATCGCCGCACTCAAACAGACAGATGCCATCGTCTGCGACGCCGGAAACCTGCGGCTCTCCGACCGGCTCATGGCCCGGCTCGGTTGGGAAGCTCATAAGCCCCAACGTTGGCATCGCAATTTCATTCGCCGGTTCTACGGCACGTATCCCGCCGCCGTCGTGCCGCAACGCTCAATCGGCAAGTCCGCCAGCGATGCTAGCGGCGAGCAAGGATGTTTTGTCGGGCCGGTGGTAGCAAGCGATATTGTCGGGGCTCTCTCCGCCTGATACTCTCCGCCCGCTCTTCACCGCCGGGATCGTGCACGCTCCCGGCACCTGCATATTACCGAATCTCGAACCGCGACAGGATTGGTCGCCGTGTTGATTGCCGCCCTACGTTGGCCAGCCCTCGTGCTGCCGATTCTGCTCTCCATTTCTACCGCCATCGGCTGCGGTCGTTATGCGTTTACGCAAAACACGCAGCAGCCGCAGCCCGTCACGCTCAGCCCCGAGCAGCAGCAGGCACTTGCGCTACAAACGCAGCAGTATCAGCAGCGGGCCACTGCGCTCGATCACGACAATCAAGAGCTGCAATCGATGCTGGCCCAATCGCGACAACAGGCCCAGTTGATGCAAGAGCAGGTCACGGCCACGCAGACTCAGCTTCGCGACACCGCCAACCAGCTCGCGTCGCTTCAGTCCGACAACGATCAGATGCGATCGCGGACCACGGCCATGGCCGCCTCGATTCAAACCCGCAGCCAGGCCGAGATCCGACCGAATAATAGCCTGCTCCGTAATCTCACGATCACGAATCTGCCGGGTGTCCAGGTTAGGCAAGATGGCGACGTCGTCCGCGTTGAGCTCCCCGCGGACCAGCTCTTCAATCCCGGCACCGCTCAAATCAAAATGGGCAGCGACGACTTGCTCCGCAGCGTCGGCGCCGACATCGTCCGCAACTATCCACAGCAACTGATCGGGATCGAAGGGCACACCGATAGCAGCCCGCCCACTTCGGCCCAAATGCCAACCGCCCAGCACCTCTCAGTGGCCCAGGCGATGGCCGTCTACGATGCCCTGGTCCGCACCGCCGGCGTACCTGCCAATCAGCTCTTTGTCGTCGGCCACGGCAGCAGCCACCCGGTGGTCTCGAACGGCACCGACGCCGGCCGAGCCCGCAATCGCCGCGTTGAGCTCGTGATCTACCCTGAAACGATGCCGCGCTGAACTCTAGCGCGGTCGGGCGTCGCAGGGTAAAATGTCGTGATCGCGCGAACAGTGGTTCGCGCATCATTGTCAGTTTGAATGCGTCGCAAGCTCCGCCGCAATTTGCCCTGAAATCTGTCCCCTGTCTCCTCCGCCATGATCGCCATCATCGACTACGGCATGGGCAACCTTCGCAGCGTGCAGAAGGCGTTCGAGCGCGCGGGCCACTCGGCCATCATCACGAGTGACGCCGCTGCCTTGGCCGATGCCAAAAAGATCGTGCTGCCCGGCGTCGGCGCATTTCGCGACGCCATCGCTGCCCTCCGCGATCGCCAATTGGTCGAGCCAATCCGCGCCGCAATCGCTTCCGGCAAACCCTTCCTCGGCATCTGTCTCGGCCTCCAACTGCTGATGGACCGCAGCTTCGAAGACGGCGAGTACGAAGGGCTCGGCATCGTACCGGGTGACGTGGTGCGCTTCGACGTGCCGCCCGACTACAAAGTGCCGCACATGGGCTGGAACCAATTGCACTTCCGCCGCCGGCCGCCGATCTTCGCCGGTGTCGACGAGGCGGCGCACTTCTATTTCGTTCACTCGTACTACGTCGTGCCCAGCGATGCATCGATCGTCGCCGTTGAGACCGACTACCCGACGCCTTTCTGTTCGAGCATCTGGCGCGACAACCTCTTCGCCACGCAATTCCACCCGGAAAAGAGTCAGGCCGCCGGCCTGCGCGTGCTCGCAAACTTCGCCGAGCTCGGCTGACGCCACGAGTTGGCCGTAAGTGCCTTGCGTGGAAACGCTTTACGCGAGCTGGCCCAACACGCCGGCCACTTGCCACGCGCCACGCCGTATGGCATATTCGTGGTTTCCCCGCTTTCGTGCGGCTCGTCCCTGTTTTCACCGACTTTCCGGAACCCCGTTCCATGCAAATCTGGCCGGCGATCGACCTTCGCGGCGGAAAGTGCGTCCGCCTGCGACAGGGAGACTATCAACAGGAAACGGTCTTCGCCGACGATCCCGCGGCCGTTGCCCGCCAGTTTGCCGAGCAGGGCGCCAAGCATTTGCATATTGTCGACTTAGAAGGAGCCCGCGAAGGTTTGCCGGTCAATTTGCCCAGCGTCCAGGACATCTTGGCCGCCGTGCCCGAGATGCAGTGTGAGCTGGGCGGCGGAATTCGCGACGAGCAATCTGTGCTTGAGCTGTTTGGCTTCGGTTTGACGCGACTGGTGATTGGCACCTCGGCAATCACCGATCCCGAATGGTTTCGCGACGCCTGCCGCCGCTTTCCCGGCAAACTCGTGCTCGGCCTCGACGCTCGCGATGGCATGGCCGCCACCGACGGCTGGCTCAACACGAGCGAGGTCAAGGCCACCGATCTGGCCCGCCAATTCGATAAGGAACCGCTCGCCGCGATCATCTACACCGACATTCACACCGACGGCATGATGCGCGGGCCCAACATTCCGGCCATGGCCGAGATGCAAGCGGCCGTCCGCGTGCCCGTGATCGCCTCCGGTGGCGTTACCACCGCCAGCGACGTGGCCCAGCTGGCGGCCGCCGGCTTGGCAGGTTGCATCATCGGGCGGGCACTGTACGTGGGGACGTTGAAACTAGAGGAAGCGCTCCACGCGGCACAGAGCGCGCAAAGTAGGTCAGGCTTTCCCGCCTGACGCTCGACTGTGTCAGCCTGCAAAGCTGACGTACTGATACAGGAGTCATCATGGCGAGAAAAGTTGACGACATTCGCAACATCGCGGTCTGTGGCCACGGCTCGTCCGGCAAGACGACGCTCGTCGACCAGCTCCTAGTAAAGACCGGCGCCGTGAGCGGCCAGCCCAGCGTCGACAACGGCACTAGCATCTGCGATTTCGATGAAGAGGAGAAGCACCATAAGCATTCGGTTGAGGCTTCGATCGTCCACTTTGACTATGCCGGAAAGCGTTTCAACATCATCGACACGCCCGGCTATCCCGACCTCATCGGTCAAACCATTGGCGCCTTGCGGGCCGTCGACACCGCCCTGATCACGATCGACGCCCACGCCGGCATCCGGGTCAATACGCGTCGCGCATGGCAAGAAGCGGGGGACGCCGGGCTCGGCCGCATCCTCTGCATCACCAAGCTCGACACCGATAACATCAATTTTCCAGGCCTGGTGGACATAATTCACGAAGTCTTCGGCAGCACCTGCCAACTTTTCAATGAGCCGCTCGGTCAAGGGCACGATCTCAAGGGAGTGGTCAGCACGCTCGAAGTCCCCGCCGATACCAAGGGCGCACTCATCGACCCGGCCAAGCTCAGCGAGTCGGTCATCGAATCGATCATCGAGGCGGACGAAACCGTGATGGAAAAATACTTCGAAGGCCAGCTGCCGACGAAGGAGGAGCTCGCCCGACTCTCGGTCGAGGCGGTTCGCCAGGGCACGCTCACGCCGATCGTTTGCATTTCAACGAAAATGAATGTCGGCGTCGACGCGCTGCTCGAAGTGCTCGCCCAATGCTCACTGCCCCCGACCGCAATTGCGCGCACCGCCACGAAGGATGGCGACAGCGTCACCCTCAAGTGCGATCCCAACGGCCCGCTCGCCGCCCAGGTATTCAAGACGCGGATCGATCCGTTCGTGCAGCGGCTCAGCTTCCTCCGCATTTACTCCGGCACGCTGAAGAAGGATTCGACCGTCCACTCGTCCCGTGCCCGCAAGGGAATTAAGATCGGTCCGCTCCTTAGCGTCCAAGCGGACAAGACCCAAAACGTCGACGAGGTCGGCGCCGGCGACATCGTCGCCATCGCCAAGAACGAAGAATTGCACACCGGCACCACGCTCGGCGAAGTCGAGCTGCCGCCGATCAAATTCCCGACGCCGATGGTCGGTCTCGCCGTGACGCCCAAGACCCGTGGCGACGAAACCAAGCTCTCCGGCGCACTTCACAAGATCACCGAGGAAGATTCCACAGTTCACCTGCAGCACGATCCGGAAACCAAGGAAATGGTGCTCACCGGCATGAGCGAGCTCCACCTCTCGCTGCTCCGCGAGCGGCTCAAACGCCGCGACAAGGTCGAGGTCGAAGTCAAAGAGCCCAAGATTCCCTACCGCGAAACGGTCCAGTCCGATGCCGTCGGAAGCTACCGCCACAAAAAGCAATCGGGCGGCTCCGGTCAATTTGGCGAAGTCCACATCCGCATGTATCCGTTCGCCGAAGGAACCAAGCCGGAGGATTTCGCCAGCAAGGCGCGCTTCCCGCAGCTCAAGCACTTCCACTTTCACGAGAAGAATAATTTCTTGTTCGTCGATACGGTCGTGGGCGGCACGATCCCCGGCAATTTCCTGCCCGCCATCGAAAAGGGATTCTTGGAGAAAATCGCCTCCGGCGTGGTCGCCGGCTATCCCGTGCAAAACGTCTGCGTCGAGGTCTACTTCGGCAAGGATCACCCGGTCGACTCGAACGAAACCGCATTCCGCATCGCCGCCCGGCAGGCCTTCTCCAACGTCTTCAAACTGGCCAAGCCCGGCCTGCTCGAGCCGATCGTCAAATTGGCGATCACGGTCCCCGTCGGCAACGTGGGCGATGTTTCGAGCGATCTCTCCGGTCGCCGCGGCCAGATGGTCGGCATGGACTCAGCCGGCGGTGGCATGACCACCGTCGAAGCCACCTGTCCGCTCTCCGAAGTGATGACCTACGCCCGCACACTCTCTTCGATGACCGGCGGTCAGGGCAGCTACACGATGGAGTTCTCCCGTTACGACGTCGTCCCCGGCAACGTCCAGCAGCAGATCATCGCTAAAGCGCAAATCAAGGAAGAGGAGGAATGATCGAAAGTCCGGCGGGATCAATCGACCAGTCGCTCGATGATTTTCCAACGGTCGCCGTCCGCCCTAGAAAGCCATGGGTGGCAGGCCTGCTGGCATTCTTCTTCGGCACCGTCGCGCAGGTTTATTGCGGGCGACTTCGCCGGGCGATTTGTTGGGGGCTACTGTACGGCATCGTCTTCCTTGCTATCGTTTGCCTGATGCTGTACTTGCCGAATGGTCGCGCGGCAGTGGGTTTGTCCGCAATCCTCTATTGCACATTCTGGCTCGCCGTACTTATTGACGCGGTCCAAATTGCGCGCCGCGGTGAGGGCGCTCGGCAATGGTATCAGCGGTGGTGGTGGTACATTGCATATTTTGCATTTGCCACAGCCGCAGGAGTTTCGCTGGCATTCGCTGAGCGACGATTTGTGAGCGAAGCGTTCGTTGTACCCGCAGCGAGCATGGCGAATACCATATTACCTGGCGACCGCTTCCTGGCGGAAAAGCTAATCTATCGACATTCTCCGATCCGGCGGGGCGATGTGATCGTATTCCGGGCGAGTGATGAAATGGTCCAACCGTCTTATCGAGGAATTACGGCTTCGGGACAACAACCCAATTATATCAAGCGAGTGATCGGAGTTCCGGGAGACGTGCTGGAGATTCGCGACGAGGTAGTTTTTGTAAACGGAGAGCGGCAGGATGAGCCATACGTGAATCGAGCTGGCGATTTGCCACCGCCGGGCGTCGCACCGCAAATGAGCAATCTCCCTCCGCGGACGGTGCCGGAAGACAGTTACTTTGTGCTCGGCGATCATCGTCGAGCCAGTTACGACAGCCGGATGGGCGGTTTCGTCCATCGGAGCGACGTCATCGGCAAAGCGGGACTTATCTATTGGTCGAACGAGATTCCAACGTCACCTGCCGTACCGTCGAGGGCGGGCTCGCCGAGCGATACACCGGCCGCAGGCCGAATTCGCTGGGAAAGACTTGGATTGCGTATTGATTAGCATCCGCGGCGAGGCGTGCTTCAGCACGCCGGGCGGATGTCGCTAATGCTCAACTCAAAAAAGAGCAGCACCGGCGGCCGTCCGCCGATGCTGCGTTAGTTTCCAAATCAACACATTAACATCGCAGTATCAGCGCCGCCGAAGTGCGACCAAGCCCAATGTCCCCAAGACCGCCAACACGAGCGTTCCCGGCTCCGGGACCACGCTCGTCGACACCAGCTTGTAGACAATGCCGCCCGTCCCGTTGGCCGGCGTATTGGTCATCATCGCGTACAGCTCGCCGTTGGCGTCTTCGCCGAAGCCGTGCACCGTGAGCTGGTCCGGTATCTTGCCGCCGGCAAATTGCGGCAGCTGAAACTCATTGATCTGCCCGGTCGTTAAGTCGGCATAGAACAGCCGGCCGTTTGCTCGCACCGGTGTACCCTGCAGGGCCAAGTCGCCGAACACGTACTTGCCGTACAACTCTGGAATGCCGGTACCGCGGTAAACAAATCCGCCGGTGATCGAGATGCCGTCGCTGTGATCGTATTCCAGCGTGCCGAGCGGGCCAGAGATCGGATCGGTCAATCCAGCCGGGCTCCCCGGACTATTCGAACTCACCGTCCCGGTGGTGCGATTGAATAAGAAGGTGCCTTCCTTGACCGCCCAGCCGTAGTTCTTGCCGATCTGGATACGGTTGATCTCCTCGATCGTGTTCTGACCGACGTCGCCCTCGATCAGGTCGCCAGTCACGGTGTCGAACGCGAATCGATACGGATTCCGCAACCCGTAAGCATAGATCTCGGGCACCTGCCCAGCAGCCTGGAACGGATTCGTGGCCGGAATCCGATACTGGCCGTTGCCGCTGATCGCATCGGTGCTGGCCGGCTCGAGCGATGGCTTATACGGGTCGAGCCGCAACATCTTGCCGAGCGGCACAGTCAAATCCTGTGCGTTACCCGTCGCGGCAAGGTGCCCCGTGCCCGAGTCGTTGGCGTTGCCGCCGTCGCCCGTGGCCAGATACATATAGCCGTCCGGTCCAAACGCGATCGTTCCACCGTTGTGGTTCTGCGCATTTTTACCGAACGAAATCACCTCGCGCATCGAGGTCGGATCAATCACGTTCGGATCGGACGCGCTAATCTTCCACTCGTTGATCGCATTTTTGTAAAGATTCGCAGCGCCTGCCGGCACGTTGTAGGTCGGTCCGGTGCCGAGCGCTTCACTGTTGTACGTGTACAACGTCCGGTAGCCGACGCTGGCTGGATCGTTAAAACCGGGTGCGAACGCAATTCCCAACAGCCCTCGTTCATCGTTGGCGTTCGCCGGATTCAGCGGCGGCGCCACAAGGCTCTGCAGGTTGAGCGCGGGCGTCGGCAGCAGACTGCCATTCTGGATCACCCGGACCAGCCCGTTCTGCTCCAATACGAATAACCGGCTCGCGTCCCCCGGTGGGCTGAAACCATAATCGGGCGCGGCCAGTCCAGTCGCGATCGGCTGCAAGCCGACGGCGAGGTTGCCAAGCTGAATCGACGGCAGGAATGGGCCCGCCTGGGCCACAAGGGCCAGTGCAACGACACTCGTTGCGAAAATCGAGCAACAAATCAATCGGGAACATTTCACGACACAATCTCCTCTCGTTAAAGATTTGGGAAACAGGCCCGCTTCCGACAAATCACGTGCCGCTAGGGACGATGGACTGCTGCGCATTGCCAGACAGCCGACCGCTCTGCGGCGAGGAGTGCTCTCATTAGCAACCTGAGGTTAAATTCCGCCGGTGAGCAACTGACGTCCGGCAGGCTGTTTCCAACCACCGACGCGCAGCTCACCAGTGGGATACTCGCGTTGAACTGCAACCATACTGGCCGGAAGATAGCAGTTCAGTCTCAACGTATCCCACCCGCCATGCTCCCTAATGGCGTTTTTCGCGCCGGCGCACGTGCCGCCGATGCGTGTCCCGGTCGCCAAACCCAATCGGTCTTTTTGGCCCAGATAACCAATGGGAGTTCGTGGCCCAGATCGCGGCCAGGACGAGGCTATCCTACATGCGTAGTAGGTGCGTTGTCAAGAAGTTTTTACGATCGAGTCGCAAATCGCCGCCAGCCGATGCCGACAAAAGCCGCCGCCCAGATCGACAAAATGACGCTCCCCGGCTCAGGCACAAACCACGCCACGGCGTACTGCTCGCTGCTGCCATACACGGTTGAACCCAGAACGCGGACCGTATATTGGCCCGTTTGGTCGATGCTGAGATTCAAATGCTCGACGTTGTCCACGGCACTCAGTGATGCCGCAATTGGCACGCCGTCGCGCAGTACCTCCAGATCGAGATTGCTCAACATCTGATCTTGAATAAAATTGTCGCCGGCGTCGACCATTCCGTCGCCATCGTCCGTGCGCGAGACATGCCGATACCAGGTGAGCGTCGCCGTCAATATGTCGCCTTTGCTAAGCGGGGAATTGATCGTGTAATCGGCGGTCGCCTGATCCACGATCGAATTCAGATTCCAACCGATGTCGCCCACCAAGCCCGGCCCCTCATTAGCGCCATTCAGGTATTGGCGCGCGAGCGCCGCTCCGTCGATCAGCCCCACGCCCGATTGAGGGTCGAGCGGATGGCTCGTCGTCTCGACACCGGCAATGTCGCTCATGTTTCCCGGTGCCCACGGCTGGAATGTTCGCCCCAGCACTTTTTTTGTCGCGCTGTTCATGATAGTGGCCTTGATTACCAAGGGATCGGTGCTGTAGCCGTGCGTGTTTCCCCCTTCGAGCTCTTGCGCAATGAGTCCGGTCACCTGCGGCACTGCGAAGCTTGTTCCATTGAGGCCCGTTTTCCACAACGTTCCTCCCTCCCAATCGCTATTCGCCGCGGTGATCAATGTTCCCGGCGCGACCAAGTCCGGCTTCATGCGGCCGTCCTCGGTGTACGAGCCGGCGCTATCAATGCTCACCTTCGAAAGATCGTTGATCACTCGGCCCACCGAAAGACCGTTAAACGCGCCTCCCGGGTCACGCACCGCGTCTACGCCGACCGGGCCTTGGCTGATATTGCCCACCGACAGCGACGAGCTGACGCCGCGGGCGTAGGCCGCCCAGTCAATCATCAGATCGAATTGCGTGTAGCCGCCGCTCAGCGCCGCAAAATAATTCATCGAAAGATTGAGCACGTTCGCGCCGTGGTCGATCGCGAATCCAATACCGTTCCGCACCTGAGCGTCGTCGGGGAAGCCGCCGTAGCTATCGAGCACACGGGAATTGACGTACCGCGCATCGGGCACAAACCCCTGGTAAACCGAGTCGTTGCTCAGCGCGATGCTGCCCACCGCCGTGCCGTGTCCGAAGATGTCGTCACCGGTGTTGTCCGGTTCCGTCGTTACGAAGCTCTGCTCGGCAACAAGGCGCGGATTGCCCAGGCTGTCGTTCCCCGCCAGCGCCGGGTGCGTATCGTCCATGCCGCTGTCGATGACGCCGACGATGATGCCCGTCCCGTTGCCTAACAGCGTCCGCGATACGTCGCCGTGAATGCCTGGAATGCTGACATTAATCGCCCAAGTCGGGGCCGCGGCGGCGCAGAGAAAGAGCGCGGCAATGGCCCTCGGGCCCGGTTTGAAATTCATTAGACATGCCTCGTGTCAAAGGCGTTCCGGAGCCCGTGCTGTTTAAGACAGCTAAACTTTGACGATTTGACGTCGTCAAGCTTTGACTCTGTTGAGCAGCCAGCCAAATCCTTCGCCAGCCGTCTTTAGTGTAATGAGCGGAGACGACGACAGCAAGAAAACTGCACGGAAACCCAGGTTTTTGCGGCCTTTGGCCCGCGGACGAACCGGCGGGCCGCCGCCGCTGTCCTCCTCGGGCAGCCTCTGCCGGTGGTTCGGCCGCCGGAATCGCTAAACTGCCCGCGCCCCACATGCCGAGACTCATTGCTGGTGAATTGTACGACCGTCACAACCCGCCTAGAATTACGGCCATGAGTCAATCGCAAACTTTGCCGGCCGTCCCGCGCTGCTCCTGTACGAATCCGGCTTAACGCCGGAGGAATCTGCTGCGCGTCCCATAGTCGTGGTTCGACTGGGACTCTCTATTAATCGCATTCGCGGTGTGCAATTCAGCCAATTGCCGCCAGCCCCGTCCGAGGCGAAACACGCCAGGAGTTACCCCGATGGCCAGCGACTTCCGTCTCAAAGACCAATTGCCCAAGCTCACCGAGCGGATCGTCCGCACCTACGATGACGTCGGCTCAATCAACCACCTCGGTCATTGCCCGCTTCCCAACTACGACGAAATCATCGAAGTCACCGAAGAGCTCAAGGAAATCATCTTCCCTGGCTTCCGTCGCCGCGAAGGCCTCCACCGCGGCAATGTCGGCTACTACGTTGGCGAGCTCGTCGACCGGCTCCACGACCGGCTCACCATCCAGAACGGCCGCGCGCTCCGCCACGAAGCCGGCGCAACCGAAGATTGCGACTCCGACGAAGATTACGAAGCTCTGGGACAGCAGAAGACGCTCCTCTTTCTGGAACGCATTCCGGACGTCCGCCGCATGCTGGCCACCGACGTCCAGGCAGCCTACGACGGCGACCCCGCCTGCAAGTCGCTTGATGAAGTTATCTTTTGCTATCCCGGCCTGGAAGCGATTACCGTCTTCCGACTGGCCCACGTGCTCTACGAGCTCGACATCCCGTTTGTGCCCCGCATGATGACCGAGTGGGCCCATGGTCGCACCGGCATCGACATCCACCCCGGCGCCACGATCGGCGAGAACTTCTTCATCGACCACGGCACCGGCGTCGTGATCGGCGAGACCACCCAGATCGGCCAGAACGTGAAGCTCTACCAAGGCGTCACGCTCGGCGCGCTGAGCTTCGCCACCGACGGCGATGGCAACTTGGTCCGCGGCCACAAGCGCCATCCAACGCTCGAAGATCGCGTGGTCGTTTACGCCAATGCCACCATCCTCGGCGGCAACACGATCATCGGCAACGATTCGGTGATCGGCGCCAGTACTTGGATCACGCAAAGCGTCGCGCCCAAGACGACCGTGCAGATCGAAAAGCCAAAGCTCAAAATGCGCGGCGATCTGGACGCAATTAGCACCCGGGTCAATTTTCAGATCTAGGGCGTTACATATCTGCCTCTCCCCTTGAGACGGGGCGGGAACCGAGTATCTTCTGTCGCTCGTCATAGCGTGCGGCCAAGGCTCTGACGCCGATGACGCGTAAGCTCGCGACACGTGATCGGTCTCCGGCACTTCCTGCAGCCCATTTGCTGCGAAGTCGTCAATAGAATCAGCCCCGAGCGAGCTACGTTTCATTTCAGCCACGGGAGTCCCTTACAGCGACGTCGTCGCGATCTCGGCCACCCCGCAAGCTGGTGTTTGGCATTTCTTGGCCAATATCGCTAAAATGGCGAGCCTTGCACACGATCGATTCCTCAGACCGCCGTGAGATTGCGCTCAGCGCTCGGCGGAATGCCGCATTCCTTGAGTCCGCTTCGGTGATGCCATGATACACCCCTATGCGCGTCGACTTTCGCTAACGGTGCTCGTAGTCCTCCAGCTCTATGCGGCAGCGGCCGCAAGCACGGACGTTTGGATCAATAACGTCAATGGAAATTTTGGCGATGCAACTAAGTGGTCGGCAGGCGTGCCAGCTGCCGTCGACAATGTGATCTATGGCCTCGGCGCCGGGGCCACGTTCACAGTCACTTTCCCCGGGCAGTCGATCATTTTTGGCACGAGGAACTACGCCAGCGGCGCGGCGTCGGTCGGCCCAGGAAACATCACATTTTCGGATTCGAGTCAGGTCTTTCTCGGGCCAGCGACCTATACGGTTCCGGCGCTGGCCACCGGCGGCACAGTCGCTGCGCCATCGATTCTAAATACTTCGCTGCTGTCGCTTTCGTCCGGCACTGCGACGATCGGCGCCGGTTCGAATTCTCCAGGCACTTTGAATGTAAACAGCGGCACGTTCGAGGTAACCGGTTCGACGGCCGCCTACGATTTGGTCGTTGGCGACGGCGGTAGCAATAGCACACTTAATGTGGATGCCGGTGCTCGGGTCGACCTGACGGGCAACCTAGGCAACGCGGTGATCGGAAATAACGCGGGTGTCATTGCCACGGCGAATGTCACCGGTTCGGGCGCCGTTTGGACCAATTCCAGCAACGATGTGGACTCGCCGCTGGCGGTTGGCGGCTCCGGAAATGGTACGTTAAACGTCACGGCCGGTGGCGAGCTTAGCAATTTCTCAGCGTCGATTGCTCGCGAGACAGGTTCAACAGGCTCGGCGCTAGTGAGTGGCACTGGATCATCCTGGACAAATCGTGGAACACTGACAGTCGGCGACGGTGGGAATGGATCGTTAAGCGTTGCGGCCGGCGGACACATCAGCGACGACTCGCTCATCGTCGGTGGTTCGAAAACCGGCACGCTCACCGTTGCTAGCGGAGGCACAATCGACGACAACACGTCGTCGATTGGCACGAATTTCACGGCGACCGGCTCGGCACTTGTGACGGGAAACGGCTCCAGATGGACGCAGGCCGGCAACTTGACAATTGGCGGTGTCGGCAGCAGTAGCGGGAGCAGCGGTACTGGCTCCTTGCATATCACGTCCGCTGGTCGGGTCGATACCGGCGGCGACGTGCTGGTCGGCACAACGGGTACCGGCAATGTACGGCTTGAAGACGCCGGTTCGCAGTGGAACGTCGCCGGTGCGATCAAGGTCGATGACAAGGGAAGTCTTATCGTTGTCGAAGGCGCGAAAGCTTCCGCGAATACAGCGACCGTGACGGGATCTGTATTGGTCGACGAAGTCGATGCCGCTTGGAATGTCGCCAACTACCTAAATGTCGCGGGCACTGTGTGCCTTGGCTCGGGCTGCACAGTGCCCCCGGCCTTGGTGAGCGTCGGCGACGGTGCAGTCGTCAATGCACGCGTTGCGCAAATTGCCGGAACGTTTGGAGGTGCGCAAGTATTTGTTGACGGCGCCGGTTCGACCTGGAACACGCCCGAACAGTTGTACGTAGGCCTGGGCGGCACGGCAAAATTCGACGTCACCGGAGGTGCGCTGGTGAACATCGGCACCACCGAGATTGGCGTCGCGCCAACCGCCGGCGGGACAGTCAGCGTCAACGACTCGAATTGGACCAACACGGGCGATTTTACCGTCGGCGTTGCCGGAACGGGAAAGCTGACGGTTTCCTTTGGTGGCACCGTTACCGTAAGCGGCGCTTTCGTCGTCGGGCCGAAGGGAACCGCAGAAGGTAACAGCATCATCGTTGCCAAAGTACATAGTGAAGGGCATGTGGCTCCCGGCATTGCTGGCAGCCCCCTGCCGGCAAACACAATTGGGACGCTGCAGATCAATGGCGCCTACACCCAAGCGAGTGGCGCCGCGCTCGACATTGAGCTGGCGTCGACGACCAGCCTCGACAAGCTGTCGATCACCGGACCGGCGACATTGGATGGGACATTGAACATCACGCTCTTCAATGGTTTCACGCCGACCGTGGGCAATTCTTTCGACCTCCTCACG
>DASYDU010000089.1:0-2987 GCA_036499445.1 Lacipirellulaceae bacterium
GGTCGGATTTCTAGCTCTCGTTTTCTCGTTTGAGGTACTCCTGTGGTGTTTCGCGCGCAGCAATTTGTCTTCGTTTTTCTCCTGTTCTTCGTTTCAATTTTCGGTGGCGCGGAAACCGTCCGTGCTTACGTGCTCGTCGGCAGTCAATGGCCGCAGCCGGGCGGACTTGGGACGCCGATCACGCTCACGTACAGCTTTCAAAACATGTTTGACGGTGGGATTCGTGGCCCTGGCGCCACGGTGGGTCCCGATGGCGTGTACTTGCCGAATGGGCCGCCACTCTCGAGCGACCTGATTCGACAATCGATTGAAGGCGCGCTCGGGTTGTGGGCGAGCGTGGCGCCGATCAATTTCGTCGAGGTGCCGGACCAGGGCGGCCCAGCCATTGAGAGCGCCGATTATGTGAATGGACAGTTTGGCCAGCTGCGTTTTCGCCATGTCTACATCAACGGCCCCGACCCGGCACCAGGTCCGGGACAGACTCCGCAAGATGTCGCGGTCGCCAAGGCGCAGGCTTACTATCCGTCGACGTTTGGGAACCTGCCCGGCGACGTCGAGTTTGACGATAGCGATCCTTGGCAAATGGTCGGGGGCTTTCAAGTGCCCGACATCTTTGGTGCTGCGACGCACGAAATCGGTCATACGCTTGGCCTCGGACATACCGATGTGTTGGGCGCAACGATGTATCCTGTCTTTCGTCGATTCAACGGCCCAGGCACCGGCTTCTTAGGCGCGGATGACATCGCGGGCATCCGAGCCGTCTACGGAGCGGGACAGGGGAGCGTGACGCCGCTGCCGGCCGGAGGCCGTCAAGATATCCCTATTTTGCCCGACTCGACGAATGGTGGACTGTCGGCATTTGACGCTGTCGCCAGTGGCAAATGGTTTGGTACGCCGCTCGCGGCATCGTTCACGAGCACGGCGGCAGCCGGTACGCTCTTTTCCGAAATCCAAAACCTTCCGATGGGCTTTGCAAACCCGTTTGTGGTGTCGGTGGGTGGCAGCGTGATCGGCCAGTTTGGCGCGGGCCAGAGCGTAGACTTTGAGAATTATCCGGGCGGCGGTGTGAAAAGCTTCACTATTTCGGGCATCAGCGCACTTTCCTACGCGAACCCGATTGAGTTTCCGTTACAGATTAACTTAACGACGCCGACGGGCAGCTTCACGACGACCGTAATTCCCGAGCCGACGAGTTGGGTGCTTGTGGCTGTGGGCATCTTTTCCTGGGTGGCCCGATCACGCTTCCGCAGCACGCGGCACCGGAGCCGCGCTCTTTGATTTTTGGCGTACTTGGCGCGGCGCTGCTTGGCCTGTCGCACCGAAATCGCTAGGAACAAGGACGAGGAGCTTTCGACGGTTGAGATTTTTCGTAGGTGTGAGTCCAGCAGTCAATCGAATAGGTCTTCAATTTTGCGAGCTGCGTGGAATACTCTGAGGACTCGAACAGCGTCCGGCAGGACGTCATAGAATATGAGGTAGTTGCCGACGATTAACCGGCGCGTATGCTCGCCAAATTGCGGCTGTCTTTCACCGATCTCGGGGCTCTCTAGCAACGCTTGAATTCGGTCGTCGAATCGATTAATAAGTCGATCCGCCGCGATGGCGTTGCGGGCGGCGACATATTGCCAGATTGTAATTTGATCTTCGACCGACTGCTGCGAACGGATAAGACGCGGCATTTGGCTATGGCGCCAGATCGCTGCGTCGCTTTGCTTCAGCAATCACTTCCACGGCCGTGGCGGTCGATATCTGACCGTTTGCGATCTGTTGTCGTGCCAAATCGAGACCCTGGCGAATATATGCTTCTTCCAATTGCGGAAAGGCACCTTCTTCAACGAGCAAATACACCTTTTGTGTTTCCGGATCTTCGATGTGGATCGGTTCGCCCGGCGTGGCAAGAATCGCTTGGCGCTGTTCGGAAGTCAACTGTACTTGAGATGGCGGCATATTGACCATTGTAGCAAAGACGACAAGATACAGGCAGACCACCCCTGTTTGCCGCTCTGCTTATCTTATTGTCTCTTTCACTTCTCCAGCGCGTCGACGGCCGCTTGCTGGAAGTCGCGGCGGATTTCTGAGCCGTCGCTATTTGACAATCCGGCGCGTTGGATCATCAGGACGAAGATTCGTCCTTTCACGGGATCGACCCAGCCTTGTGTGCCGAAGGCGCCGCCGTGGCCAAAGGTGCCGGGGGAGAGCATCGCAGTGATATCCTGCGGCTCGCGGACGACGCACCAGCCAAGCCCCCAGCCGTTGCCAGGAGTGAAGCCGGTCACGATGTCGCCCGTTTGAATGGTGGTCATTTCTCGGACGCCGTCGGCCGATACGACCCGGTGACCATCGAGCTGACCGCCGCTCAAGATCATCTGGTAGAAGCGCTGCATATCGCGCGCGGTCGAGAATAGTCCGCCCGATGGATTGGGCACGACTTCCGGTTCGCCGGCCTTTGCCATGCGCTGGCCGGGGACGAGCTTGGCGGGTTCGCTCTCGGTCGGCTTCGAAAGTTTATACAGCTGCGCAACGCGGCTTCGCTCTTCGGGCGTCAGATGAAACGTGGTATCGCCCATGCCCAGCGGCTGGAAAATTCGCTCGGCCAAAAACTGCTCATAGGGCTCGCCGGAAGCGATTTCGATAATGCGACCACAGACGTTGACTCCCGGGCTGTACTCCCATTTCTCGCCGGGTTGAAAGCCGAAGGGCCGCTTGGCGAGCATATCGGCCGTGGCTTCTAGCGAGACTTCGCAGTCTTGCTTGCCGACGAGGCCTGAAGTGTGCGTGACGAGTCGACGAATGGTGAGCCCCTGGACCGGTTCGCCGCTTGTGAGCTTGGCATCGGCAAACGCGGGGATGTACTTCGCGACTGGGTCGTCGTATGAGAGCTTGCCCTCGTCCTTCAAGATCATGAGCGCGGTGGCGGTAATCGGCTTGGTCATCGACATGATGCCGAACATGGTGTCGGTGGTCATCGGCGTTTGTTTTTCCAGATC
>DASYDU010000090.1:0-37549 GCA_036499445.1 Lacipirellulaceae bacterium
CCCATACGCTCACCATGACCAAACTGCGCGAACACCGTTGCGCTTCACTCGCCGATGCTCGAACAAGCATCGCCGACGGCGATTTGCTGCTCTTCCAGCGGCGCGGATTGATATCCGTTGCTGGCCGGGGCGATCACTCGCATGCAGCGAAGGCGGCCTGGTGGGACGACGACCTGTTCTGCATCGAAGTGCGCGAGTGGTACGGCGGCCGGGCCGTCACGCTCGAAAGCCAAGTCCGTCGATTCCCGGGCCGGATCGATGTTTACCAAGCCAATGCGAACGAGCGGTGGCCGGAATACGATCGCACGCGGTCAACCTATTTCATGCGGCGCCTGGCCGGCTGCGACTACGGTTACGCGGCCGTGTTGGCCGCCGCGATGCTCCATTTGCCGGCGATTCGGCTGGCGGTGCGAGCAGAGGTCGATGATTCCGTGATCGATCGCCGGCCACCGTTTTGTAGTCAAGCCTGCGCCATGGCCGACCGGATCGGCGGCGGCGTCGACCCGGTGCCCCACCTGGCCGATCGACTCACTGAGCCGAGCGATTTAGCGCGGAGCCCGTTTTATACGTATCAGTTCACCTTAGTGCCGTGATCCCGTCCCCAAAGAATTCGCGGAGAAATGAAAGCGATGAAACAAAGTTTCGTATTGTTTTGGATTTCGAGCGTCGTTGCCGCGCCCCTGCTCGTAGCGGGATCGAAGTCTGCTCACGGGCAGTACTGTCCAAGTTGCGCGAGCGGGATGTGTGCGCCGAGCGGCGCCAGTTGGCAACCGCCGGCGGCGCCCCGGACTCGAATCGTCACCGATTTGATGCCGACGCAGTCCGCCGCGACAGACTCGCAAACTTCTACGGCCCACGAAGCGCATTGTCGCGTCTTTGTCGGCGACGGCAGCACCGGGAGCGGCACGCTTATCGCGCGCAACGCCGCGACGGGCCTCATTCTCACCTGCTCGCACTTATTCGACGACTCTTCGACCGACATTGTCGCCGCGTTTCCGGATGGGTCGCGTTTTGGTGGACGGCTCGTCGACCGCGATTCGGCGAATGACCTGGCCGCCCTTTTAATCAAGCGGCCGGACTCCGAGCCAATTGGCGTTGATGACTCCGAACCGGCCGGCGCGCTCACTGCATGCGGCTATGGCAGTGATGGCCGCTTTCGACCGGCAACTGGATCTATCGACGGCATGGTCCAAGCCGTGGGTGCGTCGTTTCCCAGCGTGAAGATCACGAGCGCCGTACGACCCGGCGACAGCGGCGGCGGAGTGCTGAATGCCGCGGGGCTGCTCGTAGGTGTTGTGTGGGGTTGTCGCGACGGCGAAACGTACTTCACTTGCGGGAGGCCTTTACATGATCTTCTCGACCGGGTGTGGCCAGGCCGAAGGAGACGAGAATCGAGGGACGAGAGTCAAGAGCCCAAAACTGACACACTATCCGTTGCCAGCGCCCAGTCGCAAACGCCCAGCCCCGATCTGACGGCACGGGTTGATAAAGTCGAGTCCGACGTGGCCGCGTTGCGCGCCGGCAAGCAAGACCGCGGCGAGTATCTGCAAGCAGGCGATCTCAACGGCTACGCAAAGCGGGACGACCTTCCGGCGGTCGACACCAGCAGATTTGCCACGCATGACGACGTCGCCAACGTCGAGGCCGGCGCCAAGAGCCTCGTGGAGTCGCTGCATACGAAGTTACACGCGCAGCTCGACGAACAATTGAGTCAGATCATGCCGGCCGTCGCGCAGCAGATTGGCGCAGCGAATCCGGGACTAGTTGCCGGTCTGTCTTATGGCAAGCTCGTGGCCGGCACGCTTGGCGTGAGCGGGCCGCTGGCGATCGCGGTTGTGATTGCCGGCGGGTTGGTGGGGCAAAAGTTGAGAGGACGGCAAACGGCGACTGCTGCAACCGCACCGGTTTCGAGCCAGCCGTCAACAGGTCAAAGCGCTATCCCGATTGCAATCGATTCTCCGCCGCCTCCGCAGCAGGTGGTTCCTGAAACTCATTATGTGCCCGTGCAGCGCGACGATTTTGCCCGCGCTCATCAGTGGGCCAGTGAGCATGTGGCCCGCAAGTATCCCGGCGCGACCGAAATGCTCAGCACGCTCGATTCGTTGATCAAGCAACAGTTGGCCGCTCAGGATGACACAAAAAAATAGAGACGAGGGGCGAGCGGCGAAGTTCGAAAAAGCAATTCTCGTTCCTCGTTGCTCGCTCATTGCCCAACCTCGAATTTCAATTTCACTGTATAGGAGAAGTCTACAATGCCTCTGACCAACACTGACGCAATCATCTGGTACAACGTGGGCGTCTTCGGCGACGCCGGTTACGCCGTGCCGAATTGGTCCAACGACATCGGCAGCCTCAATCCGCAAATCTTGGATTGGACTGATCTCGTCGGCCGCAATTTGTTCTACATCATGCACCACGAAGATGCCGACCTGCGGATCCCCCCGTCAATCAACACGCTCAAACGAGTCCACAAACTGTACCTGCGGGCGGCGAGTATCTTGGCGGGCCGGGCCGTGCCGCCGGGCGAAAACAATATGGAGGTGCTCCACGCCCGGCCCGCGGGCGAAGTCTTCCGAGTCTACCCGGTACCGTTTTTCAAGGTCCGCAATCCTTTCATGCGCCGCTGGGCCGGACTGATCCTCGTGTCGCTCGCCGAGGCAATGCAGCACACGGAGAATCGCCGTGAGATGGAAATCTCGACGAACTTCGCCGGCCAGGTTGGCCAGTACATCAAGCGAATTTACGTCAACATGGCGATCGAGCTGTTTCAAAAGACGCGGGCCACGGCGCAGGTGGACGGCTTCGCCCTGACCGATGCGGATTTCGCCGCCTACAACCCGGGCAGCTTCTTCACCCAGACGGAAATGGTCGACACGGTGCCGCGGCTGGACCGCGTGTTCACCGAGGATCGCTTGGAGCTACTGGCCGAGGGAATTCCCGTAACGCAGTTGCCAGCCGATTTGGGACCGTGGCCCACGAACCTCACGAACTTCTACGAGGCCACGCGGACGGATGCCACGATCGGCACCGGCGGAGCCGCGAGTTCGACGTCAGGTACAGCGGCACCGACGGTCGCCCCGACGATTCCTGCGCCGGTCGGACCGTAGAAATAGGGTCGAGGATCGAGAAGCGGGGAACGAGGCGAGGCGACAGATGCTCGCTCCTCGTTCCTCGCGGCTCGCTCCTTTCGCGATAGGCAACATGTATTGGAGCTAGACAACATGTTCGACTGGCCGGTAGCGACCGTGCTGTTGGGTACGTTGGCCACTGCTGCCGTCGGGATCCTGAAATGGAAGCCACGGCGGAGCGATGACCTTAACGGTCGGATTTACGCCCGGGCGACCGATCTGGCGGAGATCGGCGCCCGGCTTTCGGCCCTTGAATCGGCTCACCATACGTTGCGGGCTGAGCTGCGATCGGACTTGCAGGAGCTCCGTGAAATCATTCGGCATGGATTCACTGGTCACTGACAACCCACTACGGACGACTGACAGCTTCAATCATGCAAATACGAGATCGAATCAAAGAATTGCGTCGCGTCCGGGCAGCGGAGCTAAGGCCAAATCCGCGCAATTGGCGAAAACACCCGGCTGTTCAACAGGATGCCCTACGCGGCTTGTTGGCCGAGGTGGGCTATGCCGGCGCGCTTTTGGCCCGCGAATTACCAGATGGCTCGTTGATGCTGATCGACGGCCATCTGCGAGCCGAGACGACGCCCGATGCCGTGGTCCCCGTGCTCGTGCTCGATGTCGATGAGCGGGAGGCCGACAAGATCTTGTTAACCCACGATCCACTGGCTGGGATGGCCGAGGCATCGGAAGAACGCCTACACGCATTATTGGCCAACGTGCAAACGGAAAGCGACGCAGTTCGTTCGCTCTTGGACTCCTTGTCGCAGGCCGACGCGTCGGCTGACGACCTGCTTGCACGGTCGCAAGATCGTCCCGAGATCGATGTGCCCGAGAGCTATCAAGTCGTGGTGGAATGCAAGGATGAAGATGACCAGCAGACGGTTTATGCGCGGATGCGCGCCGAGGGATATCGATGCCGAGTTTTAACGCTCTAAGCCGGGTGCAAGGAGCGTGGAGTCTGACTCCACGCTTCATGCCCCCTGCTCCGCGCTAACTCAGTGAGAGTATTTCATGCCAAGTATTGATGTTACAGTTTCCTGCCCGGTCCACGATTCATTTCGTGTCGAACAAGTGGCCGGAATGTTTGATGTGCCGCTGGCGGAAAAAGCGACCGAGCGGTTCCAGGTCGAACTGCCCACCGATGTCGACGATTGGCAGATCGGCTTGATCGTTGGTCCGTCGGGGAGCGGCAAAAGCACGGTCGCGCGCCGAGCCTTCAGCCAAGAGCTCTATGAATCAAGCGACTGGCCAAACGACCGCGCAGTCGTCGATTGCTTTGGCGAACTATCGCTCAGGCACGTCGTGGAACTCTTCACCGCGGTCGGCTTCGGTTCGCCACCGTCCTGGGTCAAGCCGTACCAAGTGCTGAGCAGGGGAGAACAATTTCGCTGTGATTTGGCGAGGGCATTGGGGAAGGGTCAAGAGTCGAGAGTCGAGAGTCCAAAGCTAGAATGCTCCGACTCTCCGCTCTCGACTTTGGACTCTCGACTGTCCCTCGTCGTGTTTGACGAATTCACCAGTGTTGTGGACCGCACGGTCGCGAAAGTCTGTTCCGCGGCGATCGCGAAGGGCATTCGGAACGGGAATCTACCAAACAGGTTCGTCGCCGTGACATGCCACTACGACGTGGCCGAATGGCTCGAGCCCGACTGGATTCTCGACATGGCGACCGGGCAGCTTACGCGGAGGTGTCTTCGGCGTCCGTCGATCGAGCTGGAAATCCATCGCTGCAGCTTGGCGGCTTGGGAATTGTTTAAGCGTCATCACTATTTGAGCGCGGAGCTGGCCCTGCAAGCGCGATGTTACCTGGTCACGTGGGAGGGTGTGCCAGTGAGTTTCTCTGCGACGCTCCCGATTATCGCCCAATACAAGCATCGCCGATTCACGCGGATCGTCACGCTGCCCGACTTTCAAGGCATCGGCATTGGCATGCGCGCCGTCGCAGCAGTTGCCGAATTGCACCGAGCGGAGGGCCTAAGAATCAACGTCACGAGCAGCCACCCGGCGCTGATCCGCCATTGCCGCCGCTCGTCGTTGTGGAAAGCGGTCAGCGTGAAAAAATCGGGCGGCAATCGAATGGCGAGTGCTACGTTTCCTCAGTATCGCAGTTCGGCTGGCAGGTCCGTGGTCTCGTTTGAATACATGGGAACTTGATTCCTCCGCCGGCGGCCGAGATGCAAGATGACGACGATAAGAAACATACATGAACGAACAGCGACAGGCGAGGAGCGAGTAGTCTCCGCCATCGTAACTCAGTCCTCGATCCTCAATCCTCGCTCCTTGTTGTGGTGGCAGCGGCATGACATTCGAAGCCCATTTCCCGAGTTTAACCGACGAACAAAAGCGGAACGCTTGCGCGATCATGTCGGCGGGCTGCGATCGCGAAACAGCAGCGAAGTTTTTGAGCTGTTCGCTCTTCAACTTCCAGCGCGAGATGTCGCAGGACTCGCAATTTGCCGCGGACATACGGCAGGCCGAGGCGACAAGCGAACTGAATCACTTGCGCAACGTGCAGCGCGCCGCCCGCGACGACAAGCAATGGCGGGCTTCCGTCTGGTGGCTCGAGCGCCGGGCACCAGAACGCTTCGGTCGCCGCAGCTCGGGAGCGATCACAGCACGTCAGTTAGAGCAGGTAATCTCACATCTAGTGTCGCTCGTGATGGAAGAAATTCACGACGTTGCGGACTTGGAACGGGTTGTCTCGCGGATGCATCGTGCGGCCAGCTCGTTGCAGGAGTTGTGTCGCGACGAGGGGCCGCCCACCGCGTTGTCGGCCGATCGGAAGTTGATAACCGGGATGGAACAGGACGAGAAAGACAGCAACTCGATAGAGGAGGACGACCTGTCGTCCTTCCAGGACGATTGAGAATGGCCGCGCCAATCCAGCGACTCGATGATGATCCGACAGGCGACGACGTGCCGTTGCTGGCGTTATCGCATTGCATCAGCGATATAAGCCAGCACTTGGGCCGGTTGGCGGGCCGACGGATCGCGCTCGCGCGACCGCCCGAAGAATATCAACCCACGTTGACGTGGGGCCGAAAATACCTCGCGGCACATTTCGCGAAACCGGCTTCCGCGATGCACCAATGGCTGGAGGAACAGCTTGCCGGCTACCACCTGCAGCGAGGCTCGAAGATCAACTTGATCGGCCCGCGCGGTAGCGCGAAATCGACGATTGTCACGCTTTGCTATGTCTTGCAAGCCGCGGTCGAAGGATGGGAGCCGTACATCTGGATCGTCTCAGACACGCGGCCGCAAGCGCAGACCCATTTGGAAAATGCCAAAGCCGAGCTCGCAGACAACGGGCCGCTGGCTAAGGACTACCCGTATTCGGTCGGGCGCGGACCGCGGTGGCAAGCCACTTCCGTCGAGCTCGCGAACGGCGTCGTGATCGAGTCTTACGGGACGGGCCAACGCATACGCGGCCGGCGGCGTCGCGCGGCTCGGCCAACGCTCATCATCTGCGACGACCTGCAAAACGACAGCCACATTTCATCGGCCCTGCAGCGCGAATCGTCGCGGAGATGGTTTCATGGCACATTGCTCAAGGCGGGCACGCCGAGAACCAACGTCGTCAATCTGGCCACCGCGCTCCATCGTGACGCGCTGGCGCTGGAATTGCACCAGGCCCCAGGCTGGATCTCGGCCCGTTTTCCAGCGATTTCGGCCTGGCCGACCAATCTCGACCTGTGGCATGAGTGGGAAACGATCTACACGGGAAGTCGAGAGTCTAGAGTCGAGGGTCCAGAGCCGGATTCTAATGCTCGATTCTCAGCTCTTGACTCTCGACAGGCGGCCCGCGATTTTTACGAGCGGCATCGGACAGAAATGGACGCCGCGGCCGTGGTTCTGTGGCCCGACGAGGAAGACCTCTACACGTTAATGAAGATGCGCGTCGAAAGCGGACACACGGCCTTCGAGCGCGAAAAGCAGGGCTCGCCGGTCGACCCCGAGCTTTGTGAATGGCCGGAGTCGTATTTTGAGGAGCACATTTGGTTCGACCAGTGGCCGACCGGATTGATGATCAAGACCATAGCGCTCGATCCAAGCAAGGGGAGCGATGCGCGGCGCGGCGACTACTCGGCTTATGTGATGTTGGGAATCGATCCGGCGGGATTCATTCACGTCGAGGCCGACTTGGCCCGCCGGCCCACGCCGCAGATGATCACGGACGGGGCCGCGTGGTGCCAGCGATTTCGTCCGCTCGTGTTCGGCGTCGAAGCGAATCAATATCAGGAATTGCTAGCCGGCGAAATTGCGGCCGAGTTTCGGCGGCAACAGATCACTTACAGTGTGCCGGCCGCGATACATAACCACGTCAACAAACAGATGCGAATTCGCCGGCTCGGCCCGTATTTGTCGCAACGCCGCTTGCGCTTTTTGCGTGGCTCGGCGGCGACCCGGCTGCTAGTGGATCAACTGCGCGATTTCCCGGCCGGCGCCCACGACGACGGACCCGACGCGCTGGAGATGGCGCTCCGCTTGGCCGAGGAGATTTGGCAAGGTCGACACATCAGCGATGGCCTTGGCGACCGGTTAATTCATGCTTGATTCAATAACACGGAGAGTCTCACGCAAAGGCACGAAGGCGCCAAGGTTCGATGGATCGTGCCTTTGCGACTTTGCGACTTGGCGTGAGACCTGCATTTCTCATTCTGGAGAGGTAAGTCATGGCAACACAGATGAATCATATTGGCGCTAACTCGGCCACGCGATTGGAAAATCGGCTTTTGGAGATGTTTGACAATTTATGGGACGACTTTGTTGATCCGCGCGAGGCCTACGCCGACGTCGACGGAGAATGGTGGCTGCCGGTGGGCTCCGCCAATGGGTCAGCCGCCGGCGTGGGTTGCGGGCCGATCAATGAGCAGCAGCTTCGCGCGCTTCGCCAGCAATGCCGACGGCTGGCGGTGGCCAACGAGTTTGCCATCAATGGACATGAGAACCGCATCAGCTACGTCGTCGGTTCGGGTCACAACTATCGCGCCGCGATTGCCAAGGGCGCGGACGGCTCGCTCGAGGTCGCGATGCAGGTGCAGAAGGTGCTCGACCGCTTTCGCTCCGAGAACTGCTGGCATCAGCGGCAGCAAGAGTTCGTCCGCCGCATTGACCGCGACGGCGAAGCGTTTCTGCGGTTTTTCGTCGATCGCCAAGGCACAACGCGCGTGCGTTTCATCGAGCCGGACCAGATCGTGACGCCGCCCGCGCTGTCGACCGATCCGTCGGCAAGCTTCGGCATCCAAACTGATCCGCTCGACGTCGAGACCGTGCTCGGCTACTACGTCGACGGCCAGCTTGTCGACGCCGGCGAGGTTCAGCACCGCCGATCGAACGTCGATCTCAACGTGAAACGTGGACTGCCGCTTTATACGCCGGTCCGAAAGAATCTGCGACGGGCGGAAAAACTTTTGCGAAATATGAGTGTGGTGGCCGAGATTCAGTCGGCGATCGCCCTGATTCGCAAGCACCGAGGCGTAAGCCGCAGCGGCGTTGAACAGTTTGTGGCGGACGGCGCTGTAACCGGGGTCTCGGACCCCGGCTACAATTCGGGCCGGACGCGAAACTTTTCCCAGTACGGCCCCGGCACGATCTTAGATGCGCCAGCCGGACTCGAATACGATTTCCCGGTCACCAGCATCGACGCCGCCAGTTACGTCGCCGTGTTGCAGGCCGAATTGCGGGCGATCGCGGCCCGACTCGTGATGCCGGAGTTTATGTTTACCGCGGACGCCTCGAACGCCAATTTCGCGTCGACCATGGTGGCGGAGGGTCCGGCAATTCGTATGTTTGAGCGATTGCAGGCCGGCATGGTCGAGCAGGACCGCGCCGTTCTCTGGCGCGTGGTCGACAATGCCGTGGCCGCCGGTCAACTTCCGATCAACGTGCGCGAGATTGTCGAAATCCAAATCACGCCGCCGGCGTTAGTGACGCGCGACGCGCTGCGCGACGCCCAGGTGGACAAGCTCGCTTTTGCGAGCGGCATTCTCTCACCGCAGACGTGGGCGCAACATTTGGGGTTGGATTTTGACCAAGAGCAAAAAAACCTTGCGATGCACAATTCTCAGGGTGGCCAAAAATAGTTGTGGACATGCGTATAGTATTCGCTATAGTGACACCAACATGCACGCGACAATGGAAATTACGTCGAAGCCGAACAAGCTGCAGCAGGCCGAAGCGGCATTTGCCCAGCTTGTCGCGGAGGCGTCGCGCCGCGGATTCTACGGAACCGCCGGCCTGACGCTCTCGGTCCAAGACGGGACCATCCAGCATGTCCGCGTGGCGATGGAAAGAATGATTAAGTAGCTATTAGCTCTAAGCTGTTAGCTGTTAGCCAGAATGAGATTGGCTAAAGGCTGACAGCTAACAGCTAATAGCTAATAGCTTTACACGGTATCGTCCAGAGCTCTCGTCCAACTTGTTGGGCCGGGTATCGAGTCGAGCCCATCGAAAGGCACTAGTGCTTTCCGATGGGCTTTTTTGTTGCCAAAGGGGAATAACATGTCGGAATTGCTGCAAGAATTTGTCGATTGTCGCAGCCAATCGCTGCGAATCGACCGGGCCGCGGGCGTAATCCGCGGCGTCAAGTTGCTTGGCCTGAAATCGCGAAATGGACGCCGCTACCAAGAAACGGCGCTCGCCGAGGCGGTGAGTCTGTACGAAGGGGCAAAGGTCAACGTCAATCACCCGAAGGGCCATCCGCTCTCACCGCGCGACTATCAGGATCGCCTCGGCATCATCCGCGATGTCCAGCACCGCCCCGGTGATGGCTTGTTTGGCGATCTACATTTCAATCCCAAACACATACTCTCCGAGCAATTGATGTGGGATGCCGAGCACGCCTCGCAAAACGTCGGCCTGTCTCACAACGTGCTCGCGAAAACTTCTCGGCAAGGGGACGAGACCGTCGTCGAGGCGATCACCACAGTGCAAAGCATCGACCTAGTGGCCGACCCAGCTTCGACGCATGGGCTGTTCGAGCAACACAGCCAAGAGTCAAGAGGTAAGGGTCAAGAGCCAGAATCTAGCTCTCTGCTCTCGACTCTCGACACTCGACTTGCGCCGACCTGGGACGCCCTCACCGTCGAACAGCTTGAGCTCCATCGTCCCGATCTCTTGCAGGAGTTCGGACGGGCGCAAACCACGCAGCTTGCGGAAGCCCGGAGTCAATTGGATGCGCTGGTGGCGCGCGATGCGGCCTCTCGGCGTCGAGAGCGGGTCACCGAGTTGCTCCAGGAACACAACTTGCCGCTGCCCAACCACAGCGGCGATGCGACGCGTGAGCTCGTGAGCCGCCATTTCATGCACACGCTGATGAGCGCGCCCACGGACGAGGCGCTGCGGCGTCTTGTCGAGGAACGTTCGGCACTGGTGCGGTCGGCGCAGCGCTGGGACGCCAAGCGTCGCGGTTTGGTCGGCGGGCCTGTCTCGCGCGATCAGGTGGCTGTCACCGTCGGCGTAAGCGGAGACCGGATTTCCAGCGCGAAAGAATTCGTAGCGGCAATTTGCGGAGCCTGAGCAATTGAGCACGCTACTTCCAATCGATCTTAGTTACACCACGAAACAACTAACCATTTTTCAAACAAGGAGACGTTTACCATGTCAAACACAATGCGTTGGCGATACGGCGACACGGAACCGGTAATTTTGCCGGTTGATGCTTCGACGGTCATCGAGATCGGCGACCTGCTCTACCTAGATACCGATGATGCAAAACCGGCGGCCGTCCAGACACACCAGGCGAATAAGGCAGCGGACCAATTGTTGTTCCACAGCAAATTCGCCGGCGTGGCGATGCAGGCTTCTCGAAACGGCGATTCGTTTCCGATTCGCGTCGCCACGGCCGGAGTGTTTGAATTCGATTGCGTGTCGTCGACGTTTGAGGTCGGCAAATTGATTGGCGTCGACGAGAACGGCGGCAATACCGGGCTCCTGAGCCAGGTCGTTGCGCCGGTCGCCGCGACAAATCTCGCGGTTGGGCGCTGTGCCAAGCGGGTGAACCCGGCCGGCACGCGCGTGCTGGTCGACGTCGTCAGCACGATGCAAAAAGGCGGCCCGCAAGACGCCGCAGCCTAGGAAAAGCCGTTGGCTCTTAGCTATTAGCCAGCAACTGACAACTGACCACCGACAACTAACAATTTCCCAAGGAGCAATCCCGTGACTTTGAAATACAAAGAACTGAAGCGTCGTTACGAACTGGACGGCGCCGACCAAACCGTGAACCACCTTTCCGAGGCGCTCGAGGCCGGCCACCTGAAGCCCGCTGATTTCAGCCTCCGCGATTTGGCCGAGGCGCTCGTGCCCGACGGTCGCGAGTGGGTGCGCATGCTCGATCCGCGCAGCGCGGGCAGCGTGAGCCTGCTGGAAGCGGGCGACGGCGTTGACGTGACGGCCTTCTTGAACATCACCGGTCAAGTGATCTACTCGCAGATCATGGACGCCTATACGCAGCCGGCGTTCGCCGTCTCGAAGCTGGTGCAAACCGTTTCGACTCGGCTGGACGGCGAAAAGATCCCGGGCATCGCGCCCATCGCCGACAGAATCGACGAAGTGCCGCCTGGCATGCCCTATCCGCAGCTGGGTTTCGGCGAGGACTACATCGAGACGCCCTCGACCACCAAGCGAGGTTTCATTGTGCCGGTGACCAAGGAGGCGATCTTCTTCGATCGCACCCACCTGGTTCTCAGCCGAGCCGCCGAGGTTGGCGAAATCCTGGGCCTCAACAAAGAGAAGCGGATCATCGACCTGGTGATCGGGGTCACCAATAACTACAAGTGGAAAGGAACGACCTACAATACCTACCAGTCGAGCGGCGCCTGGGTGAACACGATGAGTGGCAACGAGCTCGTCGACTGGACCAACGTCGATCTGGCCGAACAGTTGCTAACCGATATCTTGGATCCCAACACGGGCGAGCCGGTACTGGTCCGAGCGACGACGCTTCTGGTGACGTCAGCGTACGCGCAGGCCGCGCGGCGCATCGTGAACGCCACGCAGGTCACGTATAACATTGACGGCGCGCCCGTCGTGACCTTTCAGCACAACCCGGCGGTCGACTATCAAATCGTCGACAGTCGACTGCTCTATCGGCGGATTGTGGCCTCGGGCGTCGCCAATTCGGACGCCAAACGGGTTTGGTTCCTGGGCGATTTCCGCAAGGCGTTCGCCTACATGGAGAATTGGCCGATTACCGTGACGCAGGCGCCGGTCGGCAGCGATGCCGAATTCAATAACGACATCGTGCTCCGCTTCAAGGCGAGCGAGCGTGGCGCGGCCGCGGTGCTCAATCCACGCTTCGTGGCCAAGATCACGGTTTGACGATTGTGCCGACGCGCCGCCGCTCGCGATCGCGGGCGGCGGCGGGGTTCGGCGCAGGTTATTGCTCCCTCTCCCAGACCCTCACCCGGCCGGCTGAGGGCCTGGGAGAGGGACATTGCAGGAGGTCGACAGTTGATGATCGGCTCGAGCGAAATGAACGGTGCAGCGATCGCGAGCCAGTCGGCTATTTTGATGGCCCGCATCGTTGATGCGGCTGGTCGGAGCGTCGAGCGCTCGGATATCGCGTCAGTCCGGTACTTGATCTTGGAGATCGACGCTGCCCAACCGGACGTGGCAGTGGTCGTAACTGGCCATGACCGCGTGCGGCTCGACGTCGATGCCGTAATCTACGACGCGCTTGAGTTCGGCGGACTCTGGTCGATTGATGAGCTGGGCTATAACTTTCGGCATGAGATTGTCGTCGTCCCGACCGCAACGTTTCCGAAACCGCACGCACACTACCAAGTGGTCTACGAATTGGTCTCGGCCGCGGGTCAAACCGCCAGCATACGTTTTACTTTAAGGATTAGCTAAGCATGAGCGATATTGAGCAAATTCAGGCGATTCGCAGCCAGTCGTTGACGCAGCTCGACGATTTGCGAGCGAATCCGAAGCCGACCTACTGGCTCGACGGCCAGCGCGTCCATTGGCAGCAATACGCCGAGTCGCTGCAGTCGACTGTCGACTGGTGCGACCAGAAGCTGGCCGCTTATCAGCCTTTTGAGATTCGGTCGCAGGGAGTCACCTAATGAGCGTCGAGCTGAATGTACATGACGACTTCTCGACCATCTTAGATGGCGCGGAGGCGGTCACGGTCAAGCGGCGCGACACGGCCGACACGATCTCCGTGCCCAAGGCCTGGCGATTCTCGTCGGAAGTCGCCGAGGCCACGGCCGGCGTCCAAGATGTCGCGCGAAACGACGTAATTTGGCAATTCATCTGGGATGACGCGGTGGATCGGCCGCGGATCGGTGATTACATCCTGGATGCCGCCAGCAATTCCTGGACGATCTTGTCGGTCAGCGAATTGGGGGCCAAAACGCGGTTACGTTGCATTGCACGAAACCTGTTCTTTGTCCACGCTCTGGTGGACAAAGTGACAATCCAGCAAGCAACAGTAGACAGCAGCGGAAATATCACTGGCTGGACAGACCTCGAGACCAACCTGCCAGCTCGGATCCAACCCGATCGCAATGTCGTGGTGCTCAAGAAGGACGAGCCGCCAACGACGGATGAAATCTATCGCGTCGTCTTGGGTGTGCAGATTCCGCTCACGCACCTCAATCGCATCGTTGGCCCCGACAGCACGGCCTATGAGCTCATCGAGTACACACAGGCCGACCGCATCGACACCCTGCCCGTGGCCCAAGTTAGAAAGATGTCCTAAGTAAATGCGGGGCGCCCTCGGAGACCAACGCAACTTGGCTATTGCGAATCACCAGACGCCGTGACCCGAATTCGCTGATACAGCAGCTTGACGAACTCCGAGAGCAACTCAGATTCGCCGCTTTCGAGAATCACCGAGACCTGTCGCAACAGCGCCCGCTTGGCGTTAATGGCCTCGGCCGCGGCCAGCACGCCCGCCTCCGTGAGCGGACCGCCTGTGCCGAATTGGCTAGCGAGCTCGCTGATCTCCGCATCCGACCAGCCATGAAAAATTTCCGCGTGAACTTGGACGGCATTTTCCACGGCCGGATTGGTGGCCTCGTCAAATGCCCGTTGCGGCGACATGCCACTTGCCTGAAACAGCTCGTCGACCGGCACATCCAACCCCTGCGCCAGTTTGTGAAGCGTGCGAGCATGCGGGTTGTTGGTCCCGCGGACCAAGCCCCGCAGCGTTCGCTCGTCGAGCCCAGTGGCCTCGACGATTTCCTGAAACGTGAGCCCGTCGCGGGCCATCAAGCGGCGCACGTTGGTGGCGACGGTGGCCGCGTCGCGCTGCTGCCGGCTCGGAGGAGTAGCGACGATCGACATCAGGCGTAACTCGCAGATGCTAACAGGACAGGAGAACGGCCTGGCAAATAGTCCGGAGCCTTGCGGCCAGGAAATATACGTATGTATACTACAATTCCGTGCACCGCGTCAAGTGGCAAAACGGAGGATCCGCGAGCCTGCCCGCGTCGGTGGCTGAAGAGAATGATGATCCTGACGGCCTGGCTATACGCTCGCCGTCGTCCGGCCGCGTTCGGTCAGCTCCGTTGGAATCGTGGGCCGTTCGACCGGGAAAAACAGGTCGCAAATCCCGTGCAGCAGGCCAATTGCTTCCGGGCGAGACGTGCCAAAGCGGCTCGTAAGCGGCGCCAGCAGCCAGCGGCCTTCCGGCCAACGCACGTCCATCACCTTGCCGCAATCCTCGAGCAACTGATAGACACGGGCCCGCGTGACGCCCAAATTTTTCGCATGCTGCTTGACGCTCGGCGAGTTTTCATCCAGACACAGCCGCGACGCGGCCAGGTCGGCCACCTCGGGGCCAAGGTCGATCTTAATCTGAGCGATCATCGGCCGGACGATGTACCGATGCAAGTCTGCAACGTCCGGCAACTCCGGTTCCCGAATCGTTTCGTTCAGCCAGCGAACGAGCGTCGGCACAAACCGCGGCACAATCACCACATCAATGTTTTCTTGCAGCGTCGCCGTGGCCAAAGCCTCGTGCACCGTGCAGAAAATCTCAAGAACCGCGTGCACTCGCTTTTCACCGTGCGTTTTGAGCCGACGAATTTGCGATAGCGAGCGATCCATGTAATCTTCCAGCCGCGTGTGCCAGATCACGGTCGGCAGCGATTGCAGCGACGGCGCCAGGCGTCCCAGCTTCTCCGGGCCGAGCCCGAAGCGGTGAACCGTGTCACACCAGCCCGTCCAGAGTGCTTCAGAAACAACCGACGCATCGAAGCCGCCGCCCGAGAAAGGTTGCTTCGCCGGCTTCGCGTCGGGAACGCTCATGCCAAACGGCGCGTCTGGCGAGCCGGCCTTCGCCGCCCGTTTTAATAGGTCGAAGAACCCCAAAATCTTTTTGCTTCCCACGCCGGGCGTTGACATCAACTCGTCCAGCGGCCGCGCCAACAGGTCGCGCAGTGTGCGATCGAGAAACGCGATCGGCAGCCGCCGGTCAGTGGGGAGCACCCAATAAGAGAGAGACTTATCCAGCCGCCCATCATCAGGGTAATTGATTAAAGACTTACGAAGCCGTTCGTAAGAACCTACGAGGCGGTAACGGTCGTTTGATATGGCTTTCCTGGCCATCGGAATCTAGCTCCAAATACACTGTGACACCATCCTGGAAAGTCAAACGGGTGTGAGCCATAGGTCCGCGCCTGTGCGTACAAAGCGTGCCAACCCTCTCATCCGCTGTTCCGTAGTGCCGCTGAAAGGGCGATCCCAACCGTGGCGGCATACTCGTTCTACGAGGGCGGCGGCGGTTTGGTGCGCCTCCAGCAGCAAATTCCTTTGAATTTTTCTCCGATCTGGCTGGACTGTCAAGCCCTGGTTGAGTGTCAAGCTTCGACCCGAGGTTTCGCCCGACAATTGCACGTCATGAAGCAATCCGCACAAGAACCTGCGAAACCAGACCAATTCTTGCCGTTATGTCGCCGTGGGTTGGTAACCGGTTTGACCCAGGCCGAAGGATGTTTCTCGCTGCATTAAATGTCGGCTGGACACGTCTCGCCACGTTGCTAACACGGAATTCAGACTGCGACCAAAAAGCTCGCGACTGCTCAGTAGAAACCTTCTGGATCCACTGGCCTCTCCGACGCCGACCTCTGACAACGGCCCGTGCTTAAAACAGCCGCATGATTTCGAACACATTAAATCGGAATCCTGAACCCAGCAGCGCCGGCCCTCGACGCGGCGCGCTGGTCTGCGCCAGTCAGGCCATCCGACGAGCCGAAGGACGACCGCCGCCGACATGGGAAAAGCTGTCCCCTTCGAAGAAACCTTGGCCCGTACCGGCCGGCAGCGAAAAACAGGCCCGAAAACGGTCGCAGCCGGCGGCTATTCGGCGGTGGGGCTGGAATTGGCGAGGGAGTACTCTTTAGTCACGGTGGACTCCAGCGAGTCGGCGGCCCGCGACATCATGGCCTCGGCGGTTTCCTTCGAGTCGAGCTGGGCGATGCCGAAGTGGGTGCTCAGCGGGAGCCGGGCGACGCCGGTTGGGTTGTAGCCCTCGGCAATGGCAGCTTGCAAACGCTCGGCGACGTCGAGAGCTTCGTGCTTCGAGCAGCGTACGAGCATGATCAGAAATTCGCCATCGTCGTAGCGGGCCAGCAGATCCATCTGACGGAGCGTCAGCTGCGCGCGTTGGGCCACCGAGTCGAGCAATTCACGCGCGAAGGTTTTGCCGTATTCGCGCTTGATGGCCGGATAGTTGTCAATTTTCAACTGAACGACCGTAAGCGGGATGCCGAACCGCTGACTCTCGGCAATGCGGCGCTGCAAAATGTCGAGGAACGACTTTTTGGAAGGCAGGCGCTCGAACGACTGGACCGTTTCATGAAGCGTCTTCTGGACAGGAGCGGCTTGCGGCTCGGCCACGTCGGCAGTCACCGGCAGGCAGTGGTGGCCGTCATGCCAATAAGCGCAATTGCGGCCCGCTTCCTTGCTGCGGTAAAGGGCCTCGTCGGCGCGGCGGATCAGATGGGCTGGATCGTCGGCGTCTGAAATCTGAGCGACGCCAATGCTGGAAGTGACTTTGAGCTGCTCTCCGCCAAAGCTGATACTCGCGTTCTCGATGGCCTTGCGAAAGCGTTCGGCGGCGACGCGGGCTTCTCGAATATCGGTGGCTGGCAGGACGACGGCGAACTCTTCGCCGCCGTATCGGCAGGGCAAATCCATTTGCCGGGCCGTGTGGACAAGCAGCTTGCCGACGTTGCGAAGCACTTCGTCGCCGGCCTGATGACCGTGTGAATCGTTGAAGCTCTTGAATTTGTCGATATCGAAAATGAGCAAGGTGAACGGTATGTTTTGCCGCTGCCAGATCTCGTACTGACGTTTCATTTCGTCGTCGAAGGCGCGACGGTTTGCCAAACCTGTGAGCGAATCAGTGCGGGCTTCCGTTTCAAAACTATGGAGCTCGGAGGCTTGGGATTCAAGCTGCTTTTCGGCCATCGACAATCGCTGCTTCAACGCCGCGCTGGCGTCGGCGATCTGGTGGAGGGCGTGGAGCACCGCATCGCTGGAGACGTCCGATTGCCCAGTGGCGATCGACTGCAGCTCGGCGGTGATGGCGTCGACTTTCGAGGTGTGGCTGCCGGCATCGCCGGTGAGGGCGCTGGCTACGTCTTGGATTCGCTGGAAGGCCATCACGGCCCATTCTGCGGTGCGCTCTGCTTCAACAACGGGTTCAGGCGGAACTTGCTGCGGATCGACCTGGCGATTGGGGGCGGCCACTGGCGCCGCGCCGGCTCCATACCACCAGACGCCGCACGCAAAGCCGCCGGCTAGCGCGATAAACGCAAAAAGTATGACCAGGCACAGTGTAGCCATAAAGGAAACCCCGCACGCGCTCGTTAGGACGGGCTGCTTAAGGGACAGCCATCGTGCGAACGGCCTGCGTCAATCGGAACTCTGCAAGTACTGGTGAAAACTACTTTGAGGCAAGCGGAAGTCAATCGAGACCTCACCGAGCCCCGCGGCACAATCGTATTAAGTGGACCAGTTGTAATGGTGGTAGCGAGTCGGCTCGCGGCCTGCGACAATTTGCCCTGGGGAAGCGGCGATTGAACACTTGGTTTTTCGACCCTTGGCGAACCCACTACAGCCCTGGTGAGCCTTCGATGCGCAATGGAAATCATAGATTCGCAATCGGAAGGAGGAATACAACTATGCTGCGAAGAGTTAGAGTTTTCGTTCCGTTGTTGATCCTGGCCTGCGGTACGCAGGCGAATGGGCAATTGGCCGAGCAGGTGGTCGACATCGGGACGCGGCCGGGCGTCACGCAGCGGATGGTGGTGATCGCACCGCAGAATCCAAAGGCGGTAGTGATTCTGCTCGCGGGCGGGCATGGTGGGTTACAGATCGCTGCCAATGGGGTTTTCCAATGGGGCGCTAAGAATTTTCTAGTGCGGACGCGGCAGATGTTTGCCGAGCAGGGTCTATTCGTGATCGTGGTTGACGCGCCGTCGGATCGGCAGAGTCCGCCTTACCTCACGGGCTTTCGCAACAGCCCGCAGCATGTGGCGGACATCAGGGCCGTGATCGCCTGGGCGCGGAAACAGGCGAATGTGCCGGTCTGGTTGGTCGGCACGAGCCGGGGAACGGAGTCGGCGGCGTTCGCGGCCACGCAACTGGCGGGCGCGGATGGTCCGGACGGTTTGGTTTTGACGTCGACCATCCTCACGGACAACAAAGAGGTGCCAGTGACGGCGATGCCGCTCGGCAATCTGCAAATTCCCGTGCTGGTAGTGCAGCACGTCCAGGATAGTTGTAAGCACTGTCCTTACGCCGAGGCGCCGCGATTAATGCAGGAGCTTGTGCATGTGCCGAAGAAGCAATTGCTGCCCATCAATGGCGGCGTCAGCCAGGGCGATCCTTGCGAGGCGATGGCTTACCATGGTTTCAATGGAGTGGAACGTGAAGTGGTGACACAGATAGCAGCGTGGATGCTCACGAAGTGAATGGCGTACCCTGCTGGAAATTCTCTCGTGGCCGACGCGTCGGGTCGCGTTTGTCCGACGGTCGATCTCTCTAATACGGGCTAGATTTTGCGGTTCTGGATGCAATTGGACGACTCACCTTTGGCGAACGCGGCAACTACGGTAAAATGTGCGGCCCCAGCGGGGCCGTCAGGCGCCCGGCGTCCTGCACCAGGAGGAGCTTACGGATGAAGGAAGTCTTGGCAGTCGTGTTAGCAGGCGGCAAGGGGTCGAGGCTGGGGCCGCTGACGCGCGATCGGGCGAAGCCGGCGGTACCCTTCGGTGGCGTCTATCGAATCATCGATTTCACGCTCTCGAATTGTCTCAACAGCGGCATTCGGCGGATGCTGGTGCTCACGCAGTACAAGGCAATGAGCCTGGATCGGCACATCACGCTCGGCTGGCGAAACTATCTGTGCCGCGAGCTGGGCGAATTCATCGACGTTGTGCCGCCTCAACAGCGGATCGACGAGCAGTGGTACCAGGGCACCGCGGATGCCGTCTATCAAAATATCTATACGCTCGAGAAAGAGCGGCCCGAGTATGTGGTGATCCTGGCCGGCGACCACATCTACAAGATGGATTACGGCAAGATCGTGGAATTCCATTCGGAAAAGAAGGCCGATCTCACGATTGCGACGCTGCGGGTGCCGGCCAGCCAGTCTCGGCATTTTGGCATCATGCAGATGGACGACAGCGGACGAGTGGTCGGCTTCGAGGAAAAGCCGGCAGTACCGAAGACGATACCCGGGAACCCGGGGTTTGCAGTGGCGTCGATGGGAATCTACGTGTTCAACGCGCCGTTCTTATTTGACGAGCTGTGCAAGGATGCAACGTTGCCGGAGAGCGCGCATGACTTTGGGCGGAACATCATTCCGTCGCTGATTCGTCCGCGACGGGTGTTCGCCTATCCGTTTCTGGACGAGAACCGCAAGGAGGACGCCTATTGGCGGGACGTTGGAACGATCGACGCGTATTACGATGCGAATATCGAGCTGACGGCGGTCGAGCCGCTCTTGAATATGTATGACGATCGCTGGCCGATTCGGACGTATCAGCCGAATTTGCCGCCGCCGAAGTTTGTGTTCAACTCGAAGGAGCGTTGCGGCGAGGCACACGATAGCATCGTCTGTGCCGGCGCGGTGATTTCTGGCGGGCACGTGACGCGGACGATCGTCGGCTCGCAGGCCCGAATAAACAGTTACGCGGAGGTCGAAGATTCGATCATCTTTTCACAGGTCGACATTGGGCGGCACGCCAAGATCCGCCGGGCGATCATCGACAAGGGAGTTCACATTCCGGAGGGAGTGCGGATCGGCTACGACGAGGAAGAGGATTTGGCCCGCGGATTCACGGTCTCTGACAACGGAATCGTGGTGATTGCGAAGGCGGAGAGCATCGAGCCGGCGCTGACCGAAGCGTGAACAGCGGCCCGGGAGTTTTGATTGGGGCCTACTTTGCGGGTGCGGCGGGGGGCGCGCTGGCTACGTGCTTGGCGACCGGCACCAGCTCCAGCGCATTGACGAGCGAGCGGTCGGCGCCGGCCAAACGGTCGACCATTTCGCCGTCGATCGTGAAAGCGACACTGACACGATTGCCGCTCTCGGGCGCGACCATGTAATAGTGCCACTCGACCGGCACATCATCCGCTTTGCCGCGGACGACCGCTTCCAGGCAATGATGGCCGTGAGAATTGGTCCACTGCCGGCTTGAGACAAGCTGACCGAAGTTGTCTTTGAGCGTAACGCGAATGTCCTGGATGAATTCGTCGAGCGTCGTCTGGTGACCGGCGGATTTTGTCGGCAAGCTGGCGATGGTACACTGGGCGACGACGTTGTCCTGCTCGACGCGGCGGAGGGTAGTCGTTTCGCGTTCTTTGTTGGTGACGAACCATTTGCGATCGTGAAGGAGCCGAAAGCCTTGCTGTGCGCCATCGAATTGCAATGCGTCGGCCGAGGGCGAGCCGGTTTGACCCCGGAGCGGGGCAAGTACGGCGGGAGGAAGGTGTTCCGAATTGGCAATTGGCTGAATGCTCATCTTTAGCTTGGCGACGCCTTCAAGGCCGCGCGTCGCACCGCCAATCGCTCGCTTCTCTTTGACCGCCAGATTCAATCTAGTGACCCGACCGAGCTTGCGGTCATACATGTAGACGCCTTTGACTTCCATCTCGGTGGCCGCGCCGTCGAAGGTGCCCACGACGGTGCCTTCCATTTTTGAGATGGCGAAGTCGGCGTTGTACTTGTCCAGCACACTTTGGACATCGCAGTTTGCGACCGAGTCGAGGGAGAGCAGCCCGGCTAGGACCGCCGCATCATTGTTCCAAGTTTCGCCATCGGCAACTGGCTGCGTAGGCAAGAGGCCGTCGACGATCAGCGAGTCGCCGAAGGCATCGATCATGTCGAGCTCTTCGCGGAGGAGCGGGCCACCGGGGGAAGACATCAGCAGCCGGCCGCCGGGATTCGCGACTAAGATCAGCCGTCGCTCGTCGGCGAGCTTTTGCGTTTGACCGTCATTGTCGACTTTGATGACGACCTCGGCCTGTGCGTAATAGCGGGCGGAACGAGTCGGTCGGCCACCGGCGGATGGGGCAAAGCGACACTCATCATATCGCAGCGTGGTGTTGACACTGGTCGGAAGCTCCTGCGGCTGACTTGCGCTCACATCTTTCGGCGGCACACGGAGGGTGCCGCCCATGTTCACCTCGGCGGTGACTTGAGCCAGATCGTCGGCGACCAAATGCGGCGTCAAATCAATTCTCTCATGACTGCTCGCGGGTGCGGCCGCCCAAATGGTCACTGGGAGCCACCAGGCCGCCAACAAAAGAGAAGGCCGCCACAGTGCACGGGGACAAATTGGCATCTAAGTATCCTTGACGGGGACCGAACAAAAGGACAAATCCGGGTGTCTTCCCAATTACCGGGTAGATCGACCAGGAATCGACCGACTGTCCAGCGCAAACGTCCCTGCAGGCTGGGACAAGTGGTAGAATGGTAATATGAGTAGCTTGCAAAGTTTGCTTAGCTTTGTAGATCCGGCTAGGATTGGCTACTCCACCTTCCACGCGAAAAGTGTAAATTGTTTGCTGGCAATGAGATGCGAGGCCTGAAGTGCGTCCGGTACCTTGCTGATCGGATTGGATTGTAAGGTTTTTCGCGAACTTAATCTCGATCCAACTCGACTTAGTTGCGTACAACATGATGCTGGCTTAAACGTCAGGGAGCCTTGACTTGCCAGGGGTTGACGCCTACTCGGCTAAATTCCGGCGGCCAAGATTTGCTCGCCTGGCGCGAAAAATAGCGTAACGGGACGCCTGGGTCCCCATCCAACATCCAGGGGCAATAGGAGAACAACCAACCACGGAACAAGAATTGCTGCCACTAGCTAGTAGTTAACCGATCGGGCCGCAACTGCCAAAACGGCGGACGCCAAACAGGCGGGGCGGAACGACGCGATTTAGAAACTCGCGACATTCGGCGGTGGGCGACGGACTCGCAGGGAACACCACGGCAACTAGGAAGGTAAGTAGCAGAGAATGAGGTGTGCCATGCAACGTGAATATAACTGCCCAATCTTGAAGCAATTGTGCGACCAGCAAATTCGGTTTGCGCCATCGGACCAAAAACTGCAACAGGTCGCGTCCGCAGAGCGGCTGATCGGCGAAGTCGATCCCCAGAAGACGTATACCTATGAATACGTCTGCTTCCGCATCACGGGTTATCGGCCCGAGTCGTTCGCCCGGACGCAAATCGACGGCGAGCAGCTTTTGCACGATCTGCATCTGTTCGTCGAAGAACTGTCGGACGCAACCGATCAACACGTCGAAAACATCGGCGAGCAAGTGCTCACGGTCGAGGAGCTCGCGAAGCAGTTCAACGTTTCGACAAAGACCATTTCGCGGTGGCGCGAGTTGGGGCTGGTGAGCCGTCGATTGGTGTTCGATGGCCGCAAGCGCGTCGGGTTCCTGCGGAGCAGCGTCGATCGCTTTGTGAAGAGCAATCAAGATCGCGTGGTTCGCGGCTCGCGATTTAGCCAGCTTACGGACGAACAACGTCAAGACATCATCGACCGCGCGCGGCGGATGGCGAGCGCCGGCGGCTGCCAATCGGAGATTTCGCGCCGTTTGGCGAAGCGCGCCGGTCGTAGCGTGGAAACGATTCGCACGACGATCCGGCAATTTGACAAGCAGCATCCGGCGTTGGCGATTTTTCCGGACGTCACTGGTCCGCTTACCGAAGCGCAGAAAACGCGAGTCTATCAAGCGTTCAAGCGCGGCACGTCGGTCGACAAGCTGGTCAAGCAATTTGGCCGCACGAAGACGACCATTTACCGGATCATCAATGAAGTTCGGGCTGCTCGGATCGTTGAGTTGCCGCTCGACTTCATTCCGAATCCGCGGTTTGCACGGAAAGGGGCTGAGGCGGCGTGCCTGGGTCCGATGCCGGAGAGCGATACGCCGGCCCGCAAGGTGCGGCGTCCAACGGGCTTGCCGCCCTACCTGGCAAGCTTGTACGAGATGCCGCTCTTAACGCGGGAGCAAGAGCAGCACGTCTTCCGGAAGTACAACTTTTTGAAGTACAAGGCGTCGAAGCTGCGTAGCGAGCTCGATCCGGCCCAGCCGCGATCTGCGCTGATGGACGAGATCGAATCGCTCTACCAACAGGCCATCGAGACTAAGAACGAGATCGCGCGAGCGAATTTGCGGCTCGTGGTGTCAATCGCCAAGCGGCATGTGACACCAGACCAGAATTTCTTCGAGCTGGTGAGCGACGGCAACGTATCGCTCTTGCGGGCGATTGAAAAATTTGACTTTGCCCGCGGCAACAAGTTCAGCACGTACGGGAGCTGGGCGATCATGAAGAATTTTGCACGCACGATTCCCGGCGAGTTCAAGCATCGCGATCGCTTCCGGACGAGCCAGGACGAATTGTTCGCGGCGACGGCCGAGCACCGCGGTGATCCGCTCTTTGAGGAAGGCGCGCAAAACACGCGCGAAGCCCAAGTCGAAAGAATCCTGCGGCGGCTCGATGAACGTGAGCAAAAGATCATCATCGGCCGCTTCGGTTTGGAGCGCGGTCATGAGCCGCAGACGCTCAAGGAAGTGGGGGCGTCGCTGGGCGTCACTAAGGAACGAATCCGGCAGATCGAAGCCCGAGCGCTCAATAAGCTGCGAATGGCGGCTCAAGAAGAAAAGATTGCGATTGAGTAACGATGGCTGGCGATTGTGAGTCACGCGGGCGATGCGGACGCTGTTCCGCGTCGCCCGCCTTCGTTTGGCGTGACCCAATAAAAAATGACGGCGCACGACTGTCTACCTGCGGCCGGCTCCCGAGGCCATTTCGTCGTTGCCGCGGCGAGCAAACGACGGCGGGGTGGTAATTTGGGGGAACTGCTAAGCCGTTGCCTGAAAATCCGATGCCAAAACGACGTTTGACGGCAGGTTTTGCGAAAAAATCCTATCGAGGCGCACTTGCGACCTTACGCCAGGCCGTTATATTAACTGATTCGCATACGATTGCCGTCCATCGGCTAGCGTAGCTCAATTGGTAGAGCAGCTGATTTGTAATCAGCAGGTTGGGGGTTCAAGTCCCTTCGCTAGCTCGTCCAAGGAGTCTGTGCAGCGGGTGAAAAGATGCGGTCGGCGGGGCGAGCGGTCGGAAGTGGTCAGCGGCAGGATTTAAGTAAGTCTCCCTATTGAGATCGTCGCGCGTTTGCCGCGCGCGGAAGATTCGATTTGTCGTCGCTGCGACGGCGTTAAGATCGGTGATCCCCAGACCTCAGCCGACGGACGCTGCGGTCCGTGCAGAAGCGTGAAGGATTGAACGGTACTTTGCGGAGGGGAGTTACCGAAGCGGTCAAACGGGTCAGACTGTAAATCTGATGGCTTATGCCTTCGCAGGTTCGAATCCTGCACTCCCCAGTGAAGAGGGTCGAGAGTCGAGGGTCGAGAGTCGAGGGCAAGTTGGTACGGCTCTCGACTCCCGACCCTGGACCCTCGACTTGCTTGCGGGTGTAGCTCAATGGTAGAGCAACAGCCTTCCAAGCTGATGACGAGGGTTCGATTCCCTTCACCCGCTTTGGTGAAGCTGTCAGCGATTAGCGTTTGGCTCTTGGACAGAAAGAACAGAATCACATTGGTTGGAACATTCCAAGCTAACAGCTAACGGCTTGTAGCTAACAGCTTCCCGCGCTGCTGTAGCTCAGTTGGTAGAGCGCTTCCTTGGTAAGGACGAGGTCATGAGTTCAAGTCTCATCAGCAGCTCTCGATAGCAGGGCGAGTTCCGACTATCAATCGACTTCAGTTTTTCAATTTCCACTTTCCCCGTAGTAGCGTAGTTAGGGAGCAACATGGCCAAGGATACCTTTAATCGGACAAAGCCGCACGTCAACGTGGGCACGATCGGTCACATTGATCACGGCAAGACGACGCTTACTGGAGCGATCCTGGCGGTGCAAGCTGCCAAGGGTTTGGCGACCACCAAGTCATACGCCGACATCGCCAAGGGTGGGACGGTCCGCGACGCGACGAAGACCGTGACGATTGCCGTCGCGCACGTCGAATACCAATCCGAGAAGCGTCATTATGCCCACATCGACTGCCCAGGCCATGCCGATTTCATCAAGAACATGATCACGGGTGCTGCCCAGATGGATGGGGCGATCCTAGTCGTGTCGGCAGCGGACGGCCCGATGCCGCAGACCCGGGAACATATTCTGCTGGCGCGCCAAGTCGGGGTGCCGCGGATCGTCGTGTTCCTGAACAAATGCGATCTGGTCGACGACGAAGAGTTGTTGGACCTGGTAGAGCTCGAGGTTCGGGAACTCTTGACCAAGTATGATTTCCCCGGCGACGAGATTCCGCTGATCCGCGGTTCGGCGAAGGGCGCGTACGACAACCCCAAAGATCCGGCGGCCTCCAAGTGCATTCAAGAGCTGCTCGATGCGGTCGACACCTACATTCCACAACCGGTTCGGGAAAAGGACAAGCCGTTCCTGATGGCGATCGAAGACGTGTTCTCGATCGAAGGTCGTGGCACCGTGGCGACTGGCCGGATCGAGCGCGGAATCGTTAAGGTCGGCGACACGGTGGACATCATCGGGCTGGAAGCAGCCTCGAAGTCGACGACCTGCACCGGCGTGGAAATGTTCAACAAGACGCTCGATCAAGGCGAGGCGGGCGACAACGTCGGCTGCTTGCTTCGCGGTGTGAAGCGTGAGGAGATTCAGCGCGGCCAGGTGCTGGCGAAACCCGGATCGATCACGCCCCATACCAAGTTCGAGGCCGAGGTGTACGTCCTCTCGAAAGAGGAAGGCGGCCGCCACACGCCGTTCTTCAGCGGTTATCGGCCGCAATTTTACTTCCGTACGACGGACGTCACGGGATCGTCCAACTTGATGGGCGGCGCGGAGATGTGCATGCCGGGCGACAACGCACGGATCAGCGTCGAGTTGTCCAAGCCGATTGCGATGGATGAAGGCGTGCGGTTCGCCATTCGCGAAGGCGGCAAGACGGTCGGCTCGGGCGTCGTGACAAAAATCCTGGAGTAAATGACGAATGAACGAATGACTAATGTCAAATGTCGGATGACTAGTTTGTACGTCATTCGGCATTCTGTAATTCGTCATTTTCACAGGGGCGTAGCTCAATTGGCAGAGCACCGGTCTCCAAAACCGGGGGTTGTGAGTTCGAATCCCACCGCCCCTGCCATTTGTCAGGGAGCGAGGGTCGAGGAGTTGGGATGCAGAGAAAGACGTCGGTGCGTATCAGGCGCTCCGCGTCCGCAATCTCGAATCCTCGGTCCTTTGAGACACGAGCATAATTAAGAGGATGACGCGTGGGCGAATTTGTCCAAGAGTTGTTTCGGTTCGGGCTGTACAAGCGGAGCCAGGGTCGGATCGCCCGGCAGGTGACGTTCGGCTCGCTAGCTGTGATCTTCGCGTTGGGCGCGTGGTGCCTAAACGATTATTACAGTAGTAGCAACCGCAGTTGGATCGTTCAATTTGGTGTGCCTCTGGCAGTGTTGGTGTTGGGATTGTGGGCGAGTTTCCGTGTAGTGCAGTTGCCGAGTTTTGCCGACTTTTTGATTTCGGTGGAAGCTGAGATGAACAAGGTCTCCTGGCCGGCGCGCAGCGAGCTTTTTCGCTCCTCGATTGTGGTCATGCTGATGATCTTCATCCTGGCGTTCGTGTTGTTGATATTTGATTTGATGTGGAAATTCCTGCTCGGACGGTTATTGGGGTAGGAACGCGTTTTTGGGGATAGGAACGGTTTGTTTGAATTCGCCATGGCGGCGTGGGCACGGAAACCGAGCCAAGGGACGAGGTTGTGACGGACGAGCCGAACAGATTTGCCGACGACGCCACGGTCGAATTCGCTGAGAGCGCGGATGTCGATCGGCCGCGCGCGGACCCGAAGAATACCTCCCGTGAGGACGGCATGCATGCCACGTCCCCGGCCGGGGGCGCCGTCGACCATGAATTGGCGTTGCGGGAAACAGTCGTCGACGTTGCCGCGGTTTCGACCGAGGAGGCCGAGCAAGAGTCGCCAGAAGACAACTCGGAGCAACCATTAGTAGCAGAGGAGCAGATCGAGTCGAAGTCGGGGCCAGTTTATGTCGCGCCGCCCGAAGACGACGACCTCCGGATGGACTGGTACATCCTCAAGGTGCAGAGCAATCGGGAACGATCGATTGCCGAGGCGGTGGAACGAAAAATCAAGGTCGAAGGTCTCGATCGGTACTTTGATCAGGTGATCGTGCCCACGGAAAAAGTCACGGAGTTTAAGGGAGGCAAGAAGAAAGTCGTCGAGCGAAAACTATATCCGGGCTACATCGTCGTGCACATGCACATCAACGATGACACGTGGTTCGCGGTACGAGAGACGTCGGGCGTCGGCGATTTCACCGGTGCAGGCGGCAAGCCTACGCCAATGTTGCCGCACGAGGTTTCCAAGATCATTCAGACCGAGACGGAAGAGACCCAGGAAGCGCCGAAGCTCGACATCAAATTCGCGAAGGGCGACAAAGTCAAAGTGAAAGAAGGCAACTTCGAGAGCTTCGAAGGCGAAGTTGGATCGATCGACGAAGCGAGCGGCCGCGTGACAGTAATGATCAACATTTTTGGTCGCAGCACGCCGGTCGAGCTCGAATATTGGCAAATCGAAGCGATGTAGGAGGAAGCTGTCAGCTGTTAGCTCTTAGCTATTAGTCAGACAAATAGCGTACGTCTGGCTAATAGCTAACGGCTAATAGCTGATAGCCAAAATTATGGCAAAGCAAATAACGGGTGGCGCGAAGTTCCAGATCCCTGGTGGCCAGGCAACGCCTGCGCCGCCGGTTGGCACATCGCTGGGCAAATACGGCATCAATCTGGGCCAGTTCGTGCAACAATTTAACGAACGGACCAAAGAGGCCGGTGGCATGATGATCCCGGTCGTGGTGACCGTGTACAACGATCGCTCGTTCGAGTTTTACACCAAGAGCCCGCCGGCGGCTGTGCTGCTAAAGAAAGCGGCGAACCTGGCCAAAGGTTCGGCTGTTCCGAATAAGGACAAGGTGGGGAAAGTGACGCGGGCCCAATTGGAAACAATTGCGAACACGAAGATGGCGGACCTAAACGCCAGCGATGTGGAGCATGCCGTGCGGATGATCGCTGGCACGGCTCGCAGCATGGGATTGGTCGTCGAAGGTTAGACAAAAACACGCGCGGCGGGAGGGCGAGGCTCCTGCCGAGCCAGGACCGTAAAGCTCAGCGGGAGCTTCGCCCTCCCAAAGACAAACAAAGCTATGACTAAGCAATCCAAACGATTCCGCAACTTGGCGGAGAAGAAAAAGGAAGGGCCGGTGCCCGTGAGTGACGCGGTTGCGGTGCTCAAGGGTTACGCCGGCACGAAGTTTGACCAATCGGTGGAGATCGCGATCCGGCTGGGCATCGATCAGGCGCAGGCCGATCAAATCGTCCGCGGTTCGATCGTCTTGCCGCATGGCATCGGCAAGTCGCAGCGCGTGCTGGTGTTTGCCAAAGGCGCGAAGGCGGACGAGGCCCGCGAGGCAGGCGCCGATCACGTCGGCGAAGAGGAGCTCGCGAACAAGATCAAGGACGGCTGGACAGACTTCGACGTCTGCATCGCGGCGCCGGACATGATGAAACTGGTTGGCCCCCTCGGCAAAGTGCTTGGTCCGCGCGGCCTAATGCCCTCGCCTCGTGCCGGCACGGTAACACCAGACGTTGCCGCAACGGTTCGCGAATACAAGGCGGGCAAGGTGGAGTTTCGCAACGATAAGGCCGGCAATGTGCAGGCGGTCATTGGCAAGCTGAGTTTCGACGCCCCCAAGCTGGTCGACAACATCCAGGCGTTTGTCGATAAGGTGCTCGCGCTCAAGCCTTCGAGCGTAAAGGGCACGTACGTGAAGAACGTCCATATCAGCGCCACGATGAGCCCCAGTGTGCGGCTGGCAGTGTGAGGAAAAAAGCTAACAGCTATTAGCCCGCAGCTATTAGCCAGAGAACTGAACCCGATCGAGCAAATAGCTAACAGTTTTTCAACCATGAGCAAATACGTCAAAGACCTGATCACCACCGAGTTGCGGCAAAAGCTCAACGGCGTCGACGATGCGCTCTTGGTGAACGTCATCGGGATGTCGAATGAGAAATCGGTCAATCTGCGGCGTCAGCTTCGCCAAAAGGGCATCAAGCTGATGGTGGTTAAGAACAGCCTGGCCCGCCGAGCGACCGAGGGCACCCGGATCGGACCGGCGTTTGAGGAGACCACGGGAACGGTGGCCTTGATCTGGGGTGGCGAGGACATCGTCTCTCTGGCCAAGGAAGTCAGTCGCGTCGCCGGCATGAAGGAGTTCGAACCCTTCGCAGCGAAGGGTGGCGCCATGGATGGCAAGCGGCTATCGGCCGCCGAAGTGCAAGCGGTTAGCAAGTGGCCGAGTCGGCCGGAGCAGCTCAGCATTTTGTCTGGCCAAATCCTCAGCCCTGGTGCAACGCTGTCGGCACAGCTGCTTGGCCCGGGGAAGAAGCTGGCCAGTCAGATTAAGAAGAAGGGCGAAGAAGCAGCAGAGTAGGTGAGACGCAGAGTGGGTCCCGTAACGCTTGGCCCAGCCTACGTATTCACCACCCAAACAAATCAGCAGGACCCAGTAAGAGAAAGGGAAAGACCAATCATGTCCACAGCAACCATGGAATTCTCGGCCGGCACGAAAAAGCTCGGCGACGAGATTGTCGGCCTCACGCTGAAGGAGGCCAAAGAGCTCAGCGATTATCTGAAGGAAGTCCACGGCATTGAGCCGGCGGCCGGCGGCGGCGTCATGATGGCGATGCCGGGCGCGGGCGGCGGTGCTGCCGAGGCGGCCGTGGAAAAGACCGAGTTCGATGTCGTGCTTGAAAGCTTCGGCGACCAAAAGATCGGCGTGATCAAAGTCGTGCGCGGAGCAACCAGCCTGGGTCTGAAAGAGGCCAAGGACTTGGTCGAAGGCGTGCCGAGCAAGATTAAGGAAGGGCTTTCGAAGGCCGACGCCGAGAAGCTCAAGAAAGAATTGGAAGAAGCGGGCGCGACCGTCTCGATCAAGTAGGTTGACGTGGTCGTGGCGGTCCGGCAGCTTTCGAAGTGTGTGCTTCGGGAGCGAATCGGGTGGCCGATCGTCTGTTTTTCCCGTCAGTTCTTGTGGTGAGCCCTTCGGATGGCGCTGGTCAGTGCGAGTTGCATGAGCCTCTCCCATCGCTTGATGTTCATTTCTGCCTGCCCGACTGATTGCGGCGGTGGCGGCTGCGCGGAGCGCTCGTGCCGCGCCGCGGTCGATCGATCCAGCGACGGTTTCTGATTACGGAGTGAGTTATCCCATGGCAGTTACAGCCCAGCGGCGTTTGCAGACTACGACCACGCGGCGATTCGGCAGCGGACGCGATCCATATGCGATTCCCGATTTGACGCAGATCCAAACCGAGAGCTACGCCCGCTTTCTGCAGTACGAAACTCCGTCCGACAAGCGGAAGGACGAGGGTCTAGAAGGCGTGCTGCGCGAGATCTTCCCGATCGAGAGCTACGACAAAAAGCTTGCACTCAGCTATTTGCGATACGAGCTGGGCAAGCCGCGCTATGAGCCCGACGAATGCCGGCAACTGCGGCTGACTTACGGCCGGCCGTTCCGCATCTGGCTGCGGCTCAACAAAGAGCAGCCGATCGAGGAAGAAGTATATCTGGGCGACCTTCCGATCATGCTCGGCGGCGGCGAATTTATTATCAACGGTGCGGAGCGGGTGGTGGTGAGCCAGTTGCACCGCAGTCCCGGTATCGATTTCGTCTCCGACATGGAAGCCGGCGAGAAACGACTCCACAGTTGCCGCGTGATTCCCGAGCGCGGGAGCTGGATCGAAATCAACACCACCAAGAAGGACAGCATCACGGTCCGCATCGATCAGAGTGGGAAGTTCTCCGTGATGACATTGCTGCGGGCGATGGACCCAAAATTCACGCTCGACAGTGACATGCTCCGCACATTCTATGAGACCACCAAGCAGAAAATCGTCGACGGTCGCAGCGCGGGCAAGATCGAGGACAAGTACGCCGTCGAGGACATTGTCTATCCGGCGGGCAGCGAGCGAGCCGGCGAGATCATCGTCGAGAGCGGTCAAAAAATCACCAAGACAGCGGCCGAATTGATCGCTTCGTCCGGCGTGAAGTCGGTGGAGATCATGGAGCCGCCGGCGACGCCGGTGCTTTTGAATGCACTGGCGGACGACGCCACGTCGAGCCACGAGGAAGCGCTGCTGCGAATTTATCAACGGCTGCGGCCAGGCAATCCGCCACAATTGGAAAAAGCCAGGGCGCTGTTCCACGAAAAGTTCTACGACACTAACCGCTATCGATTGGGCCGCGTCGGCCGGTTCCGCATTAACCGGAAGCTCGGGTTAACCGTGCCCGAGGACACCATGGTCCTCCGGTCTGAGGATTTGATCAATGCGGTGAAGTACATGTTGCAACTGATCACCGGCGACGCGAACGCGGCGGTCGACGACATCGACCATTTGGGCAATCGCCGTCTGCGGACGATCGATGAGCTGGCGGCCGACGAAATGCGGAAGGGCTTCTTGAAGCTCCGCCGCACCGTGCAAGAGCGGATGAGCCTCAAAGACATTGAGGACATGACGCCGCGGAGCCTGATCAATCCGAAGAGCATTTCCGCGGCGATCGAGTATTTCTTCGGCCGCGGCGAGTTGTCGCAAGTCGTCGATCAGACCAATCCGCTTTCGATGCTGACGCACGAGCGGCGGCTATCGGCGCTTGGTCCCGGCGGCCTTAATCGCAAGCGGGCAGGTTTCGAGGTGCGCGACGTTCACATCTCGCACTACGGCCGCATTTGCCCGATCGAGACGCCTGAAGGTACGAATATCGGTCTGATTTCCAGCTTGGCGATGTATGCGGCCGTCGATGAATATGGTTTTTTGATCACGCCCTATCGCAAGGTTCACAACGGCAAGCTACTGGAAGAAGTCGTCTGGCTGCGGGCCGATGAGGAGTCAAACGCGGTCGTGGCCTCGGCCGACGCAACGATCACGGACAACAAGATCCAAGGCGAGACGCTGGTTGCACGGCAACATGCCGATTTCGTGCTCGTGCCGGTCGACAAGATCGAATACATCGACGTGACGCCGAGCCAGATGATCGGCGTCTCGGCCGGTTTGATTCCATTCCTCGAACACGACGACGCGAATCGGGCCTTGATGGGATCGAACATGCAGCGGCAGGCCGTTCCGCTCTTGATTACCGAGCCGCCGATCGTCGGCACTGGACTGGAGCGTGATGTGGCACTCCACTCGGGCATGATTCTCCGCGCAGGCCACAAGGGTACGGTCACGTACGTCGACGCCGAGCGGATCGAAATCGGTCCCGAGGTCCACAAGCTACGCAAGTTCGTCGGTTTGAACGAGCGGACGTGCCAGAACCACCGTCCGATCATCAAGCTCGGCGACAAAGTGGAGAAGGGCCAGGTGATCGCCGACGGCGCTGCGACTTATCAAGGCGAATTGGCCCTGGGCCGGAATGTGCTGGCCGCGTTTATGTCGTGGGAAGGCTACAACTTCGAGGATGCGATCATCATTAGCGAAGAGCTGGTGAAGAACGACACCTACACTTCAATCCACATCGAAGAGTTCGATGTGGAAATCCGCGAGACGAAGCTCGGCCGCGAGGAATTCACTCGCGATATTCCCAACGTCAGCGAAAAGATGCTGCGAAATCTCGACGAGAACGGCATCGTCCAGATCGGCACGTTCGTAGAACCGGGCGACATCTTGGTGGGCAAGGTCTCGCCGAAGAGCAAGACCGAGCTCACGCCTGAGGAAAAGCTGCTGCACGCCATCTTCGGCCGGGCTGGCGAAGACGTGAAGAACGATTCGCTGGAGGTACCCTCCGGCGTCGAAGGGATTGTGATCGACACGCAACGGTTCTCCCGCCGCATGAGCCTCTCTGAGGATCAACGCAAGGAGTTCGAACGTTCGCTCAAGGTGGCGGAGAAGGAAGGGAATGAAGGGATCGCGACCGCGTTCACCGCAATGGTCATCGATCTAGAGACGGCGCTCGGACGCAAGCTGACCGATGACGACGGTAATCCGCTCGTGCACGGCCAAGACCCAAGTTACGTAGCCGAGCGGGCGCAAACCTTCAAGCTCGACGCGATCGACATCCGTAGCCCGCAACGCAAGAAGGACGCCGAGCGCGCGGAAAAGCAGCTTTGGCCGGCCGTCGAGGAGGCAATTGACGCTCGCGACCGCAAGCTCAATTCGATGAAGCGCGGCGACGAGCTGCGAAGCGGTGTGCTGCAGATGGTCAAGGTCTACATCGCGACGAAGCGCGTGATCTCGGTCGGCGACAAGATGGCCGGCCGTCACGGTAACAAGGGCGTGATCTCGAAGATTTTGCCGATGGAAGACATGCCCTTTTTAGCCGATGGCACGCCGGTGCAGATCATGCTCAATCCGCTGGGCGTGCCGAGCCGGATGAACGTGGGCCAGATTCTCGAGACGCACCTCGGCTGGGCCGGCGCGAAGCTCGGCTTCCGAGCAATCACGCCGGTGTTCGACGGGGCGGACGAAGTCCATATCAACGATGCGCTGCAGGCAGCCGGCCTGCCGCGGCACGGCAAGGCGCGCCTTTACGACGGGCGGACGGGCGAGCCATTCGAACAAGAGACGACGGTCGGCTATATCTACATGCTCAAGCTGCATCACCTGGTCGATGACAAGGTCCACGCCCGCAGCACTGGCCCCTACTCGCTCATCACGCAACAGCCGCTGGGCGGCAAGGCCCGCTTCGGCGGTCAGCGATTTGGCGAGATGGAGGTCTGGGCGCTCGAGGCCTACGGCGCCGCGTACATTTTGCAGGAGCTGCTTACAGTTAAGAGCGATGATGTCGAAGGACGCACGAAGATTTACGAGTCGATGGTCAAAGGTGAGAACACACTAGAGGCCGGCACACCCGCCAGCTTTGACGTGCTCACCAATGAAATTCGCGGCCTGGGATTGAATATGCAACTTGAGAAGCGCCGCGTTTAGTTTCCGATCAGATCAGCCATTCGCCCTGTCACAGGAGCGCACAATATGAGTCTTTTGGAATCCACCAGTTACGATCGCATCAACGACTACGCGTCCGTCAAAATTAGCTTGGCGCGACCGCACGATATCCGCAGTTGGTCGTTCGGCGAAGTGAAGAAGCCGGAGACGATCAATTACCGCACCTACCGCCCGGAAAAGGACGGTTTGTTCTGCGAACGGATTTTTGGCCCTGAGAAGGATTGGGAGTGCGCCTGCGGCAAGTACCGCGGCATGAAGTACAAGGGGATGATCTGCGACCGTTGCGGCGTGAAGGTCACCCATAGCCGTGTCCGCCGCAAGCGGATGGGGCACATTGAGCTTGCCGCGCCCGTGGTCCATATCTGGTTCTTCAAAGCGATGCCGAGCCGCTTGGGCAGCCTACTCGCCATGAAGACTACGAGCCTGGAGAAGGTGATCTACTTCCAGGATTACGTGGTCACCAATCCGGGCGACACGCCACTCAAGCCACAGCAACTCTTGACGGAAGAGGAATTCCGCACCGCTCGCGAGACTTACGGGGAGAACGCATTTGAGGCCGCAATGGGGGCCGAGGCGATTCGCAAGCTGCTGATGGCGCTCGACTTGGTAAAGCTCTCGGAAGTCCTCCGGCTGGAGCTCAAAGAAACCGGCTCGAAGCAAAAGGCCAAGGACCTGATCAATCGGCTCAAGACTGTCGAGGCGATCCGCGATTCGGACAACAAGCCGGAGTGGATGGTGCTCGACGTGATCCCGGTTATTCCGCCGGACCTGCGCCCGCTCGTGCTCTTGGACAGCGGCAACTTCGCCACGAGCGATCTCAACGATCTGTATCGCCGGATCATCAACCGCAACAATCGGCTGAAGAAGCTGGTCGACCTCAATGCACCGGAAGTCATCATTCGCAACGAGAAGCGAATGCTGCAGCAATCGGTCGATGCACTCTTCGACAACAATCGCTGCAAGCGCCCCGTGCTTGGCTCGTCGAATCGCCCGCTCAAGTCGCTCACCGACATGATCAAAGGCAAGCAAGGCCGGTTCCGCGAGAATCTGCTCGGTAAGCGAGTCGATTATTCGGCCCGCAGCGTGATCGTGGTCGGTCCGAGCCTGCGGCTCCATCAGTGCGGGTTGCCGAAGAAAATCGCGCTGGAACTCTACCAGCCGTTCATCATCCGCCGGCTCAAGGAATTGGGTCACGCCGACACGATCAAGAGCGCCAAGAAGATGCTGGAGCGCAAGGACGATGAGGTGTGGGACATCCTGGAAGAAGTGATCCGCAATCATCCGGTGCTGCTGAATCGCGCGCCGACGCTGCATCGCATGGGCATTCAGGCCTTTGAACCGATCCTGGTCGAAGGCAACGCCATTCAGCTCCATCCGCTGGTGTGCAAGGGATTCAATGCCGACTTCGACGGCGACCAGATGGCAGTCCATTTGCCGCTGTCGATCGAGGCTCAAGTTGAAGCCCACACGCTGATGATGAGCACACACAACATCTTCAGCCCGGCCAACGGCGCGCCAATTATTAGCCCGTCGCAAGACGTGGTGATGGGCTGCTACTATCTGACGATGAGCGTGCCGTCGGCTCCTGGCGACGACATGGCTTTCAGCTCGATGGAAGAAGTCGAGATGGCCTATTCGGCAGGGAAAATCCATACGCATGCGAAGATCAAGGTCCGCCTCCCCAAGGATCGCAGTCTGCGTGACGACATGGACGCAGAGGATGCCAAGGGCAAGGTGGTCGACACAACCGTCGGCCGCGTGATCTTCAACATGGTGCTTCCTTTGGGGATGCCGTTCTATAACACGCCGCTCCGATCGAGTCAGCTCGCCCGCGTAATCAGTGATTGCTATCAATTCCTCGGGCGTCGGCTCACGATCCAGTTGCTTGATGACATGAATCAACTCGGCTTCCGCGAAGCAACTCGTAGCGGATTGTCGTTCGCCACGGACGATTTGATTACTCCCGAGGCCAAGGGGCGAATCATCGCCGCCGCCGAGAAGGATGTGCTGCGCAAGAACAAGCTTTATCAGCGCGGCATCATCACGGAGGGCGAGCGATACAACCAGGTGCTCGATGCTTGGACCCATGCTCGCGAACAAATCACGACGGAAATGATGAGCGCGCTCGAGGTCGACTTCCGCACGGACGGCTACGTCAATCCGATCTTCCTAATGGCTCACTCCGGCGCCCGCGGTGGTGTCGAGCAGATGCGTCAGCTCGGCGGAATGCGTGGTTTGATGGCCAAGCCGTCCGGCAAGATTATCGAGACGCCGATCAAAGCGAATTTCCGCGAAGGCCTTACGGTGCTCGAATACTTCAGCTCGACGCACGGCGCCCGTAAGGGACTCGCCGACACGGCGCTCAAGACGGCCGACTCAGGCTATCTGACCCGTAAGCTGGCCGACGTGGCGCAAAACGTCGTGATCACGATGGATGATTGCGGCACGACGCAAGGCATCACCAAGGGGATCATCTACCGTGGTGAAAAGGTCGAGGTCGGCTTGGCCGATTCGATTCGCGGCCGCGTGAGTCGGGCGAACATCGTCAACCCGATCACCGACGAAGTCATCGTCAGTGAGAACGAGCTGGTCACCGCCGACATTGCCCACAAAATCGAAGAACTCGGGCTGGAAAAGATTCAAGTTCGCAGCGCACTTACCTGCGACGCACCGCTGGGTATCTGCCGCCGATGTTATGGGATGGATCTATCGACCGGCGCGCTCGTCGAGGAAGGCATGGCGGTTGGTATCATCGCCGCCCAGAGCATCGGCGAGCCGGGCACCCAGCTCACCATGCGGACCTTCCACATGGGCGGCGTCGCTTCCTCCGGCGGCACACAGGAATCCGACCTCAAAGCCAAGAAGAGCGGGTTCGTCACGCTCGAACGCATCAACCTC
>DASYDU010000091.1:0-6637 GCA_036499445.1 Lacipirellulaceae bacterium
AGGTTGCGCACGTCACAAAAAATGCGCTGTCGTACTTGCCGAGCAAGTAGCTGGTGATCACGTAGAACGTAGCGATCGGCGCAGCGGCCGATGCCCAAAAGATCGCCCGCGACGGATTCCGCCAGCCCAGCGCAACGTATAGCCCTACGCTACCGCCGGCGATGAAGCCCAGAAACGAAGGCAGTTGATATTCAAACGAGCTGCTGAATGCAAGCATGATTCTCATGCAAGTGGCAATTCCGAGGAACAAAAACATCAACGTGCCCAAGCTTGTGGCGATCGCCGTCCGCGAGTTTGAGTAAGTGATCCCAGCGTGCAGCCCCAGCATCGCTGCAAAGGCGGCCATCACACACCATCCGATGGATAGAAATACATATGGCCCCGAGTCCAACCAGTGCGCAAACCACAGATAGGCAAACAGCAGTAGCGGAAAAAGGACCATTTCCTTGGCATTGAAAATCGCGCCACCCAGCTTGCCGAAGACGATTTCCTTGGGCGACAGATCGGTGACCAGCAACAAATCGAGCGCCTTGGCATCGCGTTCGTTGGTGAGCGAAGTGACCGCCGCCGCATTGAGCAGAATCAGACTCACGACGAGCAGCGCGATCAATGGCTGCGCGGCCGGCAGCCATTGCCCACTGGCGTTAGCGTTTGCGCTGCCGCCGGAAGTCACCAACGCCGCCACGGAAATTATGAATACGGCCCAATAGGCAAACCGCACAAGCAAGATCTTCGTCCCATAGGCCCAGGTGCGGACCTCGCGCCACAAGATCGGATTGTCCCACACAGGGCGTACCTTGCCGCCGGCGCTATGGACGTTGGCCGGCGTCTCACCGATCGCCAACTCATCGCGCTCTTCGGTCGTGCCGGCTACCGCCTCCCGCGATGGGTTCCAGCGCCGCACCATGACAATGGCAACCACATTCAACAGCGCCGCCTCAACCAATGCCGCCGCCAAAAACAGATTTGTCGGGCCGAATCCCATCAATCCGGCGGCTTGGTGGCCAAACGTCGGCGCAGTCGAGGCCAACATCGCGCGCCATGGACTCATTATGGTGGCCCAGGTTTCGGCAGGAACCCCAAGCCCTTGATGGCCGAACGCGCCCGCCGCGACCAATTCCCAGCCGACAAACCAGAGCACGAGCGCAAGCGCCGTAATCGCCAACGACTGAAACGTCTTCTCGCGCCACAGGGCAATCGTCGAGCCGAGGCTGCCCGCCAACAGCGCGCTGGCGAGAGTCACGGCCTCAATGCGAAGTATTTGGCTGGTCGAGACGCCGCCGAGCAGCGTTAAGAGCATGAGCAGCGGCACTCCCGCCACCAGCACCGTCATTACGGTTAACATGCCGGCCAACAGCTTACCCAACACGAGCTCCGCGTTCGACAGATTCGTCATCAGCAGCAAAACAAATGTCTTGCGGTCCTTTTCCAAAGCGACAGCCGAAGCGACTAGCAGCGCGGAAAAAGGGACCGCGACGGCGAACTGGACAGGCGCCAGGATTAGCGTGACCGCTGCGCCAAACCATGCCAGATCACCCGGATTTTCAACGCGCTGCGAACCAATCAACACTTGCCAGGACGTCGCCACGAGGCCAAACAGCACCGTTACAAATACAGTCCGAGCCGCATAGAATGAAAGCCGCCGCGGTGCGACCACGGCTTCGCGCGTAACGACCGGCCCGACGAACAAGCGATGGCTCCTATTGCATTGGAGGATGCTCGGGCGGTCGATCATTGGCGACCGCTACTAAGGGCCACTATACGAAGCGGTGTGCAAACCGTCGAGCATCCCGCGGAAACTGCCCCGTCCTGCTAACCGTCACAATTCGACATTCGGTTTGCGATTCAGACAACTCGCTGGATCAAGGTGGGTGTGGCAAATAGAGAATTCGTCTACAATGATATCCACCGGGCAGCTGCCAATGCGGGACCGCGTTTCTTGATGCGGCCGCCCGGGCCGCAATTGTTACTCGCGCTCGGATCGTCGGAGGACACGACGACCACGCGGCCGCCAAAGTGACTTCGAATCGGCCGACCACTTTTCGTACGACTCAATAGACAAAAGGAAACTCTCATGATGTTTCGTTTGCCACCAACCCGTTCATCGTCCTGGTTGCTCGTGGCTGGCACGCGCGTTGGATCCATATGTATTGCCATCGCGGCACTGTATATGTCGGGGCCCTCGGCTATGGGCCAGATTACGACCAAGGACCTGATCGGGGATGCCGTTTCCGACGCAAATACCAAGTACCCTGACGTCGACGAGGCCATCAAGCGGTTCAACAATCGGGATGTGCCGGGGGCGCGTCAGTTTTTGGAGGCGGCCAATCGTAAGGACAGCAGTCTGCCGCCGGTGGATTTGACCCTGGCCAAGATGTTTTTAGTGTCGGGGAATGCGGGCGCCGGCCAGGCGTCCCTCGAGAAAACCGTGATGGATAATCCTGCTGATCCGGAGGCTTATTTGATTCTCGCCGATCAGTCGACCCAGGCCGGTCATACGATCGAGTCCGAGGCACTCTATGAAAAAGCCCTCGCGATGATCGACAAGTTCGACGGCAACGCCAAGCGAAAGCGCAACTTTGTAATCCGCGCAAGAAACGGTCATTCCATCGTGGCCGAGCGGCGCAAAAATTGGCCAACGACGGTCGACGACCTCCAAGCATTGCTCCAAGTCGATCCAGATAATGCGATGGCCCATTATCGCTTGGGTCGCGCATTGTTCATGCAGGGCAAGTCCAAGGAAGGATACGACCAATTTGTCAAAGCGAGTGAACTTGATAAGGAAATGCTTAACCCGTATGTGGCGTCGGCTCTCGTCTATGAGCAATTGGGAAAGCGCCCCGAAGCGCAAAAGGCTTTTGATCGAGCGGTGGCAGCGAACAAATCGGATGTCAAAGTGCTGACTTCCTATGCGAATTGGCTGCTCCAAACTGGCGATGAGAACAAGGCCGAATCCGTTTTGGCCGACGCCCGTAAGATCGAGCCCGAAAACCTCGAAGTCCTTTCGTTGAGCGGCGTCGCGGCACGGATGGCCAAAAAGATGAAGCCTGCCGAAGACTATTTCATGGCTGCCCTCAGACTTTCGCCGTCGAATGGCGGCGTGACGAACCAACTGGCTCTCTTGCTAGTCGACCAACCCGATGACGCGAAACGTCAGCGAGCGGTTGAATTCGCGAAGATCAACGCCATGCTTCGGCCTGACAGCCCGGAAGCAAATGTCACTTTGGCATGGGTGCTTTATCAAACGGGAAACAACCGCGACGCCGGCACCGCATTGCAGAAAGCGCTGCAAACTGGCAGTCTTGGCCCCGACAGCGGCTATCTCGTCGCCAAAATGTTATTCGACCAAAACCAAACGGATACCGCCAAGCAATTCTTAGAACGAGCGCTCGACCCGGCCACTAGCGGCGGCGGCCTGTTCGTCATGCGTGACGATGCCGAAGCACTCAAGGCGAAGATTGGCGCCAAATGAGCCGCTTGATCGAGGCTTCCACCCTGCGAATATATCGCGGCGGATATGAAAAAAGGTCTTCGCAAGCCGATCCGTCGTCTTGCGAAGACCTCTATCCTGAAGCAAAACACCGTGGTGTCTTGCCCTCCCGTTACATCCGTATGTATCGACGCGACCCGGTCAACAAATCAAACCGATTGTCGATCGATAAGAGGTTCACCGGGGCTTCATGATCCGGTTGTAAAGCTATAGCGATCATAGGGCCAGAAGCGACTACTTTCCCATCCAGCGACAATCGACGGGATCGCATATCCGCCGTCGAACTGCTGTATCCTCGTCGGCAGCTAGCGCAGACCAGGTCCGACCGCGGGCCCCGGTCCCAGCAGCGGTTCATGTGGAATCTGGCCGAGTCGCTCAAATGTCGCAGGTTCAAAGCTGGCGGCCGCACCTGGTGGATACGGAGTCTGGCAATCCACTGAGGCATCATCATTTGCCAAACCACAACCGCAAATTTGACACTGCGGAGTCGGTTTCAGGCTATACCTGTAGCTGGAACCACCCCAGGCCGGCCGGCGCGGCATCGCGTAGGGAGTTAGAGGCATATCCAAGGGTGAAGTTATGCAGCGCGGGCCGTAGCAGCCATACATGCCCGACCAAGCCCCATGGCACTGGGACGAGAATGCCAGCCCCACGGCAATTCCCGCGGTGACTGCCTTGCGGCATAGACCTGCACTTCGCTGAATTCGCCGCATGCAAAATGCTCCGCGTCGGCTAGTCTAGCGCGTTTCAGGTCACAATCGGTGAATCGTGCCAATGACCGCGCACCGTCTCTCTAGTCTTCGAGCCGGCGGACTGCCGCCCTTGCCTCGCATTGCCCGACATGGCGCGATCGCCAGATTCGTTAAACTCAGCTGGTAACTGGTACGAGCCAAATCATTTGGGACCGGCCTCACGCAACGTTGCGGAGTTCGTCATCCGCCGACCGCAAATCAAACAACGAAAAGACTTCGTCGCGCGAAAGTCCGCTGCGAGGCTTGCTGATCGACGCGCCGAAAACGGTGTCGAATAGCTCGCGTTTTTTTTCCAAGATTTGGTTAATCCGCTGCTCGATCGTGCCCAAAGTCAGAAATCGTGTGATGGTCACGGGGCTCGTGGCTCCGATGCGATGTGCCCGATTAATCGCTTGGTCCTCAACTGCCGGGTTCCACCAACGGTCGAAAAGAAAGACATAACTGGCAAATTGCAGATTCAGACCTACGCTGCCGGCGCCGTAGGTCATCAGCATTACGTGGCAGTCGTCGTCTCGGCGAAATCGCTCGATCACGCTGTCACGGCGGCGATGTGGCACTTGACCGTGGTATTCTGCCGGAGAAAACCTGTCGAGTCGCGCCCGCAGTTCCGCTAGCGTCTGCACCCACTGACTAAATACGATTGCCTTTCGGCCGCTGGCCGCGCACTCCTCCATGTCCGCTTCCAGCCGTTCCAGCTTGCTGCTTGCTCCCGTGGTCGGGTCGAAATTACAGATTTGTTTGAGCCGCAGCACGAGTTCGAAGACATGCTGTATTGTGATTTCCTGCTTCAGCTCGCGTAGTCGCACAACCCCTTCTTCTTCCGCCAACTGGTAGGACACGGCTTGCTCCGGCGTGAGCTCAACTTCCGCGTCGCGAAATAGTTTGGGCGGTAAGTCGGTCAGCACCTGCTCTTTTGTGCGCCGCAATACGTAATCGCTTGCCACACGCCCGATTGCCCGCGGTTTCATTGTTCCATCGACTTGCTTCGGCGCCACAAACTCGAAAATCCCGACTAGGTCTTCCACGCTGTTTTCGATCGGAGTGCCGGTGAGCGCCCAACTCCGCGCACGCGGGATCGCGCTCGCGACTTGGTTGGTCAAATTGTCGCGATTCTTGATACGCTGAGCTTCGTCCAGAATCACTAGATCGTAGGAGTTCATCGGATTGCAGACTTGCACGCTGTCGCGAACTACGGTTTCGTAATTCGCAATTACGACAACGTCTTTGGCGCGACGCCAAAGCCATTGTCTGCGCGTTGCATTTCCGTCGATTGTGGTCACCGTAAGCTCCGGTGCCCAGAGCGCGAACTCGCGCTGCCAATTGGTCACGAGCGGTTTAGGGCACACCAAGAGGATGCGTCGCAACTGCCCATGGTGCGTGAGCAGCCGGACTGCAGTGATTGCTTGCATCGTCTTGCCGAGTCCCATTTCATCGGCGAGCACGGCTTGGTAACGAGGGTAGAGAAATGCGATGCCGTCGAGCTGGTAGGGGAACGGCCGGACCGGGAACCGTAGCGATTCCGCCCCGAGAAGCGATTCCAAGGGAGGCTGCAGCAATAGCCGCAATCTGTCTTCCAACTTGATCAGATCGCGGGGCGGCCGAAGTCGAGTGAATCGACGTTTGGCACTTGTCGTTTGCGGCGGCGCGCCGGCCGCGGCCGGTGGGTCAATCTTGATGTCGGCAGGCGTCAGACTTGCCGCACGCCCTTCGGGAAACAAGCACCCCATGGTCCGAAGGCGATACGGTCGGAAAAAGCTCGACACGACACCATCCGGTACCGCGTTCAATTCGACCTTCTTAACAAGCGGCGCCAGCGACCCGACGTACGAATTCATTGGCAACTGCAACTCGCTCCGCAATCCGACGTCCAATCGCAGGTCCCAATTGGCGACGGACCAAAGAAGAGCAGCACCATTGTCGAGGTCACGCGGCTTGGCCATGGATTTCCGGCCCTTCTTCGCCGATACGCTGTGCCTCGCGAATTGCCTCGTGGATGCGGCCGAACGGTTCCATCAATTCGACACGCTGAACCAATTCAGTTAAAAGCGTGACCACCAATTCTTTTTCCGATTCGTAAGCGGGCGCGAGTTCGCATCTGTTCCCTTGAAGGTAGAACGGCTCTGGTTTGGCTTGGGCGCCGGCCGCCGCGTGGGCGCTAGCATCGTCGGAGTGGATCGCCGTATTCTCGTCCGAGTCGGCCGATCCAACGACATAGACGATCGGTACTTCGAGCTGCGAACGTAGGCACAGTACGGCAATCTGATCTGTCAAGACGAGCTGCGGCTCAGTTTCGGCTTCCCGGACCAGCGTACGCCCGATTTGCTCGCCCAATAGATAGGGACCGAGCGTCGGGCCATACAGGATCTGTTGAGCCCGGTTGGGACGGACCGGGGCG
>DASYDU010000092.1:0-11805 GCA_036499445.1 Lacipirellulaceae bacterium
CGCAGAGCGGTCCGCGGGTGCGAGCCTCGCGCAGCATCACTAGGATGTCCTCGTCGCAATCGCGCATGTGGACGACAAATGGCAGGCCGCGCTCTTGCGAGAGCCGGATGTGCCGGTCGAAGTAATCCTGTTGCTGATCGAACGGCGTGAAGTCCCAGTGTCGATCGAGCCCAGTTTCGCCGATGGCCACCACGCCTGGCTGCCCGACCAATTCGACGATGCAGTCCCAATCGCCTGGCTGACTCTCAGCAATGTAATTCGGCTGCATGCCAACGGCTGCATAGACGGCTTCATATTCTGCAGCAAGCCGTACGCAAATCTCGCTGGTAGGCGCTGAGGTGCCAATCGCGATCATTTTCATAACGCCGGCATCGTGTGCCCGGGCGACGACGTCCGCGCGATCGGCGTCGAACTCTGGCTGATCGAGATGGGAATGTGTGTCGAACAGCGTAATCATAGCCAGCGCTCGGACAAGAATTGTCTGCCAGAGTCGGGAGCGTATTGTTGTACCCAGCGATATCTGGCGCCGCGCAACGTCCACGCCGTTAGAACTCCCGCCATGATAGCGCCCAATTGAACAAGCGCTAATGCAAAAAGTGTATCATAAAAATTCCCGGATACTGCCGCGGCGGTGGCTATCGCAATCACAAACGTAACGGCGACTGCTCCGGCGACAACTACTAGGTTACGTCGCGTGAGAATCTCTTGTGTCAGGGCGATTGTCGAAATGCCAAGCGGGAAGAACAAGCCAATCGTTAGCACGAGCGGTCCAAAAATCAACTCGGCAGCGATCGCAGTCCAAGAAGACGGCCGTTCAAATATGAATGTTATGGGCCGGGCCATCACCAATAACGCGGCGCAGATTGCCGTCATAGCGAGCAAGTATCTCAAACTGAATTGGCTCTTGTCGATATTCGCCGAGGACGGGCTATCAATCTGGGCGATTCTGCGCTGCCCGATTGCGCCCCCTACAGCTGCGAGAACAAATGTCAGCGCGAAAATTGCAAGCGGAACTGCAACTTCAAAGACGTCTAGAACTGCATGGGCTTTCCAGTTGATATTGGATGGAAGATTGTTCGCCATCGGTAATAAATTCCATTGTCTATAGCAGCCGGCGAAAACAACGAACATGAATGCGACAAATACAAGTGGAATGCGGGTTGCCATGGCGCCCGGTCCCAGCGAAGCCCAAACTGCCAAGAGCATTGGCTGCATGACCAGCACACCGATGATTACATAGCTCCATCCGTTAACGGCGGCCGGCAAGCCGATCGGATTAAACAGAGCATTGAAGGCTGCATAAGCTAACAGGATCATTACGCAAGCTGCGCTCGCACCGAATCGCGGAAACCTTGAACCGGCAATAATTTGGCCGTCGGGCATAGAACATCCCGTGCGCTGCCGCCGTCCATGTTGCGGTCGCGTTACGAAGTTGCCGAAGCGGGCGCGTCCGTTGGTGTCGCACCGTTCGTGCCGAAGCTCATTGAGGAGCCCGGTTTGGCGTGAAGATCTTCGAGTGTTTTTAGATGCCGCTTCGCGACGTTGAGGATTTCTTCGACCACGGCGTGGGCCGAGGGCGTGGACCTGAGGCTTTCGATGATGGTCTCGAGTTTGGTGATGTCTTGCCGCTGGTAGCCTATCGCCTCGGCGATCATATAGTCGATGCCGAGGTCGTGTGTGTCGGTGAAGTCGATGGCGAAGTCGCCCGCATGGGTGAGGCCGCCCATGGAGAGGATTTCGTCGTTGACCTGGTGGGCGAGCGATTCCTCGGCGGTGGCGATGTCTTTGAGCATGCGCCAGGCCTCTTCGTGGCCCGGCGGAATGTAGGGCCGCGAGTAACGCGCGTATTGCGGGAATGACTTTCGCAGCATCACGAGCACTTGGTTCAGGAGGTCGATGGCGGTTGGTGAAGGCATGCGTGCTACATCATTAATTGGGCGGCCGCTTGGTGGGCAATCTCAGTGAGCCTGTCCGGAACGATGCCGTAAATCAATACGGGCAGCGCCACGATCAAAATATAGGTCGCCGGTAGCACGCCGATCGAAACCGGTCCGCGGTTTTCCGGCTCCGGATCCATGCACACGACCTTCGCCACGCGGAGATAGTAAATCAGAGAGACGACCGTGTTCACGCCGGCGATGACAAACAGCCCCATCATCCACGGGCCGCCGGCATCGACCAGCGCGCGAAAGATCGCAAACTTGCCGATGAAGCCGGCCATCGGCGGAATGCCGACCAGGCTGACCAGGATCGCCACGAGCGCCACGCTTGTCATCGGGCACGAGCGAATTAGCCCGGCATAGTCGGCAATCTCTTCGCTCGCAATCGCGCCGCGGAGGAAGGCCACAATCGCGAACGCACCCAGATTCATGAATACGTAAACCGTAAGATACAGGACCAAGGCAGCCACCGCCTCATGAGCGGCTCCAATGTCGGTTCCCATGAGTTGCACGGCCGCGGCGACGGCCATGATCATGTAGCCGGCATGGGCGATCGTAGAGTAGGCCAAGAGTCGCTTCATGTTGGTCTGGCCATAGGCGGCCAAGTTTCCGAACGTGCAGGTGACCGCCGCCACGATGGCAAGCAGCTTCACGACGAAACCTCGAACCGGATCGAGCGGGGCCGTCGAATTCATGGTCATCACGACAGGAGTGGCCGGGACATTTCCGCTCGCTGCCACAACTTTCCCTTCAACGGCATGAGAGAAAGCGACAACTTGTGCCGGCATCAATTCGTGCGACTTGGCGACAGATTTCTCGCCATTGCCGCCGCCGACAACCGCGGTCACGCCCAGTGCGACCCGCACCAAAAGCGCCATCGCGGCCGCCTTCGACGCGACGGATAAGAAAGCATCGACCTCTGCCGACGCTCCCTCAAACACATCGGGACACCAAAAGTGAAACGGCACGGCCGACAGCTTGAACGCCAGACCGACCATGATCATCAGGCCCGCAAGCGCCAGTACCATGAGCGCGCCGGAATTTCCGCCGGACGCGATTCTGGCCGGGATGTCCATTGCGGCAAGCTTCATCGCAATCGATGGCAAATGAGCGGTTCCCAAAAGCCCCGCCAAGAGGCTAATCCCATACAGCATGACGCCCGCCGCGCCGGCGCCGAAGACGGCATACTTGAGCGCGGCCTCACTGGCTCGTCGGCGTCCCTTGAGAGTGCCCGCCAGCACATACGAAGGCACGCTCGCCATCTCGACACCGAGGAAGATCGTCATCAAGTGGTTGGCCGACGCCATGATGCACATGCCGAGCGTCGCACCCAAAAGCAGCGTGTAAAAATCCTGGCCGTCTTGCCTGTCGGCCAGTCCGGTCATCCGCACCAGCAGGATGAACCAAAACGCGAATGACACGAGAAACATTCGGAAGAAGACCGTGAGTGAATCATAGACCAACATGCCGGTGAAGATCTCATGCCGGCCGATATCGCCAAGATGATTCAATCCACCGGCCGGAAGCGAATAAAACCAGGCCACGCCGGTGCCCACGAGAGCAAACCAGAACGGATCGAACTTTGCTCCAAAGTTGAACACGCGAACCAGCAGCATCACGACGATGGTGGCGCAGATTGCCAGCTCCGGCCGAAACAACGGCAGGCTCACTTGGAGCGTATCGGAGATCAAGTTGTCGACGAGGGATTGAAAGGTCATGTTTTGCTATCGGCTATCGGCGATTGGCGACAGGCCGGAAATCGAGATCGAATTGGTCATTGGTGCTTGGTCATTGGTCGTTGCTGCCGTCGCTTGCGACTTTAACTTCGCCGGCTCATGGATCCGGCTCCAATCGGCGAGTTGCGTGACTGTGCGGTCGACCGACGGCTGCATGTAGTCCAAGAGCGCCTTTGGATAGACGCCAAACAGGATCGCCAGGGCGAGGAGCGGCGCGGCAATCGAGAATTCGCGAGCCGTGATTGGCGTCAGCGCTTCGCCGTGTGGCCCTTTGTATTCGGAGCCGAGATACACGCGCTGAATCGCCCACAGGATGTAACCCGCCGTCAAAATCACCACAGCCGCCGCGATCACGGCCAGCACTTGGCTGTAACTCCAGACGCTCAATATGACGAGCACTTCGCCAATGAAGCCGCACAAGCCGGGGAGACCGAGGCCGGCGAAAAAGATGCCAACCGCCAGGCCGCTATAGACCGGCATCTTGGCGAACAGGCCGCCGAACTCGTTGAGGTTGCGGTGATGCACGCGGTCGTAGATCACGCCGACTATAAAGAACATACCGGCCGAGCTGATGCCGTGGGCGATCATCTGGAACATCGCCCCGTTCATGCCCATTTTCCAGTAGTCGGGGTTGTAGCTGTTGCCGGCCACCGCGCTCCACACGCCAAGTCCCAAAACGACGTAGCCCATGTGGCTCACCGAGCTGTAGGCGACCATCCGCTTGAAGTCCGTCTGCGCCAGCGCGGCAAACGCGCCGTAGACCATGCTCAAGACGCCCACGCCGCAAACGAAATAGGCCAGATCGTAACCTGCCTCGGGGCAGATCGGGTAACAGATACGGATGATGCCATAGCCGCCCATCTTCAGCAGAATTCCGGCCAGGATCATCGAGATCGGCGTCGGGGCTTCGACGTGCGCGTCCGGCAACCATGTATGGAGCGGCACGCTGGGCACTTTGATCGCGAAGCCAATGAACAGCAGTATAAACGCCCACCACTCGAGCGATTTGCCGCCGAGCATCGACTTTTTAAACAGGTCCGTGTGCTGGCCAATCCACTGCAGGGCCAGGATGTTGAACGTGTGCTGCGGCGTTTGGGCCGAAATAATCGCTTGCGTGGCTTGTTGCTGGGTCCCGACGTCCGCCGCCGAATTCACAACGCCCGTCGATACCAGATCCGCGGGCGGCATTTTTCGCAGATCGCTGCTGAAGTAGAGCATCAAAATCGCGATCAGCATGAACACGCTGCCCAGCAGCGTATACAGGAAGAACTTGATCGCGGCATATTCCTTGCGCGGACCGCCCCAGATGCCGATCAAGAAGTACATCGGCAGGAGCATCACTTCCCAGAAGACGTAGAACAGGAAGAAGTCGAGCGCACAAAACACGCCCAACATGCCGGTCTCGAGCAGCAAAAACAGCACGCAATAGGCCTTCTCGTGCTTCGTGATGGGCCAACTGGTGCCCATCGCCAACAGGCAAATAAACGCCGTGAGCACTACGAGCGGGAAGCTCACGCCGTCGGTCCCCATCATGTAGCGGATGCCGAACGAGGGAATCCAGTCGAGCGAGAATAGGTTTTGCATCTCCGCGACACCGGGCGCAAACCGCACTTGGCTCCGGCCAAAGATCATGGCCAGGCTCATGATGAAGACGACCGCCGTCGTGGCCAGCGAAATCCACTTGGCTTGGTCGCCACGTAGCGGCGCGACCGCAATGAACAGCGCGACCACGGCTGGCAGAAACACCAAGACGCTCAAAAACGCGGCTGGAGTTGATAGATCGAACATGGAATGGGTTCAGGGTTCAAGGTTCAGGGAACGGATTGCGGACTATCCCGCGGCGAGTGCATATCTCCACACGCTGGCAATCAAAAACAGCACCACGGTGCCGATCACGATAAACATTACGTACTGCCGCAGACGGCCAGTTTGAAAATGCCGCAACGACAGACCAAGATCCCAAGTTTTCGCCGCGACGGTATCAACGAAGTTATCGATGAAAAACCGGTCGCCGACGACCGATACGATGGCCGCCAATCCTTTGGCAATCGCGGCGCATTGATGAATGATGCCGTCGATCAGCCCGCGATCGAGGATCACCGCAATGAACGCGGCCACCAGCAGCGTCGGTCTGACCAATATCCAATCGTAAAGCTCGTCAAACCACCATTTGTGCCAACAGAGACTGTACAGCGGCAAGAGCGCCACGCGAATCTTCTCCGCGCTCCAGATCTTCCAGAGATAAATGATCGTCGCCAATAAGATTCCGAGCAGGGCCATTGTGATCGCGATTAACCCCGCCGGAAGTCGGATGGGCCAGGCCTCGCTTTCCTCTTCGTTGGGAACGACAAGGTTCGTTAGCAGCGCTCCGTGAGCCGTGGCCAGCGTGCCGATGGGCCGGGCCTGCCTGAGCAGATTCTGCACGCCAAAGTTTGTAAACGGCAGAGTCCAGCCCACGCCGATTGCAAACACGGCGAGCAGCAGAAGCGGCCCGGTCATCACAGCCGGCGATTCATGGGCGTGATCGTAGCGATGGTGATCGCGCGCGTCGCCCGCGAACGTCATGTACCACAGCCGAAACATATAAAACGGCGTTATGCCCGCACCAATCGCCGGCAGCAGGAACAGCAGCCAGAGCATCGGCTGGCTGGCATTGCGGCTAATGTGACTGTAGGCTTGCTCCATGATCGCGTCTTTGGAGTAGAAGCCGCTGAATCCAATCAGAAACGGGATGCCCATGCCGGAAATCGCCAGGCAGCCTATGAGCATTGTGTACGCCGTGATCGGCATCTTCTTGCGCAGGCCGCCCATTTCGCGCATGTCGTTTGTGTGCACCGCGTGAATCACCGAGCCGGAACAAAGAAACATCAGGCTCTTGAAAAACGCGTGCGTGATTAGATGGAATAGTCCCGCCACCCAGCCGCCCAAGCCCAGCGAGAGCATCATGTACCCGAGTTGGCTGACGGTCGAATACGCTAGCACGCGTTTGATGTCGACGGCCGTGATGGCGATCGTCGCCGCGATAAACAGCGTGATGCAGCCGACGCACGCGATCACCAGCAGCGCTTCGGGCGTGAAAATCGGATAGACGCGGCCCACCAGGAACACGCCGGCTGCGACCATCGTCGCCGAGTGGACCAGCGCCGACACCGGCGTCGGCCCTTCCATCGCGTCCGGCAGCCAGACGTGGAGCGGGAATTGCGCGCTTTTTCCCATACACCCGCAAAACACGCCGACCCCCGCGACGAACAGCAACCAGTGGCCGTATTTATGTTCGGTGTCCTTGCGAAGCTCGGCAACTTTGGCTTTCACCGCCGCGTCGACAGCCGCCGGCTCCGTGTTTAGCCGCACAACGTCCGCAATCTGATCGCGGGCCGACTGCGCCACCATGCCCAGCGTCGGCGTCAGTCGATACCCGCCGTCTTGATCGTGGAGCAGGCTGAACATGCCGGGTTCGACCTTGCCATCCCAGCTGGTCATGTCGCCGAACGAGAACGTGCCGAGCGTCGACCACAGCGCCATCAGGCCGATCAGCATCCCGAAGTCGCCGATGCGATTGACGATGAACGCTTTGTTGGCGGCCGTGCTCGCACTGTGCCGCTCGATATAGAAACCGATCAGGAAATACGAGCAGATGCCGACCAGTTCCCAGAACACGAAGACCATCGCCAGGTTGCCGGCAATGCAGATGCCGAGCATCGAGAACGAAAACAGCGACAAGTATTGAAAGAAGCGGTGAAACCGGCCGCGGCGATGGAGGTGGTCGCCGCCCGCGAGCGTCACCTCGTGGTCGGTGAAATCGTGGAGCTCGTCGTGCATGTAGCCGATCGCGTAGATATGGACACACGATGCAATCAGCGTCACTACGCAAAACATCACGAGTGTGAGCGTGTCGATGTAGTAGCCGATGGTGATTTTGAGCTTGCCGGTGACGCCTGGGGAGTACAACTCGTACCAATCGCCGGCGTAGTACGGCGGTGGTCCGTTGTTAGCTTCGGCGCGTTCACCGGCTGAGCCTTCGGCGGTTGCGGCCGAGCTTTCGCTGGCCGCCGTTTGATGCTCAGGATCTCCGAGCGGATGCGACGGCAACCACACGCCGAACAGGGCGACGCAGCTCAATAAGAAGCCCGTCACGATGGCGCCCACGGCAATGTACGCCGCGTTTTTCATCGCGTCATACGGTACGCGCAAGCCCAAGAGCTGCGGCACCGAATAGCCGATCGAGATCACCGTAAACGACGCGAGCGGCAACAGCCACGCGATCATCAGCAGTTTCGGTAATGCCGTTGCGGGATCCATGTCTTTGCTTTTTAACGCCTAACTATTTTTCGACAGGATAACAGGATTTCCAGGATCAACAGGATTGAATTCCAAGTCACGGCAGTAGTTCAAAATAAAAATCGATACGTCGGTTTGCGGACTAAATCCTGTCGACTTCATCCTGTAAATCCTGCCGATCCTGTTATCCCGTCGAAAATTCCTTATCCGTTTAACTGATCAGCACGATCGACGTCGATCGTGCTTGTACTGTTGTAAAAGTTGAGCGCGATGGCGAGCGCCACGGCTGCTTCGGCTGCCGCCAGCACAATCACAAACAGCGACATTAGCTGCCCGTCCAAACCCAAGTCGCTCGCGTTAACCCGCAAATAGGGGCTGCCAAACGCGATGAAATTCAGATTGGCCCCGTTGAGCACCAACTCGATTCCCATCAACACGCCCAGTGCATTTCGCTTCGTGGCCATGCACAGCGCCCCGCAGACGAACAGCACCGCGCCGACGACTAAGTAATGCGACACGCCCACCGGCTCGGTCAGCAAGTTTGCCACGAGTAGTTCGTTCATCCGGCCACCATGGTCCGTTTCCGTTTGGCTCGGGCCAGATACGCGGCCCCGACCAGTACGACCAGCAAATGCACCGAAATGATTTCGAAGATCAGCAGATATCCCGACCGATCCGGCCCGTCGACGCGCACTCCCAACAGGCCCATGCCGAGCGGAGAGGCGGTCGGCTGCAGCGGAATCGCTTCAGCGGCGGCCCGGTCGAGACCCTTCCACTCCGGCACGCTCACCGCCGCCCAAACCAGCACCGACAACAGGCACGCCCCGACGAGCGCCGCGACTATCATTTCCTCGCGGCTGGTCTTCATCGAGATAAAGCGATCCTGCGACGTGAGCATCACGCCGAAGACCAAGAGCACCAGCGTACCGCCCACGTAAATCAAGAGCTGCATCGAACCGACAAAATCGGCCCCGGCTAAAAAGAACAACCCGGCCGTAGCCGCCAGTGACAGCACCAAATAAAACGCCATCCGCACGATGTTCGCGCTCAGCACCACGGCCACGGCAAACACGCAGGCCGCCGTGCCGAACAGCAAGAAGAAAACCGACGGCCAATAGATTGGTTGGTCCATCACGACGCCCTCCCCGCGACGGCCGTCGTCGAAACCGCGTTTTGACCCGGTTGCGTATTCGCGGCCGGCCCCTCAGCCGTCGGCCAATTTTCCCGCAGCATGTAAGCCGACGGCGGTAGCGCCCGCAAACCAAAGAACGCCCGATCGGGCCACTGGTATTGCCACCAGGTCGCGCCCAAAAACGCAACCGCCGCAATCGGCACGCAATACTTCAAGCAAACCGTAATTACCTGATCGATTCGCAGCCGCGGCAGCGTCCAGCGGACCCACATCATGGCCGTCACGCCCAGAACGCCCTTGGCGAGGATGTTCAGGCAGCCGAGCAGATTGCCGACATACTCATGCCGCCAGCCGAACGCCGGCGTCGCTCCCAGCCAACGCGTGATCGGAATCGGCCCATTCCAGCCACCGAAAAACAGGATCGACGCGAGCAGGCTCACCGCGAGCATCGAGCCATACTCGGCCATGAAAAAGAAGCTCCACCGCAATCCGGAATACTCGGTGTGAAAGCCGGCCACCAGCTCGCTTTCCGCTTCCGCCAGATCGAACGGCGCGCGGTTCACGCTCGCCGTCGCACAAGTGAAGTAAACCCAAAAAATGATGAACGTAAACGGATCGTGAAACACGTACCAACTCGTGAACCAGCCGGCCTGACGGTCGCCGATGTAAACCAAGTCCATCGATCCGGCGAGCATCACCGGCACCACCGCACACATGCCGAGTGGCACTTCGTAGCTTACCACTTGGGCTGCTTCGCGCATTGCTCCGAACAGCGACCACTTCGACGCCGAAGCATAACCGGCGAGGATCACGCCGAAAACTTCGAGCCCCAGCACAGCCAAGATGAAGAACACGCCGACGTTCAAATGCTGCGCGACAAACGGCATGTCCCGCCCCGCAAACGGGATCGCAAAGAACACCGTGAACGACGCGCAAAAACTGACGTACGGCGCGATCCGGAAGAGGAAGCCATCGGCGTCGCCTGGCATCAAGTCTTCTTTGGTGATCAGCTTGAGCCCGTCGGCCAGCGTTTGCAGCCAGCCGAACTTCCCGCCCACCCGCGTCGGGCCGAGTCGATCTTGAATCCGGCCTGCAACCTTCCGCTCCATCCAAATAAAGAGCAGCGCGCCCACCGCCACCAGGTTGATCAACAATCCGATGTGAATCAAGCTGGCGATCACGTAGCCAACGATCGAATCCGGCGCAACCGACCCATGCAGAAATGGAAGCCAGGACAGCAACCAGTTCAGTAGCTTATTGATTCCTATTGCCACGATCCGATTTCCATTAGTTCGGTATTGGCAGGCGAAGCACGCCCTGGCTGCGTCGACACAACTCCCACCGCCAGCCTAACTTAGCCGACGCGCCATCGAGCGGCTGAAGATCGTGAAATATCGCACAAGGATCGCCGGGTGTATAGTGCCGCCGGACCGATCTTTTTTGCTTGCCAGGACTTACCGATCAATTTCGCCCATCACGATGTCGAGCGAGCCCACGATCGCCGGCACATCCGCGATCAGGCAGCCCTGGCACAGCGCGTTGGTGATCGAAAGATTGCAGAAGCAGCTGCTGCGAGCCCGCGCGCGCCACGGGATCGAATCGCCCGAGCTCACCAGATAGAAGCCCATCTGCCCCTTGGGGCACTCGGTTTCCAGATAGACTTCGCCCTTGGGCAGCTTCTGCGTGAGCTTCATCGGCTCGCCAAAGCTGCCGGTAGCCGTGCTATAGCGGTCAATTGCCTGCCTCACCAGGTCGACGCTCTGCACGACTTCGAGCATCCGCACGTAGAACCGGTGCCAACAATCGCCGATCACCGCTTCGTGCGGCACGGGCGGATAGGCGTGGTCCTTCGGATAGTGGCCGTCGCGCTGGCAAACGATCTCGAACGCATATCCCTCATACATCGACGTATGGATTTCCTCCCCGTCGCGACGAAGGTCGTGGTCCACTCCGCTGCCGCGGAGCACCGGGCCGCTCGTGCCGTAGCTAATCGCCATCTCCGGCGAGAGCACGCCGATTCCAGCCGTCCGCTTGACGAAGATCGCGTTGGTGGTCAAGAGCGCATGATATTCGTCGATGATCGGCTCGAATTGATCGAGGAAGGCCTCGCACTTTTGCGTCCAGCCGCGCGGCAAATCGGCCGTCGCTCCGCCGGGTGTGAGGTAACTATACGTGAGCCGGGCGCCGCACGTCTCTTCAAACAAATCGAGGATGCGTTCGCGTTCGCGGAAGGCGTAGAGAAACGGACTAAATGTGCCCAGGTCGAGCCCATAGGCTCCCATGCCGACGAGGTGACTGGCAATGCGGTTCATTTCGGCGATGATCACGCGAAGATGCCGACCTTTTTCCGGCACCCGATAGTTCATCAGCTTCTCGACGCACAGCGACCAGCCGAGATTCATGTTCATCCCGGCCAGATAATCCATCCGATCGGTGTACGGAATCCACTGCCTCGGCGTCAGGTTCTCGCCGATCTTTTCCGCGCAGCGGTGCAGATAGCCGATGTGGGGCGTGACTTCGCTCACCACTTCGCCATCGGTCCGCAGAACCAGGCGGAGCACGCCGTGGGTGCTGGGGTGCTGGGGCCCCATGTTCACCAGCATCTCGTCGGTGCGGACGTCGAACTCGATGATCCGCGGGTCGTCCAGTTGCGTGGTCATATCGGTCGCTTCAGGAGAAATGTCCGAGTGTTCGGTAGGCTATTTTGCTGGGTGGGCTT
>DASYDU010000093.1:0-20574 GCA_036499445.1 Lacipirellulaceae bacterium
TATCCCGATCTGCCTGCCGACACGCTCGCCGGCCGGCCGCTCGCCCGCAAACGCATCTGCCGCACCTTTAGCGACTGCACCAGCGCCCCCCGCAATGGCCTCGTTTCCGGTTGTTACCCGCTCGACCCCTACTACAAGGAGCTACCCGAACGCGAGCGGCTCGTTGCGATCAAGCAGCAGTGGCAATCGTGACGACGGGCGTCATCGAAGTGAGCACACTTCGAGTGCGATTTGGCGCGATCTCACTTGCAATAATCTGGCCGCAACCGACGAATTCATAAGGAGTTGCAGCCAAGGCTGAATCTTCTCGGCACACCGCCTGCACCTAGGTTCCTCCGCTTGTCCAGCCCGCTTACTGGCAAGTACGCAAAACAGTGCGTGGAACCACTTGGAACAAGGGCGTCTCGCCCAGGAGAACTACGATGTTTCGGCGGATGTTGATGGCGCTTACGGTGTTTGGTGCGCTGTCGGTTGCTGGTTTGGGTGCCGCGAGCAAGGCGGAAGCCCACTGCGGCGGCGGATATTACGGCGGCTACGGTGCCTATTACGGCCCAAGTTACGGAGCCTACTACGCGGGCTATCCGGCAGTTTACCCGGTCGCGTATCCGGCCGTGTATCCGTATGGTTATCCGCGGTATCACCACCATCACCACAATGGCGTCGTCGTCTCGTTCGGCTTCTAGCCGCGGCGAGCAACAAGTCAACGCGGCGCAGATCGGGGGATCAGCGCCGCCAACAATTTATGGGACGGCTCGGCAGCGTTGCACCTCACGAGAGGGTTTGCAACGCTGCCGATGTTTTTTGGTCTGCGGAATTTGTGCCGGCTACATGCAATGACAGCAGAGAATCGCCCTTGAACCGCCCGACAAATTATGGGAGGAACTCGCCAGTTCGGCCCCATTGAAGGAGCGGTATCATGATGAGCAGGATTCTCTACGTCACGGTTTTCGCCGCGATCTTTTCTACGATTATCTGTCTTTCCGCCACAGATGCCGGTGCCCACGGCCGTGGTGGCGTCTCTATCGGAATCGGGGTCGGCCCGGCTTTTGGCTGCGGCTATCGGCCTTACTATCCGCCTCCGTACTACGCCTACCCCTATGCCCCTTACTACGCGTATCCGGCTCCCTATTTTGCGCCGGGTTACTATGCCGCTCCCGCTTACTATCCGGCGCCAGGCGGCGTGATTGTCGGGCCTTAGTCGCCCGCCCACGTCATAAGCTCACAACAAGCGCGTCACTGAGCGGCGAGCATTCGCGTTTTGAGGTCGGCAACGGGGTGCCATTGTTTGCGATCGTTGCTGACCTGGTATTCAGGCTTGAGCTTGCCCATCGCCGCCATGCGGCGGATTTGCCGTCCTGAGAACGGGCCAGCTACTTCCGCCTCGTGCCGGACCCAAAACCGTTCGCGCGATGTCTGCATTGTTCGCGAGGCTGGCCGCGGCGACTGACGGCCCCGCGCCGAGACCGAGATTCGCCGTGAAATGGTGGTCGAAGGCAGCCCGTCAAATAAGCCGCGCACGGTTTCGGCTCGGACCCAATCGCCGTTAAAACCGTTTCGCACCACATCATCCCGCGTCAGTCGTCCTCGGCGGGCCACCGCGTAAAGTTCCAATGCGGACATCGGTCCCCATTCTTCTCCCATGATCCGGCAAAACCACTGGGTAGACATTTCGGTGCTCCCTTTGCAATGAACGTCGGGGGAAACGCCTGGGATCTATGCGTAGCTTATGTTGATTCGACTTCGCGCAGCAAAGGTGCGTGGCCAACCTCTTACGGAACTCAGCAGGTATTCCGTGCGCCGCGGTCTTTGCTTGCCAATCGTTTACCGAAAGAGTGAATACCAATGGATGATGAGCGATGGCGACCCATTGCAAGGCCCGTGCCAGTGGTTAGCCAACCGAAGTCCAATCGACGCGAGAACCTGCGACTACATCGGAAGTTTTGCCCACTATGCTAATTTGTCGCCTACGAAATCATTGGCCCGCGACGACCGAACAAGAAGACGATTTCTGTCTCAACGTGAGAGATTCGACTCGGAATGAGACCGAGCGCGATCCGCCATTAACAAGGTTTAGAACGGCGGCTGCGCGTCGGGAGGGGCGTTACGCCTACCGAAACAGCCGGCTCACCGACTCGTTACGGTGAATCCGCTTGATCGCCTCGCCCAGAAGCGGCGCGACGGTGAGCACCTGGGTTTGCGGCAGAAGTTGCGCGGGACTAAGAGGGATCGAATCAGTGACCACGAGGCTGGCAAGATTGGCCGCCTTGAGGCGCTCGATGGCCGGCCCGCACAGCACTGGATGCGTCGCGGCGACGTGGATTTCTTTCACGCCGTGTTCGTGCAGCGTCTTGGCCGCGCCAGTGATTGAGCCTGCCGTGGTGATCATATCATCAAACATCAGCGCGACTTTGCCATCGACCTGGCCGCCGAGAATATGGGCCTGGACAGTCGTCTCGGCGCTAGTGCGGCGCTTGTCGATGATCGCCAGAGTGCCACCGATCCGTTTCGCGTGCCCCAGCGCCCGCTTGATGCTCCCTTCGTCCGGGCTGACGATGACTACATTGGGCAAATCGATCCCCGAATGGAGAAAATGTTCGTTGAGCACCGGCGCCGCGTACAGATGGTCCACCGGCACGTCAAAGAAGCCCTGAATCTGTGCCGCGTGCAGATCCATCGCCAGGACTCGATTGGCTCCCGCCCGAGTGATCAAATTGGCCACGAGCTTGGCCGTGATCGGCACACGGCCTTCGTCCTTGCGATCCTGCCGGGCGTAGCCGAAGTAAGGGATCACGGCCGTGATCCGTTCGGCGCTCGCCCGCAAGCAACTGTCGATCATCACCAAGAGTTGCATGATGTTTTCGTTCACCGGCGGGCAAGTCGGCTGAATCAAGAACACGTCGCGGCCGCGGACGTCTTCGTTGATCTTGCAGGAGATTTCGCCATCCGGAAATCGCCCTAGCGCGATCTCGCCCAGCGGCACGCCGAGATATTCCGTAATCCGTTTGGACAGGGACGGATTCGCAGTGCCGCTGAAAATCTTTAAGTCGTTCATAGGGATTTGCCAGTTGTCCGTGATCAGTTGTCAGTTGTCGCAGAATCTCTGTGTGAAAACAACGGACTACGGACAGCGGATATTCATCCGCTTCATTTCTCGTTCAACAACCGCAAGTTCTTCGACCGTATTGATGCTCAGCGCCTCGCACGGCTGCAGCGCATTGACGGCCACCACTTGCCGCCCGGCACGTTTCAGGACACCGGGGCAGTCGGTAAGGTAATATTCACCTTGAGCATTCTCCGCCGTCAACTGTCCGAGCGCCCAGAGCAGATCGGCTCCTTGGAACACATAGTTGCTCATGTTCACCTCGGTGATTGCCCGCTGGGCCGGCGTGGCGTCCTTTTCTTCGACAATCGCCAGGAACTCGCCGTTCGCGCTGCGGACGATCCGGCCCAGCCCGGCCGGGTCTGGCTTAGTGGCCGTCCCGAGCAAACATGCCGGCTGCTGGGCGGCAAACGCCGACAACACCGCCCGCAACGAAGAAACTTGCACCATTGGCGAATCACCCGCCAAAATCAGCACCGGGCCGTCGTGCCCAATTAGCTGATCGCGGCACATCATGACGGCGTGACCGGTGCCGAGCTGCTCCGTCTGCTCGACAAACGAGACGCCCGGCTCGCCCGTCAGCTCATTCCTGACCAACGCCGACCGGTATCCGACGACGACAACCATTCGGTCGACGCCGGCCGTCCGCGCCGCATCGACCACAAATCGGATCATCGGCCGCCCGCAGACCGGCACCAAGACCTTGGGCAGATCCGAGGCCATCCGCTTCCCTTTACCGGCAGCCAAGACAATCGCGAGCGGATCTGGTGGCATGTGGACAAACAAATGGATGGCCAAGGCTCTTGGATCGCCCGAGCTGGGCTCGGACCATCTTGTCACGAAAACGCCGTTTTCACCAGTGGGCATCGCGCATAAATGATGAAGACCACGGCCATGCTAACGGCCACCGGAAGCGACACCCGGCACCGTCTGCTCTCGCACCGATTAATCCGCCGACAGCGATGCGAATGCAACATCGCGTGCGGTGAAAACTGAATCCGTGCAGATTTGCGCCGAAGAGGCAATCTCGTCTGCGAGACTTGCATGCCCGTCGCCCAGCGAGTCGATCAACGAGTGCTTCATCTGTGGCCGATGAACCGTGGTCCACAGAAGAAGTGCGGCGTCACTCGTTGCGGCGACGCGCTGCGAACTACCTGCCACCCACGCCGGCCCATTTCGCCGGCCTTCGGTCCTTGCCGTTTCGTCGTGGCGGTCCCAGTAGGCTTCTTCCGCGAACCGCTCCGTCGATAGTCCGGCTGAGGCAAGGACTGGGGCGCTGTTTGCCGGACCGTTGCTCTCAATTATTTCCGCAACAGGGGCAGCCGAGGCGGCGCCAAACGCGAAGAGCGATACGGGCCCGATGTGCCCCAACCCGTCGCGCCACACGGTATAGTCAGCCGCGTCAATCACTCCGTCGCCGTTACCATCGGCCGACGTGTACGGCATCAACGAGACGCCAAACGTCGATTGCCATGTGGTGTAGTCGGCCTGTTCGACGGTGCCGTTGCCGTCGTAATCGCCCGCCAGCGACTGGTGAACGACGCCGTCGGTCCCCGGTGAGCCGCCTGCCGCTAAGCTCGCCCGCCAATTCGAGGCATCGTCTCCACTAGTTTGTGGATTGATCCGCTCGAGTGTCGCGCCACTGCCGTCCGGCTCCGTCGGCCACGGACTGCCGTCGTCATAGGTGAACTGCTCTACTAGTTTGTTCGACGCCGTAACCAACCCGATTGCCTCTCCGCTATCGCTGAGATTGGCAGTGCCGTAGCCGGTTGCTGCGACGTGAATCGCCGTGCCGTAGACCGATTGAAAGACCTCCGGATTGCGCGCGACGACGATTCGCCCGCCGGGCGCCAGATTGGTACCGTTGGCAAACACGTATGGCGTGCTGGCGAACTGCGTGACTTGCATCCCCGACAGATCGACCGGCTGACTTCCGTAATTCAATAGCTCGATAAACTCTAGATCTTCCGGATCGGCAACGCCGGCGTGTGGGGCCGGATGATAGTTGAGCTCCGTGATCGCCACCGTGGGTATCGTAGGGTCGGGGGCGGCCACGAATTCGACCGGCGCTGACCAATGGCTCCAGTGGCCATCGGCATCCACCATCCGCACGCGAGCCCGATATGTCTTCCCCGGCACGAGGGCACTCCCAGGAACTGCCTCCTGGCTGGCGTAGCTCGGCAAAGTGCCCGAGTCCCAAGTCCCTTGAAGCTCGTAGACATTCGGTTGGCTCGGATCGTAATCCGAAGTCGAGGGATTGCTCACCTCGGCCACTCGCCACTCCATCCCCGCAAACGTGCCCGCGCCTTGCGGATCGGCGAAGGCGTTTGTTTGAAAGGCGAGCCCATTGATGGGGAAACCACCTTGCCCGACGTAGCTGATCGTCGGCGTGCTGGGAATCCCCACGTCGCTCCCTTGAGCCACCATCTGATTGTAGCCGTAGCCCCCTGGGCTCAAATAATTTTGCATGTACGTCACGAGCCCGGAAAACGATTGGCTGGGCAACAAGCTCGGATTGAAATTCTTATACCAGATTCCCTTCTTGGCCTTATGAGGGTTGTAGTCCCATTGTGCCTGGTTGGCGTTGACGATTGCCTGCGTCGTGCCATTGAGCGTCAGCACCTTTGCCATTTCTTGCACGACTTGCGCCGCATCACCGTTCCCCAACAACAAATCGCTGACCTCGCGCAATCGATTCTGATATGCCAGTAGCGCCGCCGGAACATCCTGAAACAGTGTCTTGATATTTTCGCGGTTAGTGACCGGGTTGCCTTGATGCGGCGCATCTTCGAACGTCAGGTCCAAATCCCAGGGGATGACGTACCACTTCCCATCTTCTTGATTGTGGTAATAGTTGACGTTTTCATTGGGGCGGATGTCGGCGTTGTTGGCCGCAAGATTGATCAAGTTCCATGCGATGTAGGAATCCCAATTCAAGTTCTGTTCCCACCAGGCAACCGTTTGATGGGTGCCGTTGATGCCGGCCAAAAAGCTGACCAGGTCCGAACGATCGGTAGGCAAGTCCGAGCCCTGATGCCGCTCGGTGGTGTCTCCAAATGCGCTACTGTGCATGTTGAAGATGCTGCCGTCGGGCAAGTCGCGATCGTCCAGAAAGCTGCCGTCCGGCTGCTCGATGCCGATGTACAGCCCCCAAAAATCGCCCGAGTATTGATCGGCCCCGGCCTCCGATGCGCCCGTCACTACGCGAAAATTGAAGTACTGCGTATTTGACGCCGGCGAACCGGCCAGTTGATACAGCTTGAATGCCACCGGCTCAAACAACACCGTGCCGTCGGTCGACGTGTCGTTTCTCCACCAGGGGTCGGTTCCCGGCAAGATATTGATTTCATCCCAGGGCGATGGATAGAGATTCCCGTAGTTATCTCGAGCCTGAAAGAAATGGCCCCGGTTGAACTCGACCTTCCACTTGTTCTTACCGACCACGTAGGTCGAAGCTTCGCCGCGATCGCGAAACTGAACGTGGTCATACACCACGCCGTCGTAAATGAACGTGCCGAAAAATGGCACTTCGTTGAAGGCCGAGTTGTACTGGCTGTTCTGAACGTCCGTCGCATTCGCGATCAGCTGGTATGTCGCCAGATCGTCCAGTACATTGCCCGGATAAACGACGTTCGGCAAGGTTCCGGGCTGGAGCGAAGCAGTGTAGTTCGGCACTCCGTCGTAGACGTAGTAAGCGAAATTCGGTTGCGGATCGTCCGCATAAGGGCCCGTTACCGAGGCGCCCGCTGAATCGATCGCGGTAACGCGATAGCGAACGAGCCAGCGATTGGTCTGCAGGCTGCCAGGCAATGTCACGGAGTAGACGCTATCTCCGGCAACCGCGTCGCCGTTCAGGCCATCGTCATGCATCGCCACGGTCGTCCAACTCGTGGCATAAGCTGGGTCTGACAGCCGAATGTAGCTGCCGGGATCGACCAGCTGATATGCCAGCGCCACGCTTTGCACTCCGTCCGGGTCGGTGACTTTCATCGAGATCGTGACCGTTTGGCCGCTGGTGGGCTGCTGGACCGATTGCGTCAACTGACGCATTTGCGGGGGCGCGTTGGCGCCAAACACGGAATTCTGCGTTCCAGGTGTCGGCAGTCCCGGCGAGCTGCCCGGGGTACTCAGCACGAGATTATAGTTGAGATCGCTGCTGCCGCTACTCGTATTGAGCACTTGCACCGCGATCGTATTCGTCCCGGCGACAAGATACGAGCCGGTATTCGTAAGCGTGACGTCCTCCCAGGCTGCATCGTGAGTCTCACCCGAGGTGCTGTTGAAGTTCTTCGTGCCCGCCGTGACGTGCAGCCGCGATACTTCCACGCCGTTGATATAAATGATCGCTCCGTCGTCGACAAAGACGCTCAGCTTCAGCGTATTGGGAATCGCGCCGGTGATCGTGAAATCATCGCGCAAATAGACTGTCGTGTAATTATTGCGCATGTCGTTCAGCGTCGTGCTTTGACCGGTCGCGCCGTAGCCCAGGGGCGTGCCGCCCGATTGCCAAGCGACGGGGTCGGTCGCCGTGTTAAAGCCGGTCAATTGCCAATTCGCGGGCGGATTCTGCGTGATCCCCTTGCGGTAGTTCCAGACCGCGCCGGCCGCCACGAGCGTCGCGGGGCTCGCAGCTTGCGAAGAAAAGCCCGACGACCGCCAATTGCCGCCAATGTCATTATCTAGCGCCGGGTTGATCAACTCGATCGAGTCGCCATAGTCGCCGCTCGTCGGCCAGGGAAATCCGAGACCATAAGTCACCGTGTCAGCCACTTGATTCGAGGCGTCACGAAGCTCAATGGTCTCGCCCTGGTTGCTGAGCTTGTCGCCCGTTTGCCATTGGCCGAAGGCGGCAAAGCCGAACTTCGTCTGAAAGTCGGCCATGTCTTGCGTCACCACAAGATATCCGCCGGGCCCGAGCGAGCTGCCGCTCGGGAACGAATAATCGACCCCTTTGTCAAAGTTCCAGCCGGTCAGATCGACGGCTTGAGCGCCCGAATTGAAAAGCTCGATGAACTCAACTTTTTGTGTAGGATCGTCCGGGTCGTAGTGAATCTCGTTAATCACCACCGCCAGCATGCACCGCGACTCCAGCAGCTCAAATTGCGAAATCCGCCCACGTCCGCCCCCTCGCCGTTTAGACGCTGACGAACGACCGCCTGGATGCCAGCTCATGCTTTACCCCCAACCAGTCAGATCCGAAGTCGCTCTCGTACTACATTAACCGCCAAGCCATGAACGCGGCAAGCGACCGACCGCGCCCGACATCGCAATCTCCTGCGTTGACCCGCGCCGCCGCTTGATTTTATAATACCTGATTCGCCTATTCTCGCGATCCCGGCGACCGGAAAAGCGAACCTCTCTGTTGTCCCCTGCGTCCCTTGTTGTCTCTCGCCAGAGTTGAGCAGCCCGTGGTTCAAGATGCCATCGAAAAAGCGGATTTGCTCATTGAGGCGATGGGCTGGATTCGCCAGTTTCGTGACAAGATCACGGTCATCAAGCTCGGCGGCAGCGTGATGGAGGATCCCGAGGCGCTCCGGCACCTGTTGGTCGATATCGTCTTCATGGAAACGGTCGGCATGCGCCCGATCGTGGTCCACGGAGGCGGAGCGGCGATCACGCGGGCAATGGCCGAAGCGAAAATTGAGCCGCGGTTCATCCAGGGCCGCCGCTTCACGGATGATGCGACGCTGGCGATTGTCGAACGCGTGCTGGCCGGCGAGATCAATGAGTCGATCGCCGCCCGGATCGAGGAGTTCGGAGGCCGGGCCATGCCGCTCAATTTTCATGGCGAAACAAAGAACAATGTCTTATTTGGCGAGCGGCTCGCGCTCAATGGCGAGGGCGGCCGGCCGATTGACTTGGGCCACGTGGGCCGCGTGACCCGAGTGGACCGCGATACGCTCGACAATTTATGTTATGCGGGGCAGGTGCCGGTGATTCCGTCGATGTGTGAAACGGAATCCGGCGAGCGGCTCAATGTGAATGCCGACACGGCGGCCACGGCAGTGGCCCAGGCGCTCGGCGCGGAGAAATTGGTTTTTTTGAGCGACGTCAACGGCGTCCGCCGGCAGAAGGACGATCCGGATTCGTTGATCCACTCGCTCAACGCCGAGGAGGCGCGCATGTTGATTGCCGAAGGAGCCATCGAAGCCGGCATGATTCCCAAAGTCGAAGCCTGCCTCGAGACATTGACCAAAGGCGTGCGAAAGATCCACATCATCGACGGCCGAATTCGCCACTCGCTCTTACTGGAAGTGTACACAAACGAAGGCGTGGGTACGGAAATTGTGGCCAGTTGAATCGCGACCTGAAGGAATCTAGTATGACAATCGCCGCTTCAACTAGAATGTCGCCCGCCACCGCGGAACTATTCGAGCGATACGTCGTGCCGAACTACAAGCGGTTTCCGGTCGCGCTCGTTCGCGGCGAAGGCTCCTACGTCTGGGACGATCAGGGGCGGCGATATCTGGACTTTTTTCCCGGCTGGGGCTGTAACTTGCTCGGGCACTGTCCGCCTCGCGTCGTCGAAGCGGTGCAAGAGCAAGTGGCCAAGTTGATTCACGTCCCCAACACTTGGCACACGGAAGTGCAGGGTCGCTGGGCACAGCTCCTGTCCGAACGAAGCTTTGGCGGCAAGGCGTTCTTCTGCAATTCCGGCGCCGAGGCCAACGAGGCCGCGATCAAATTGGCCAGACTCCATAGGTCTGAGGGCCGTTACAAAATCATCACGTTTCAAGGCGGCTTTCACGGCCGGACCTACGGCGCCACCAGCGCCACGGCCCAACCCAAATATCACGAGGGCATCGGCCCGCTCTTGCCTGGTTTCGACTACGCGCCGTTTGGCGATTTGGAAACGGTTACAAGCCTTATTGATGACGAAACCTGCGCGATTCTTGTCGAGCCCGTCCAAGGCGAAGGCGGCATCCGTATCGCCCCCGACGGCTTCTTGCAAGGCTTGCGCGATTTGGCCGACAAGCACGGATTGCTATTGATCTTCGATGAGGTGCAAGCCGGCTGCGGCCGCACAGGCGCGTGGTTCGCCTATCAGCGGTTCGGCGTCACGCCCGACGTCATGACGCTCGCTAAGAGTCTTTGCGGCGGGATCGCCGGCGCGGCCATGCTCACGACGGCCGAAATCGCCCCGAGTCTGCGGCCCGGCATGCATGCGGCCACCTTTGGCGGCAATCCAATCGCCGCCGCCGCCGGCATCGCCACGATCGAGACGATCGAACAAGAAGGCCTTTTGCAGCGCGCCGAGGAATTGGGCGAACGTTTTCGCCGGCAGCTTGGTCCTCTCGTCGCGGAGCTCCCGCTTGTCAAAGAGCTACGAGTATGCGGGTTGATGATCGGCTTGGAGCTAACCATCGACGGCGCGCCGATCGTCGAACGTTGCTTAGAACGCGGACTGCTCATCAATTGCACACAACAGACCGTGCTCCGGCTCCTCCCGGCCATGACGCTTACCGACGAACAATTGGACGAAGGCTGCGAGATCCTCGCGGAAGTGCTCCGTAAATACAGCTGACCGAACGCCCCTTACACAAAATAAGCCCACACTCGAACATCCTGTTTCGATGAGTTTGCCATGCGGCATTTACTGACACTTTCAGATATCACCTCTGCCGAAGTCACGCGGATCTTCGCCATCACCGAAGACCTCAAGACCAAGTTTGCGCGCGGGCTGCGAGAACCGCTCCTGCCGGGGCGGATGCTCGCCCTGTTGTTCGAGAAGCAATCGCTGCGGACGCGCGTCAGCTTCGAATCCGGCATGGCCCACCTCGGCGGCAGCAGCATGATGCTTGGCGAAGACGCCGGCTTCGGCAAGCGTGAGAGCATCGCCGATTTCACTCGCGTGCTGAGCGAAATGGTCGACGTAATCGTGATCCGCGCCAAACGCCATGCCACGGTCGAGGAAGTCGCGAAGTACGCCAATTGCAGCGTGATCAACGGTTTGACGGACGAAGCGCACCCGTGCCAAGCGCTCGCGGATCTCTACACGCTCAAGGAACATTTCGGCAAGCTCGACGGGCTGAAGCTGGCTTGGATCGGCGACGGCAACAATGTGGCGCGAAGTCTGGTCCGCTGCTGCGGCCATCTTGGCGTGAAGCTGGCCGTTTGCACGCCGGCCGGATACGCGCTGGACGACGCTTTTGTGGCGGCGGCGCGAAAGGAGTACTCCAAGCTAGCGCTGGAAACCACGCACGATCCGCATTCGGCGGTTCGCGATGCGGCCGCGATCTATACGGATGTCTGGGCCAGCATGGGCCAGGAAGCTGAGCGAAAACAACGACTCACAGATTTCGCCGCATATCAGGTCAACGGCCGGCTAATAGCTGAAGCGCCGTCGGACGCGCTCTTCATGCATTGCCTTCCCGCCCGCCGTGGCGAGGAGGTCACGGACGAAGTGATGGACGGCCCGCGAAGCGTAGTCGTTCCTCAGGCCGCCAATCGGATGCACGTGCAAAAAGGCATCTTGGTCTGGCTGCTCGGCGCGCAGGCTTAAGTTCGCGATGCGGTGGGATTAGAAGACGCCGCCCCCGCCGCCGGTACCTGTCCCGGTGCCCGTCCCAGTCCCTGTTCCTGTGCCGTTGTTTTGCTGCGCGGACCCAGCGAACGTAAAGGTCGATACGGCGCTGATCGTGCTGAAGCTCGGCACCGACGTGATCCGCACGTAGCGCCTATCCGCGGAAATCACGGCCTGGCCGGCAAAGTTCGTGCCCGGTTGCAGGAACATGATAATCGGCTGATAGCCGACTGCGCCACCCAGTCCGAGCGCGCGTTGCCGTAACAACAGTTGTTCTTGGGGAGGCAGCGCGCGAGGATCTTCCAAGCCGCTGATCTGATCGGCCAGCACGGCGCGACTGACGTCTTGTTGTCGCTCGATTGCGCCAGCCAACTGAGTCGCTTCCAGAGGCGCGCTGCGCCGACCGGCGTCCAGATCGAACACGACCATCGCATCCTTATCGCTCAAGTCAATCTGCTGGCGCTCGTGCTTCATTTGGTCCGTGCCAACATGCGTGTACACATCGACCGTCACCTTGCCGGCCGTTACCTCGCCCCACACGCGATGGATCCGCACGTGATATGTTCCGGCATAGCCCTGCGGACAAACGTACGACTCCGACATCACGGACGAGGCAGAGTCGGATTTGCTCGAAGCGTACGAATCACCCAAACTTACGCCGCCGCCGGTTGTCCGCGGCGAGGCGGCCGAGCAAACCGTGCCCGACGGCTCGTTCACTTCGATGTCGACGTCGGCATTGCCGGTCCAGGCAACCTGAACGACACAGTCGCGAACCCCGGCCGCCTGCAGTTGTTGCCGATAGGTATCTCGCTCATCCTTACGCTCTTCCTTTTCGAGCCGCTCGAGCGTGGCCAGCGAGACCCGCATCGCAGTTGCGTGAATCGCTTGTTCGTCTTTGGGCCAAGCCTGGCTGAGAATTCCGACCGTCGCCCATTCGATTCCGGCCAGGTCGTCGCACCGCTGCGCCGCCTTCAGCCCCAACACATAGGCCTCGCGCCGCAAGGGCTCAATCTTGATCACTTGTTGGCAGAGTTGATATGCACGCCGATCGAGACCGATCCGCGCTAGGTATTCCGATATGTACATCAACTCGTCTGGCGTCGAGCTGAAGTCGGCCGCCGACATCACTGCCCGCTCGATTTCCGTTTTTGACCGGCCGCCCAGTTCCATCGCGATGCCCAGCGATTCATACATCCATGGTTGCATTTGACCGTGCCGCAACGCAGCTTCAGCCATCGCGATCACCTGGTCGTATTTCTTCTTTCCCATCAGTTCGCGGGCTGTCTGACGGATGGTCGCGGGCTCACGTCGCTCGGCGAAATACCGATCCCAAAACAGGTCGGGGTTCACAGATTCATCGATTTCGACGGCCTTTGCCGGCGCGGAATCAGCCGCGTGCCGAGCTGCTTTCGTGGGCTCAGTTGCCGCGGCGTGGCGCAGTGACAATTCAGCGGGTGCATCTTGACCTTTCACACTAGGGCTGTCGCCATCTGGCACACTGAACTGGCCGCCGCCACCGCCCCCGAATCCACCGCCGCCACCGCCGCCCAAACCACCGCCGCCACCACCGCCCATCCCGCCGCCCCCCATCCCGCCGCCAAGACCACCGCCGCCGCCGCCACCGCCACCAATCGAAGGAACCTCGATTGGCAGCACCAGGTCGGCCACTGGATAGACTTTGGCCACCAATTGCGTCTCGGCCTGTTCAGGCGTGGTAATCATCAATACTTCGTTCGAGATGATGTACGTCAACTGATGCTGCTTGAGCATCAATCGCAGCGCCGATCGCAGCGCGATGTTTTTAAGGCTGACCGTGATCGGTTCTTGTGGATTAAGGCCCGCATCTTGGAGCGCGGGCGCATCCAATTGGATTGGGATCTGGTAGTCGTCTTGCAGCTGGGTGACGATCTGCTCGAGCGGCGTTTCCGTGAATTCCAAGCCGGTATCCTTGAGCGGCCCATTGAGCGCCGCGTTGATCCGCTCCTCGGCTCCGCCGGCAGCCTTCAAATCGACCGACGCAAATTTCTTCCGGCGAGCGCTCAGGTCTTCCCAAACCGGTGCCGACGGATAGACGATCGGCGGCTCATCCGGAAACGGAATGGCCGAAGTCTCGATCGTGTACATCGTATCGAAGTAGCCTTTCCAGCGCGCGGCGCGGGCCACCTGCTGCAAATAATAGTCCCGATCGAGTTGCCCCGACACATTCGCGACACGCGGCGTCACGCCGTCCGGATCGACCTCTTCGACGACCGAAGCGACTTGGATCGCGTCATCGTAGCGATGTTCGTCAACCAGTGCGTCGAAGCGACCCATCAATTGCTTTTCTTTTTCTTCGTTGCGAGCCAAGCGTTCGTTGATCAATTGACGCTCGCGCGCGGCGGCCATTTCCTCTTGCCGGGCGGCATCCAGCTCATCTTTAATTGAGGCGGCTCGCTGCACGTCGCGCAACGCGATCTGCAGTTTGTCGATCAATTGAGCTCGCATGTCCGGATTCAACTCCGGCGCTCTTTCCACGTTTTGCAGCGCCAGCTTCAATTGCTGAGACGCGGCCGTCGGGTTATCTGCCATCTGACGCCGGGCGTCGATCACCGTGTTTTCGATTTCTTTCCGCAACATCTGCGAAAATACCCGCTTCTGCTGCTCGACTTGATCCAAGAACGCGCCGCTCTGGTCATACTTGTCGACCAGTGAGCCCGGCACCGGATTGTCGGTGTTAGCCCCGTTCGCAACCGGCTGCGGCGTCGGAGGCGCCTGCGGCGGAACATTCGCCGGACGAACCAGGTTCAAGTCGCTGCCGCTGCTGTTGCCATTGCCGCTGGGGGTACCGAATGGGTCGGGGTCCGTCGTCGCGGCCTTCGCATCCGGAGATGGAAGATCGGCGGTCGTGCCAGCTGGCTTGTGCACAATCTGCTGCACCGTCTGCGCGCGAATGTTGCCCGGATCGCGTCGCAGCACCGCCTGCGAAATCGTATCCGCGCCGGCAGTGTCACCCGTTGCTATGGCTCGCTGCGCGACGTCCGTCATGTTCTCAAGGGCGCTGTCGAGCATGCGGCCGGTTTCGGCCAGTCCGTGCGACCCCACCGTTGTTAGCGTGAGTCCGTCATCGCTCTGCGCGGCGTCGACAACTTGAGCCAGGTAGGCATAGTTGTCGCCGCCCGCCTGCGGAGTGGCTGTCCAGGCGAGGTCGCTCGCGCCGGCATTACCCTCAACGTGCATCGCGACGGCGACAGGCGCCGTGATTTTGTTCGCGACCGAACCGACAATTACGGTGTCGCGGTCGGTCCGCAGCGGCGGCGTCTGTTTCGGAAAGGCGACCCCAAGCTCCGCCGGATAAGACACCTGGTCCGGCCAAAGAACATTGGCCTGGGCCCAATCGGCCAGCATGCTGCCGATCGACGCGCCGCGCCGAAGATTCTCTTGCGTCGCCCGCTCGGCGGTGATGCCCGCGCCGTCGTCGGCCGCCGCCATTGCGTCGTCGATGTACAGATTTCCGCCCGTTTGATTCGCCAGCGCAGCCAAAAGCGCGTTGTCGCGCCGCGGCCCGATCGCATAGCTGCTGACCGGAATGTGCGCCGTGCGCAACTGCTTGACCACTTCGCCGAACGCCTGGGTGCCGATCAGATTGGCCGTGCTCATGCCGTCGCCGATATACAATACGGCGCGATTCGCTTTGTTATCTTGCCCGAACCGTGTTGCCGCCGTGCGCAACACCGACTCCATATCCGTCGATCCGAGCGGCGACTCGTTGTGGAGCTTTTCGACTGCCGCACGGAGCTCGGCGCTGCCGGCCGCCACAAATTTTTCGGTAATCGGCCGCGCCTCCAAATCTACCGCCAGCAGCTGAATGCGATCTTCCGGCCGAAGCTTCGCGATGCATGCCTGCAAGGCAGCGAACGACGTGTCACGGTAGGGGCCACTCTGGCTGGCCGAAGTGTCGAACAAAATAACGACGTCGGTCGACGACGGCGCTGCTTCCGCCGCCGGCGTTAAGCTCAAAGCGTAAAAAGTCTGACCGTCGTTGCGATCGTAGGTACGCAGCTCCGCCTTGCCGTCAGCCCACGCTCCCGACGAAGCGAACACGACGACGGCGACAATCACGCTGCGCCGCACGACCTCAGGACAAGGGCGCAAACGCTTGGGCGTTGCGGCGCCTCGAATACGGCCGAGCAACGAATTAGCCAGCCTGGCCAGCAAACGCGCGACGGAAGACATGCCTCTAGACGGACGTTGACGCGACATCGTGAACACTCCAGACGTGTGCAAACGAGGCGGCCGTCGCTCCGTTCCGGCGAGGCGACGCCCTCGAGTTTCGACTTTGATCGTTTCGCCCGGCGGCCGGCGACAAAATGCCGCTAATACAGCTTTGACGCGGATCGTCAGTTGGGGCTGTAACACCTGTCGAGACAAGTCTTTAGTCTCGACGACGCGGACGAACGGACCCTGTTCATTTTATTCGGAGGGATTGGCGAATGCCACAAGAATCGCCCCGTTTTCCCGGCGGAGGCCGTCTCATCCTTGTTTCCCGGTGAAAATTGCCTCCGAGAGGATATTCGGTCAGCTCAGCCGGCGATATTCCCCCCGTAGCCCAACCGAGCTTGCCCGAGACCAGCCGCAACCGCCGAGCATAAAATCTGGCCGACATAGCCAGCCGCCACCATCGCCGCAACGATTCGCCCGAATTTTCGGCCCGAGCGCCATCATTCCGGCTCGCATTGCCGCAAATCGGCTCACTGTCATAATTCTATTCCATAGCGGGCTGCGAACGGTTCCGCCCCTCGCATCGTACAAGAGACTTAGCGCTCTCGTCTTTGCGCGTTCCGAATCTACCAGTCAGTTCTGTCCTCGCGCGCCATTCGGCATCGCCGCTCGCCGCGCCCCAGGTCTACACAGGAAGCGATGTATCCATGAAACGTATTTTTGTCTGCTGCCTACTCAGCGCCGTCGCCGGCGGAATTGCCGCTGCCTACCTGCTCAACAACGACAGCCCAGTCCATATATCGACCGCCTTCGCTGAGGGTCCGGCTCTACGCACGGCGCCGCCCGTTACGCTCGCCAATCCTCCCTACGCCGACCCCGAAACGCTGCTCACGCCCGAAGAGCAGACGCATATCCACGTCTACGAACTATCGAATCGGAGCGTGGTCAACGTAAACACTCGTTTCGAGAGCCATGACAGGTTTTTCCCCATGCTCTCTGCCCAGGGCGAGGGATCCGGCTCCGGATCGGTCATCGACAAGAACGGGCATATCCTGACCAACTATCACGTCGTCGAAGACGCCGAGGAAATCCAAGTAATGCTCTTCGGCGGCAAGGCCTATCCGGCCAACCTGGTCGGCTACGATGCCGGACACGACATCGCGATTCTGAAAGTCGACGCCCCCGCCGACGTGCTCTTTCCTATCACCTTCGGAACGTCGCAAAACCTCAAGGTCGGCCAGCGCGTCTACGCGCTCGGCAATCCCTTTGGTCTCGAAGGAACGATGACGACCGGCATCATCTCCAACTTGAATCGGACGCTCCCCAGCCGCGTCGAAGGCCATGATATGCAGTCCATCATCCAGACTGATGCGGCCCTGAATCCCGGCAACTCGGGTGGGCCGCTCCTCGACACCAGCGGTCGGTTGATTGGCATGAATGTGGCCATTGCCACCAAAAGCGGGCAAAACGCCGGCCTCGGATTCGCCATCCCGGTTAGCCGAATCGCCCGTTTCATCCCCGAATTGATCGCCAATGGCAAAATCACGCGGCCCGACCTCGGCATCGTGACCGTCAATGAAACGGACAAAGGTCTGCAAATCGTTCGGCTCAATCCCGGCGGTCCGGCCGAGCGGGCCGGCCTCCGCGGCTGGGGACGGCGCGAAGTGAAACGTGGCCCCTTGGTGATGACGACCAACGATAGCAGCAAGGCCGATTACATCGTCGCCATCGATGGCCAGCCGGTCGTGAAAGGCGACACGCTGATCGAAAAAATAGAGGAGCACAAACCCGGCGACACCGTGATGCTATCCGTTCTGCGCGAAGGGCAACCAACACAGGTTTCGGTCACGCTCGGCAGCGATACGTAATGTCGGGAGCTCACCTTCGCCTTTGTGTCCTACTGTCATTGCGACGTGCTGTCGCGCTCCTGGGCTGGCTCCCCCTTTTCGCTCGCATTTGCCCAATTCCGGCGACGCGATCGCGACTCGGCCTTTGCAAGCACATCTCAACCTCTTCTTCCCATTTGCCCCACATTAACAACGCCATAGAAGTTTTTTCGAAATTTCTTCCACCCGCTGATCTCCCGTCAACGGCGAATTTGTTGCACGAGCTTTAAGCGCAAGCACCACGCTCGGCATGGGATACGCAATCGCATTTCCCATTCTCCGCAGCCTTTTCGTTTTCTTTCATATTCGCAGATGCCCCAGTCGTAAGCGGCGACTTCATCTCCGCCCCTTGAATGGTGTTGCCAGTCCGCTAGCCTGACATATGTCGCTTGGCGGCAGTTTGACCGGCCGCGACATAATTCCCGCCGACAGTCCCACCTTGGTTTGGCACACGGACCGGCAGCAGCCGGCGTCTAGCAAAAGAGTTTGCTAGCGTGTTCCTGATTTGAACCGTTTCCCCGTCATCGACTATCGCAAACAACTGTCGGCAAGGTGACATCCCAACCGCGATGGCAGACGGGACGGGGAAGCAAACTTGAAAGGAGTTAGAATATGGTTAGTTATCTCGCGACCGCGACCCTCGCGGTCAGCTTGCTGACTTCCACGCCTCAGCCACTCGAGTGGCAGGCCGATTACGGCAAGGCCCTGGCCGCCACGCGGTCCGGAGACCAGCCGCTTTTGATCGTGCTCGACAAGCCAGGATCGACCGACAGCCAGGTCGATCCCACCTTGCTCAGTCAAGGCACCATCGAGGGGCAGGATTTTGAGCTGCTCCGCCCGTACCACCTGTGCCACGTCGATGCGTCGACCGACTACGGCCAAGAGGTAGCCAAGGCATTTAAGGCCGATAGCTTCCCCTACACGGCCATAATCGACAAAACCGGCTCCGTGGTCATTTTCTCGAAGGCCGGCAAAATGCCGAGCGACGAGTGGCAGCAAACCCTCAAGACGTTCCAAAACGGCGAGCGAACCGACTCGCTGGCGTCTTCTGGCGCGGTAAAGCACGTTAGCTACAAGCTGACCGGCAGCGCCAGCGAGAGCTCGACCGTTGCCAAGAGCACGGCCAAGCCCTATTGCGCAAAGTGCCAGGCAGCAGCCGCGGCCGCCGCGCGTCGCAACGCCATGTAGTTGGGTTGCGATTCGCAGTCCCGACTCCACCGGTAGTTGGCTGCGTGAACGAACGTAGAAGTCAGTGCCCGACATTCACGTCGGGCAGAATTGAAAACCAGTGCGGCCCGGAGCGAAAGCCCCGGGCCGCATTTTTTGAATAAAATAAAGGGGTCAGAACGGCTCTGTAGAAAACCTCGATATGTAACAGGATCATGACGTTGTGGGTGAGGACTTTCAACCGCAAGTCGCGTCGCTGACTCCAACTTGTGCGGCCGCGGACGAAGGCTTCGAGGCGACGCCGTCGGCTTTTTCTCTGCTGGTTTCTTTGCCATACTCGAAGCGTGGTCCGAATTGGACTGTTTGTCCAGTCAAGCACAGCGATGGCCGCCAGCGCGCTCGTCTAAGTGGCAAATTGAACAAATGAGGAACCTACGCTGTTTCAATTTGTGGGACTTTGAACGTGACGGCCGGCTCTACGAACGATTGGGTATCCGCTGGTTCAAGCGCTTTGCCAAAGACGGCGATTACTGGAATAAACGACGAAGGCATTCCGATCCGAGCTTCAGGAAGATAAAAGATTTCAATTCGGCGATCGAATGGGAAGCGCGCACGAGGTTCAATGAATTCGTGCACCTGTGCAGTCTTGTCGTTGGCTTGGCTATAATGGTATGGCTCTATTTCCGGAACGAATATACTTGGCTGATTGCCGTTTTCTTCGCCGTCCTCATCTGGGATATCTATCCCATCATGCTGCAGCGTTATAACAGGGCAAGGATTTGGAGAATCAAGTCGGTGAGTAAAGACAAGAGCAAATGACATAAGTTGCATATGCCCGATAGGTTCGGGCGGATAATTCTCGCCCTCGGCATTCCTAGATAATCTCTCGTGCCAAACTCAGCGCCGGCCAGATTCAAAGAGTCCCACTACCCGGCATCAATCCACAGCCGGGCCGTGTTCGCCTTCGCCCGCCGAAGTCAATCCGAAATCACTCGCCCCCTCGCTCCTCGCCCCGCAATCCTTCCACCTCTGGCCGAAAGCTGATAGCCGACAGCTGAGAGCTACTGGTCCCGTCAATCCCCAATTTTTGGCCACGCGCGATTTTCTCCCAGCGCGCATTTTTTTGTAGAAATTGGGCCACTGCTTCTGTTAGGGTGATTCACGCAGGATCGCCGAACCAAGAGCGACGTATTTCGCAAGTTTCCGATGGGCCCGCGTTCGAGCTGCAGCCCCGCTAACGGTAGCCGCAGTGGTTCGCTAACTTCGAAGATCGGAAACGAGCGGAAAGCAAGAATGTCGACGACTGAGCGCGGAGAAGATTCCGCACTCACGAATCCCCGTTCTCCACTCGCTCTTGCCAGCAGATCGTGCGCGCTAGCGCTCCCGAGGAAACAGCCCACAGGTCATTCTCTGGCCCCTGGCCCCTGTATCCTCACCCCTTAGCCCGAGGCGGCCGCCTCACTTTTTCTAAGAACTAGAGCGCGTCAAGCATTAACGTAGCGGTATCCGCAGTGTCGGAAGTAGTTTCGGCATTCGCTGTCGTGGAAGTGGTCGAGGATCGTACCGCAGGTTTGCCAGAGCGCGTCAAGGGTCCGTTCGGCGGCGCTGCGGAGCAACCACTTGAACTTGGAGAAGGCCAGTTCAATGGGATTGAAGTCGGGACTGTAGGGCGGCAGATAGAGCAGCTTCGCTCGCACCGA
>DASYDU010000094.1:0-1652 GCA_036499445.1 Lacipirellulaceae bacterium
GTACGTGTACTGCAACAGCGGTTTCCCCGTGTCGCGGAGCAACATCTTTTGCGGCAATCGCGTCGAGCCAAACCGGGCGGGAATGACGACGACGGTCTGTGGCGCGGCGGAACGATGGCGAGGCATGGGCAAAGTCTCCGGTCAAAAAACGCGGCAACACATTCCGGGAAGGCGATTCATAGCAAAAACCGCCAAACGGCAGTAGATTGAAATGGCGGCCGATCGAGTGCTGCGATTGGAGCGCGTGGCGTCGTCGCGTAGAATGATCTTCGGTCCAGGTGAGCCTCGCGAGTCTGCAGAAAGTCTTTTCCTATGTGCGGCATAGTCGGCTACATCGGCCCGAATGAAGCGGTCGGATTCTTGGTGGAAGGCCTCCGCCGGCTCGAGTACCGCGGCTACGACAGCTCGGGCATCGTCACGATCGACGATCGGGGCCGCTTGCGCGTCACCAAGACCGCCGGCCGCATCGACAAGCTCGCCGCGAAACTTAAAAAATCGCCCACGCCCGGCCATGTCGGCCTCGGCCACACCCGCTGGGCCACCCACGGCACCGCGACCGATGAGAACGCCCATCCGCATTTGGGCGGCAACGGCGTCGTGGCGGTCGTACACAACGGCGTCATCGAAAACTATCGCGCGATCAAAAACCAGCTCTTGGAAGATGGCTATGTCTTTCAAACCGCGACCGATACCGAAGTCATCGCCCACCTGATCGCCAAGGAGCTGGAAGCCGTCGAGCAAAGCGGCAACAGTAACGGCAGTGGCGGCAATCCACTCGATCCACACGCGCCGCTCGTCACGGCAGTGCAAGCGGCACTCGCGCAGCTGCGCGGCACCTACGGCCTTGGCATTTTGTTCCGCGACTACCCCGATGTGATCATCGCCGCTCGGCTCGGCAGTCCGCTCGTGGTGGGCATCGGCGAGGGTGAGCACTATTTGGCCAGCGATACATCGCCGCTGGCTGGCCGCACCGACCGGATCGTCTATCTGCAGGAGAACGAGCTGGCCATCATTACGGCGGGTCAGCTCGACGTCCGCCACCGCGATGAAGGGCACGTGACGCACGATGTCAAGCAGGTCGTGATCGACCCAAACCACACCGAGCTCGCCGGCTATCCGCATTACATGCTCAAGGAAATCTTCGAGCAGCCGGAAACCGTGCTCAGTGCGATTCGCGGCCGGCTCGACGCGGACCAGGCCACGGCGGTGTTCGGCGGACTGAATCTCTCGCCGCGGCAACTGCGCCGTATCGACCGGATCATTCTCACCGCTTGCGGCACCAGTTGGCACGCGGCCTTGGTCGGCGAGTACATGATCGAAGCCTTCACCCGCATTCCGGTGGAGGTGGAATACGCCAGCGAGCTGCGCTATCGCAATCCGCCGCTGATGACTAATACGCTGCTGTTTGCCCTTACGCAGAGCGGCGAGACGATCGATACATTGGCCGCGCTGCGCGAAGTGAAGCGGAAGGGCCATCCGACGCTGGCGATCTGCAACGTCGTCGGCAGCACAATCGCCCGCGAGGCCGACGGCGGCATCTACTTGCATGCCGGACCCGAGATTGGCGTCGCCTCGACCAAAGCGTACACCTCCCAGTGCGTCGTGATGGCGCTCTTGGCGCTTTATTTCGGCCGGCTGCGGCATCTGAGCTA
>DASYDU010000095.1:0-2995 GCA_036499445.1 Lacipirellulaceae bacterium
AGGAATCCAGGCCGCGATCTACGCCTTCAAGGAAATCACGAGTCCCTACTGGCTCAACGAAAAACGCCTTCGCGACCAAAAGATCGCCATGATCGGCGACAAGATCAGCGAAGCGGCGCGGTTTCGCGCCGCCGGGATTTAACCCGCGACCAATCGCTCAACGAAGCATGTCCAAAACTCTTGCTTAGGGCGTCCGGTCAGGTATCATTGCACTGGGAGGAGCAATGTGAACATGGTGATCGGCCATGACGGAAACTTTCGCTCCCGCAGATCGCGCCGCCTGGTTCCGACTTGGCTGGCTCGGTGATCTCAATTCATTCCTGGTATCGACGGCGGTCCATTTGGTCGCCTTCGTCGGCATCGGACTCCTCTCCCTCTCTGCGCAGCACGGATTCGAGCACGGCGAGCTGGTCGTCCAGCTCGGCAGCGGCAATGACGCGGTGGTTGGCGACGAAGGCCGACTCGCCGGTGTCGCGGATGCAACTCTAAGTGCAACCGAAGCCGCCACGACTGCCGTTCAATCGCCGGCAGAGCTACTTACTCCGCAAGCCATCACTTCGACCGCCGTCGACTCGGTCGCTTCACAGCTAACGCCCGCATCGCTGGCCGATGCCGAAATGTCGCCCGCTGCCAAATCCATCGGCGTCGACGACGCGAGCGCCGCCAAAGCGATTGACCGCGCGCTGGCAGCCAAGAGCGGCCTCGGCGGAAGGGGATTGGGCCTCCGCGGCGACGGCAAAGACGCCCACAGCGGCCACGGCAGCCCGTGGGGCAGCGAATCCGGCTTCTACGGGCTGGGCAGCGACGGACAATCGCTTGTCTACATCGTCGATTGCTCGGACAGCATGAACGAGAATCACAAGTTCCAGCACGCCACGGCCGAACTTATTCGGACGCTGAAAAGCCTGTCGAACAAGCAGAAGTTTTTCGTGATCTTCTTCAACAACGGCGCCTTTCCGATGGATGCCGATGGCCCGGTCGATGCCACCGCACAGAATATTGACGACTTGCGGCGCTGGCTGCAGTACGTCGCGCCCGGTGGGGGCACCGATCCCATGCCCGCGCTGACCTATGCGCTCTCGCTGAAACCCGACGCCATTTTTCTGCTCTCCGATGGCGAGTTCGACCCGCTCGTGATCGACGACCTGCGGGCGCAGAACCAGGTCAAAGACAAGCCGATCCCCATCAACACCGTCTCCTTCTACAGCCGCGAAGCGATCGGGATCATGAAGACGATCGCCCGACAATCGGGCGGGAAGTTTCAGTTTGTGAAGTGAACGCCAACTGAAGAGCAACGGCGTTCTCTCATTCAATGCAGATCAGCCGGTCGGCCGTACGTATGAAGATCTGTTCGCCGCAAATCGCCGGCGTGGCCATTACCGGGCTCCCCAGATCATTTGTTGCCAAGATCTCATAGTTCGGGCCGGCCGCCAGGACAAACGTCGCGCCCGCCTCATTTGTAATATAAAGCTTGCCGCCGGCGATGATCGGCGATGCGGTGAACGGCCCCGGCAGCCGTTTGTGCCACAGTGCGTTGCCACTGGCCGCGTCGTAGCAAGTCGCCACACCCTCCTCGTTGATCACGAACAAGCGGCCTTCGTAACAGACAGGCGACGGCACATACGTGACGCCCTTGTGGGCCTGCCAGGCGACGTGCGTCGCCGTCACGTCGCCGTGGCCGTCGCCACGAATCGCCAGCAGGTCATGTTCCGGAAAGCCGCCGCTGGCGAAGGCGAGGTCGGCGTCCGCGGCCATCGACGTGCCGGTACATTCGGCCGGGCCAGTGCAGGTCCAAAGCGCCTCGCCGGTCTCGGGGTCGTAGCTCGCGGTGTAGCCGTGCCCGGCGTAGAGGAATTGCGGTCGGCCGGCGAGCGTGGCGAGGATCGGGCATCCGTAGCTGCCGTGACGCCCGGGGCTTTTGCGCGGCGTTCGCCAGATCATATGACCCGTCGCGCGGTCCAGCGCCGCAACGAAACTCGTCGTGAGATTGTCGCCGCCGACCAACAGCGCCGACTTATAGAGCACCGGCGAAGCGCTGTCGCCATGTTCGGCCGTGAATGGGCCGGCTGCGGTCTGCCAAACGATCTTCCCGTCGAGCGTGGCGGATGTCACCCACAGCGCCCCGTCGTACAGAAACGTGGCGAAGACGTGCTCGCCATCGCAGACCGGAGTCGCTGAGGCATAGCTGTTCTTCTCGTGCTTGTGCATGAAGCCACCTTCATGCACGAGCAGATTCCAAAGCGGCTCACCCGTCGTTCGATCATACGCCAGGAGCCGATGCTGCTGCTTCTCCTCGTCGGCCGTCGTTAAAAAGATACGGCCGCCGACAACGATCGGGCTGGAGTGAGCGCGGCCAGGTACAGGCGTCTGCCAACGAACGTGCTCGGTCGCGCTCCAAACGGCGGGAACATCCGCTTCGCGGGCGACGCCATTGCCGTCTGGCCCGCGCCAAGCCGGCCAATCATTCGCGGCCACGATAGAAGTTTCGCCCGTCGGCCGCTCCGCCGAGCGGATAGTCAAGTCCTTGAACTCCCCGCGGCCACAGCCCGTGACCAGCAGCGCGAGAAAACATGCGGCAAACGTTCGTGTCAATTGCATTTAAGTGGATACGCCACAGGTGTCAGCAATAGAATGCAGCCATTATGCCAAGTCAAAAGAGGTTCCGCATCGCGTCCGGATCAAATCAATCTGGTCGGCTTGCAACATGCCCGAACACGGACCTTGCCGACAAACCATGCGATCGGTAATAATGAGGATCTGCCGCGGGGTGGAGCAGCCAGGTAGCTCGCGAGGCTCATAACCTCGAGGTCGCAGGTTCGAATCCTGTCCCCGCCACTTGTGGCCCTGATCTGCGCTGGCAGACGGGGCCATTTGCTTTGCTGCCGCTGTGTTCCCAGCGGCCGACAAGTCGCCAATTCTACGGCGAAGGGTTGTCACGATGCGATTCGCGCGCTGGGTCTTCTTGCTGGCCGGTCTGTATGGCCTCGCGGTGATG
>DASYDU010000096.1:0-2755 GCA_036499445.1 Lacipirellulaceae bacterium
ACGAATTGCGACGAAGAGACCGCGCACGCTTTCTCGCTCGCCGGCGGCAGCCCCGAGCGGTGGCATGTGAATCGCGTTTTGGAAAAGCCGCAGCACGTGGGCGAGTTTCAAATCCTCTGCCTTCCAGGCGGGTTCTCTTACGGCGACGACATCGCGGCGGGGCGAATTTTGGGCAATCAAATCCGGCATCACCTGGCCGATGTACTGCAACAGTTTCGTGACGCGGGAAAACTGATTTTGGGGATCTGCAACGGCTTCCAAGTGCTTCTGAAGACGGAGCTGCTGTTACCGTTCGATCAAGCTGGGCCCGCGGCAACATTGGCCTCGAATGACTCGGGTCATTTTGAGGATCGCTGGGTGCGCTTGGTCACCAGTGGCAGCAAGTGCGTATTTCTTTCTGAGATCGAAGAGCTGGAATTGCCGGTCGCCCATGGCGAAGGGAAGTTTGTGACGCGGGATACAGCGACGCTCACCAAGTTGCGAGAGGCGGGGCAATTGGTGTTGCGGTATGAGTCACGAGAAGCGGATTCGGCAAGACGAGGTTCACAGGGCGTAGCGTATCCCGACAATCCCAACGGCGCCGTGGATAATGTGGCCGGCATTTGTGACGCGTCGGGGCGCGTGTTCGGGCTGATGCCTCACCCCGAGCGATTTGTCGACCCGACGCAACATCCAACCTGGACCCGTGGCCCGGCGCGCGAAGTGGGCGAGGGGCTCGCCGTGTTTCGCAATGCGGTGCGGTATTTTCTTTGAGCGGCCGGTGGTCCCCGATTGTCGGCATCGCCAGCCGGCTGAGTTACTCGTCGTCAGTTTCTTTGGGCCGGCTCGACTCGGCAAGCAACCAGCCCCAGCGACCGAGCAGTCGTCCGTAGAGAAATAGCGCGGCGACCATGAGAGGCGCGAAGAGGACGGGGACCGACGGGCGAATCGACGCGGTGGCTGCAATTGGGGTAAGACTGGCACCGAACAGGCAGGCCGACTCGAGATAACAGAGGAGCGACGAAAGCGGCCGACGGAATGCGGCGCCGATTAAGTGTCCGCTAAGCAAGGCCCAGGGAGAGCTCGCGGCCAATTGCGAGAGCAATACCAACGGAAAGAGGAGCCAAACGCTGCCCAGCGAGCAAACCGCCTTCTGCCACGTCGCCTCTCCGAAAACTTGGCCGACGATGAATCCAGGACTTGTGCTCACAGCTGCGGCGATCAGTACGCAAAACAATTCGGGCATGGAATCGAGGAAATTGAGCGGCGGCCAGACGTGGACGCGATCGTGTCCTTCGGAGCTCTCGGCGACGATTGCAACCAGCATGCCGGAAAATGCGGCCAGCCACAGCAGCAGCGCGACGCATGCAACGAGTGAAGCGACTAGGCCGCCGAAGATCGCCCGCGGATCGCTCGAAGTCTGCCAGGCAATGACGCCTTCGATCAGCATCATGCTGGGCAGAAACAACCCAATGGACATGGCCAACCAGCGCTGCGGCAACCCGCGCGAAAACAAGAAAGGCACGATGCCGGTGAGCAGCGGCCAGCGTGGGAGAATGGCCCGGCCGCGAACATCGGTCCTCGTTCGAGGCTTCTTGCCGCGCGCCGCTTCGGCGGCTTGGCTTGCCAACTCGGCCTCGTGCTCTTGCTCATAGAGCATCCCTTTGTATTGCGACTGGATCACGACTGGACGCTCGGTGGGCGCGAAGTCCTCATCCAATTGATAGGCTTCGGCGTCGGAGACGAGTACCTCGCGACGCGCCTTGGGCTGGGCCGGCGGCACAACAAGATTGCGCGTGGCGCAGTCTGGACAGGAGACCTCCTGGCCGATTTGGTCTTCGGTCGCGTGCATCAGCGTGCCGCACAGTCGGCAGTGTACCGCGATGTATTTCGGTTGGGCGGCAAGCAATTCGCTCGGCATCGGCGTGGCGTCAGCATCCCACAGCTCGTACTGCTCTCCCTGGAGCGCTGCGGGAGACGGCTTGGCTTTTTCTGGCACCGGTGCTTTGAGGATGGTTTGAGCGCCGCAATCCGGGCAGGTGATCGGTTGGCCGACTTGGCTCAACCGGCCAGCGAGGCGAGTCTGGCAAACACGGCAGGAGATGCCGACAAACTCCGGTGGCGCCGGAGCAGCTCGCTTTTCGGGGTTTTTTTCGACGGCTCGGTCCGAGGACGTAGCGAATTTGGGAACCGCAAAAAGATGGCCGCAGCGTTGACATTTGGCGGATCGCCCCGCCATTTTCTCGCCAAACTCGAACTTCGCGCCACAGTTCGGGCAATTAAATATCTGTTTCTTTGACGGAGGAGCTGACATGGAAGTGACCCTTGGTGCCGAAATCGCACCGTCTGTCAGTGTACCACGATTGTTTTGCGCGGGATGATGCCGCTGTTCGCTACATTGGCCGGACGGTTTGCATTCAGACTTGCCGGCCGTAGAATCCTGTTTGACTTTCGATTCGTGGTTTATGGCAGTTTGCGGCAATGTGGCAAGGTATTTTGGGGCACGACGCGGTCGTCGCACGATTCCGGGCTACGCTACGGCGCAGCCGGCTGGCCAGCACATATCTATTTGTCGGACCGTCGGGGATCGGCAAGCGAAAGTTTGCGCTTGCGCTTTCCAAGGCGCTGTTGTGCCATCAGACCGGCGACGATCCGCTCGAACCGTGCGGGCATTGTGAATCGTGCCGACTGTTTGCGGCAGGAAACCACCCCGACTTGGATCTCGTGGGATTGCCGGCCGAAAAGTCGGCGCTGCCCGTGGAACTGTTCATTGGCG
>DASYDU010000097.1:0-8644 GCA_036499445.1 Lacipirellulaceae bacterium
TCCTCGACCACTTCCACGACAGCGAATGCCGAAACTACTTCCGACACTGCGGATACCGCTACGTTAATGCTTGACGCGCTCTAGGGATTGGGGACTCGGCGATTCTATCGTACAATGGCCGTTCGCTAGTCGCTGCAAGCACGCATTGTTGCGACGGTGTTATCGACATTGCTCCAACGGTTCCCGAACCTGTAATCTCCAGCCCCCCAGTCCGCAATCGATGAAGCTCATCATCGCGATCATTCAGCCGAGCAAGCTCGAAGACGTGAAAGCGGCTCTTTCGGAAGTCGAAGTAGTGCGGCTGACGATTATGGACGTGCAGGGCTTTGGCCGGCAAAAGGGCCAGACTGAGGTCTATCGGGGCCATGAGATCACGGTCAATCTGCTGCGCAAAGTGCAGCTGCAGATCGCGGTGAACGACCATTTCGTGGAGCCGACGATCAATGCCATCATCAAGGGCGGGCGGAGCGGCCCGACCGGCGAGATCGGCGATGGCAAGATCTTTGTGCTGCCGCTGGAGGATTGCATTCGCATCCGCACCGGCGAACGAGGCTCGGAAGCGATTTAACTCTCTTCGCCCTTTTTCTTGCGTGCCTTATTGCTACTTTGCGCGCCGTTGAAGTTTCGCGTTGCCGCAACTCCGCGCGCAAAGTCGCAACGAAGCGAATCTCGCCAAGGAAAACTGGGCTGCGAGTTTTGTCGAGCGACAGGCACCGGGCGGACTAGGCGGTCTAGTCGGGCCTAGCCTTTAAGGTGGCTGTGCTGCAGTTCTGGATTTCGGCGAAGGATGAGTTTTCAAGGCGCGTCGCGATTTACCAATCGTTGCCCGAGACATTCATTGTGCAGGCTGCGCGTATTGAGAACGACATTCGATAGGCAGTCGAGAGTCTTCGATGCGGAGCTTAGTACTTGGCGAAATAGGCGAATTGGCCAGGACCTAGCGGGTTGCCGCAACGATGGCGGCGGGCGGGAAAGGCTGCGTTCTGGGTTTCTTGGGGGGACGCTTTTCCTGCGACATATTTAGGATTAGATTAACGTGCTCTTCAGGAACCATTTCAATCGACGATGCTGCCCGCTGGGGTTCCGGACAAAAACACGATTTAGTGTCAGTTGCCCGGCATGTTGCACGACGATATTTTCGCCGGGCCGGGCAGCACGATTACGGTCAGTTCGGCGTTTTTTATTCCGGGGGGAAGCTGCCATGCTGCCGACCGAGCAAGTTTGCGTACAACGTCGCGAATTGCGAGAACGCTCTGAGAATTCGTTTGTTCAGCGCGATGAGTTCTGTCGGCTGCTGTTGAGCTGCCGGAAAATGGTCCGCTCGGATGAGCCTGCCGTGCTTGTCCGCGGCCTGCTGGATCTGAAAACGGGGATCCGGTTCTTGATCGAACAAGAGAATCTGCTTGGGCACTGACGGCGTAGATGTTGGACGCGGCAAGGATGCTTTGCGGGCGAACTAGGTAGCACGATGGAGCGGAACGTGTGGCGTCGACCGTTCAAACGGGGTGATTGGGTGGTGTTTCGCAGACTGAAACACACAACTCGCCCAGGCCGCCGCGCGCGAGAGGTGCATGCGACCGAGAATGGCGATTACTACGACTACTTCATCGATAAATTCTGGATTGTCGTCGACGTTCTTGCGGACAACCGGCTGATGCTGCAAACGCGCCGCGGAAAAACGCATGCTGTCGACGTGAATGACTCCAATTTGCGCCACGCTACTTGGTGGGATCGTCTTCGCAATCGAGCGCGATTTGCCCAGTTGCAGCCGGACGAGCCAGGGGAAGCACAACAGGCGACCGCAAACGATGGTATCCATTCCAGAAGCAAAGGTTAGTCGATAGGTCGCCGCGCTGGATTGGCCGGATGCGCTCGCAGAAGGAGGCGAAATTGCTGTGTAAGTCGGAAGGTGCCGCGCGCTCGCGCTTTGGATCGGCCCACGGAACGCGGCTGGCATTTGTTGTTGGGTTGAGCCTATTGTTCGCGCCGGCGGCATCTCGGGCGCAAGAACTGCGTTTGCCGAGCTCGGTTGGGCCGCGGGCCGAGGGGGACGTGCAGTCGTTTGGCTGTCGGCTTGGACCGGGCGTGGCCGGAAATGCCAAGAAGATCAACGACGCGCTCGCGAACCGGGCCAATATCTATTCGATGCTGATCCCCGCCGGGCAGTTGGAGATCACGGAGCCGATCGTTTGGCCGGCCCGCACGGGCTATAGCCTGCTCGGCGTGGGATCATCGAAAGATCTCAGCGACGCGAGCTACTCCGGCAATGGGATCGGTGGTCAGGCGTCGCGGATCGTCTGGCGAGAGAGCAGTAAAGCGCCAGTGGGCGACGCGATGCTGTCATACCGCGGGCTGGGCGGCACGATCGAGCGGATTCACTTTCAAGGTCGGCCTGTGCCGGCCGAGATGACGCCCGAAGCGGAAGCGGCGGGCGCAAGCGCGTGGGTCCAGGCGAATCGGAAGGCGCTGGTCGGAATCAAGGTGAACACGTTTACCAGCGGCGGCTCGCTGCTCAACAGCGGAAAGCTGGCCGTCCGTGATTGTAGCTTCTTTCAGGTTCAAACGGCGATGCTGTTTGGCCCGCATATGGAGCACCTGGGCGAGGAAAGTTATAACGGCGACGCGGATAATCATGCCGATACTTCATCGCTCGAGAACCTGCGTTTCTATTATCCATACGATGACAACCCGACACATGAGCCGCGAAGCTGCCTGCGCGTCCGCAATAATCAGGCTGTGGATTTCGACGCGTCGGGCATCCGCGTCTATGGGAACCCGAATGAGATCTTCTACTTCGAGCGCGGTGGACGCTTCGTGTGCACGAGCGCGGTGCTGAGCGGCGCATCTAGCGCGGCCAACCCGACGACCGTACTGCGAATCGGCAAGACATTTGCTTCGTCGGCCTGGTTTCGCGTGAAATGCGACATTGATGGAAGCGGCGGCAAGGATCGCGGCGGCATCGGCGGTTATTTCAAGCTGATCGAGATGGACCAGAGCCGGGCGGGCGACACTTATGTTGAGTATAGCGGAGTGATTGGCCCGGTCAGCTACGCAACGCCGATCGTGACCGCGCGCGGGGCGTGCACGATCGTGCTGCGCGGCGTGTATGGGCTGAATCCGAAATCGCTACAGCTGATGGGAAACGTCCTGTCGGGCACGGAGAAGCGGGTCTGCAACGTTCATTTAGACGGATGTACTCTACGCGGATGTGATTGGCCGAGTGACCTGGTGACCGTAGCCGATGATCCGAATGCACCCTCGAAAGGGCCGTGGCGACTCACTTGGACTGGCTGCACGCGGATTTCCGCGGGTGCGAACTCGGAGGGTTACGCGATTCCGTTCGCGGATAGCACGGCGGCGACGGCCGTCGAGAGTAAGGATGTGTCGCCGGGAACGATTAGCGGGCGTTGACGCAAAATCGTGAAGCGCCAGGTAAGCGTGGCCGTTAGTTGGCCGATTGGGCGACGCGGAGTTGGCCGCGAGATTGGGCGATGAGGCGGTCGCGAATGGCCAGCTCTTCATTGCCGGCGGCGGGGCGGGCGAGCGCGGCGCGGAGCTGTTCCGTGGCAGTTGCAGTGGTGAGCGACGCCGCCGTCATGGCGCGGTTGGTAAGGACGGAAACTACGTCATCTACCACCTGGACAAAGCCGCCGTCGGTATAGTACCGCTCTTGCTCGGCGCCAACGCGGATTCGCAGCTCACCGTAGCCAAGCCGGCCGATCATGGGCGCATGGCGCGGGGCGATGCCATACTCGCCGTCGACCAGAGTGACCGTCACCGCATCGGCCAGCGTGTCGACGACGGTGGTCTCGGGCGTAACAACCAAGCAGCGGAGACTGCCAGTCGGTGTTGAATGGTCGGGCATGATTCGGTTACCGAAGGAGCGCGCTCCGCTGCGGTCGCTTAGGCGACCTTCGCGTCGCGGTTAAACTATTTCTGTTGTGATTTCTTCCACTGGGCTTCGGCCTGCTCGATGGCGCCGACGTACATAAACGCGTCTTCGGGCAGATGGTCCCATTTGCCGTCGCAAAGTTCTTCGAAGCTGCGGATCGTCTCGGCCAGCGGCGTGATCTCGCCCGCTTTGCCAGTAAAGACTTCGGCGACGAGGAACGGCTGTGAGAGAAATCGCTCAATGCGACGTGCCCGGAGCACGATGAGCTTGTCGTCTTCGGAAAGTTCGTCGACGCCCATGATGGCGATGATGTCTTGCAGCTCGCGATAGCGCTGCAGTGTGACCTGCACGCGGCGGGCGATGTTGTAGTGACGCTCGCCGACGTATTGCGGGTCGAGGATGCGGCTATTGGACGCCAAGGGGTCGATGGCCGGATAGATGCCTTTTTCCGAAATCGACCGTTCGAGATAGATGAACGCGTCGAGCTGGCCGAAGGCGGTGGCCGGCGCTGGGTCGGTCGGATCGTCGGCCGGGACGTAGACGGCCTGGACCGAAGTGATCGCGCCCTTATTCGTCGACGCGATACGTTCCTGCAAGGCGCCCATCTCCGTGGCAAGCGTCGGTTGGTAACCGACGGCCGACGGCATGCGGCCCAAGAGTGCCGAGACTTCGCTGCCCGCTTGTGAAAAGCGGAAGATATTGTCGACAAACAGCAGCGTGTCGGTGCCGGTCGTGTCGCGGAAGTACTCGGCCATCGTGAGCGCCGAGAGGGCCACGCGGAGTCGGGCTCCGGGCGGCTCATTCATTTGACCGAAGACCATGCAAGTTTGATCGATGACGCTACGGCCGGTTTGACCGATCTTGGCGTGCTGCATTTCGAGCCAGAGATCGGTGCCTTCGCGGGTCCGCTCGCCGACGCCGGCGAATACCGAATTGCCGCCGTGGGCAGACGCAATACGGGCGATCATCTCGGTGAGGATGACGGTTTTGCCGAGGCCGGCGCCGCCGAAAAGTCCAGCCTTGCCGCCGCGGACGAACGGCGTGAGCAAGTCGATGACTTTAATGCCTGTCTCGAACAGCTCCGTCTTTGTTGAGAGATCCTTGAGCACGGGCGGCTCGCGGTGGATCGGCCAATACTCGTCGGCGTCGACCGGCCCGCGATTGTCGACCGGGTCGCCGGTGATATTAAAGACGCGTCCAAGCGTGGCCTTGCCGACGGGGACTTTCACGGGGCCGCCGGTATCCACACAATCTTGGCCGCGAATCAGGCCGTCCGTGCTGCCTAGCGCAATGCATCGCACGCGGCCGCCGCCCAGGTGCTGCTGCACTTCGCCCGTCAGGTTGATTTTGATGCCCTTATGATCGGACACGATTTTGACGGCGTTGTAGATCGGTGGCAATTGATCTTCGGCGAATTCGACGTCGAACGTCGAGCCAATGATTTGAGTGATCCGTCCGATGTTTTTCGATAAAGTTGCGGTGGCCATGGCGGAGGGGTCGGGATTCGGGGGTCAGGGGTCAGGGAATGTCGAACTGGCGTTCGCGGTTTTTGAGTTAACTGAGGGCTTCGACGCCGCCGATGACGTCCATCAGCTCGGAGGTGATGCGGCTTTGGCGGGCGCGATTGTATTGCATGCTCAGCCGGCGGATCAGGTCCTCAGCGTTTTCGGTGGCCGCCTTCATGGCGATCATGCGGGCGATCTGTTCGCTGACCGCCGAATCGAGGAAGCACTTAAACAATTTGACTTTGAAGCTGGCGGGCACGATCTCTTCGAGGATACTGCGGGGCGACGGCACGAATTCGTAGATCGCGCGGCGGCCGGATGCTTTGCCGCCGCCGGTCGGTGCCGTCTTTCCGGCGGTTGCGATTCCCGAGAGCGGCAGCAATGTCTCGGTGACAACGTGTTGCCGAGAGACGGACTCAAATTTCGTATACACCACATCGAGCCGATCGAGGCGCCCCGTGACATACTCGTCGAGATAGCGGCCGGCGATCGCGTCGACGTCGTCGAAGCGCGGCTTGTCGTCGAATTGGGTGAACGTCGCGGCGGCGGGGATGCCGCGAAACTTGAAGGCCGCGACGCCTTTTTTCCCTGCCACTTCCAGGCGAGAATTTGGCGATCGGCCGATGAGCTGCTGCCAATTTTGAAAACCGGCCCGTTGCAGATTGCCGTTGAAACCGCCGCAAAATCCGCGATTGCCCGTGAGCACCAGCAGCGTCGCGTGCTCGACGCGGTCGCGGACATCGAGGAGCGGATGGTTGACCTCGACTCCGCTCGCCATCAGGTCGCGGACCAATTGAGTCATTCGCTCTGTATAAGCGGTGGCGGCCGAAGCACGATCCATCGCCTTCTTGAACTTTGCCCGCGCAATGAGCTCCATCGTCCGCGTGATCTTGCGGATGTTCTTGATGGATCTGCGTCGTTTGTCGAGAACTTTGGGATTGGGCATGCGGAGAATTCAGAGTTCAGGGTTCAGGCATGTAGCCCCGGCGCGGATTAGACGGCGACGGGCTGGCGCTCCGGCTTTTTCGCGGCGGTGATTTTGCCGGAGGCGAATTGCGTTTGGTACTCTGCAATTGCCGCGTCGATTTGTTTCGTGAGGTCGTCGGACAATTCCTTCTTCTGCAGGATTGTCTCGCGAAGCGAAGGCTTTTGCATCTTGATGAACTCGAGGAAGCCACGCTCCCAAATGGAAACTTGGCTGGCCGGGACCTTGTCGAGATGACCGCGCGTGCCCGCATAGATAATCAAAACTTGGTCCACGACGTGCATCGGCTGATACTGGCCCTGTTTAAGGATTTCCACCATGCGATAGCCGCGATCGAGCCGCGACTGCGTGGCCGCATCGACGTCGGTTCCCATTTGAGCGAAAGCTTCGAGCTCGCGAAACGCGGCCAGATCCAATCGCAAGCCACCGGCGACTTTCTTCATCGCCTTGATCTGGGCCGCGCCGCCAACGCGCGAAACCGAGATGCCGGCATTCATGGCCGGTTTGACCCCGGCGAAAAACAGGTCTGGCTGCAGATAAATCTGCCCGTCGGTAATCGAGATGACGTTAGTTGGAATGTAGGCCGAGACTTCGCCTTCGAGGGTTTCAACGATCGGCAGCGAAGTGAGCGAGCCGGCACCGAGTTCGTCCGAGAGCTTGGATGAACGCTCGAGCAGACGGCTGTGGCAATAGAAAACGTCGCCGGGAAAGGCTTCGCGGCCCGGCGGGCGACGCATCAAGAGCGACAACTGGCGATAGGCGACGGCTTGCTTGCTCAAGTCGTCGTAGACGATCAATGCGTGGCCGCCGCCGTACATGTAGAACTCGGCCATCGCCGTGCCAGAGTAGGGGGCAATGTATTGGACTGGCGCGGGCGCGCTCGCACCGGAGACAATCACAGTGGTGTAGTCCATGGCGCCGGAATCTCGCAGCCGCTCGATGACGCCGGCGACCGTCGATTCCTTTTGCCCGATCGCGACGTAAAAGCACTTCACGCCCGATTCGCGCTGATTGATGATCGCGTCGATGCAGATGGCGGTTTTGCCCGTCTTGCGGTCGCCGATGATCAGCTCGCGCTGGCCGCGGCCGATGGGCGTCATGGCGTCGATCGCTTTGATGCCCGTCTGCATCGGCTCGCAAACCGGCTGACGCTCGGCGACGCCGGGAGCGAGAATCTCAACAGGGCGGCGGTGATTGGTGACGATCGGCCCCTTGCCGTCGACCGGATTGCCGAGCGGGTCGACCACGCGGCCGAGCAGTTCGTCGCCGACCGGCACGCTCAAGAGTTGCCCCGTGCTGCGGACCTCGTCGCCTTCGGCGATTGCGAGATAATCGCCCAGGATGATAATGCCGACGGAGTTTTCTTCCAGATTGAACGCCAGACCGATCGTGCCGTTGGCGAACTCGACCATTTCGCCGGCCATGACGCTCGAGAGTCCGTAGACGCGGGCGATGCCGTCGCCGACTTCGAGCACCCGGCCCACCTCGCGGACGTCGATCTGCGAAGAGAACTGTTCGATTTCTTGTTGAATGACCGAGGCAATTTCGTCGCTGTTAAACTTCATCGCGCTGCTCCGCTATACGTAGATCAGGCTCAAACGCCCGACGTTTGACTGTTTCAACTTGCTGCTTGCAGAAACTTTTCGGGTTGTGTCTCGATTAAATTCACCGCTCGTTCGATCATCGCCTTGCGGGCCAGATTGAACTGATTGTTGACCGAGCTGTCGTAAACGCGGTCGCCGACTCGAATCACCATCCCGGCGATCAGCGAGGGATCGACTTTCACTTTGAGCACCGGCTCTTTGCCGAGCGCGGTCCGCAATTTGGCCCGTATTTCATTTCTCAGACTTTCGGCGAGCGGACTGGCCACTTGGACATCGACATCCAACAACCCCTGCTCGTCGGCATAGAGTTTTCGCACAATGCGGGCCGCGGAGCGAACGAGGCCCAGCCGGCCGTGCCGCGACATGACCTGCAAAAACGCCAATAATTGGGGAGCGAGCCGCTGACCGAATATTCGGTTGAGCATCTCCCCCTTTTGCTCCTTCCGCACGATTGCTGAGCGGAGCGATTCGTCCAGTTTTGGAAACTTATCGAGCACTTCGGTGACAAACGAAGAAAGCTCGTCCACCATCTCGCCGACGCTCGCCGACTTGGCGGCCACGTTCCAGTATGCTACCGCATAGCCGCGCGCAACCTCGTCGCCGGTGACATCCAGTACCGTCTCTTGCTTCGCATTTTCCGTCGCTGTGTTTGACATGG
>DASYDU010000098.1:0-4571 GCA_036499445.1 Lacipirellulaceae bacterium
GCCCTTGAAAGAGCGGGCGCCGTCCAAAGATTTGACGACCTGCGGATGGACATTTGGCAGCAGCACCTCGTCGAGAATTTCGGCCCGGGCCGCCTGCACTCCTGCGGCGTAACTCTCTTCGACCTCGGCCGTGCCACCGCCAACCAAGATCAGGTACTTGCCAGGCTGCACCGTGCCGGCGTGCAACAACTCGACCGGCGCGCGCTTTACCATCTTATCCGCGGCAAGCGCGCCAGCGGCGATGCTGCCCAGTTCAATCAGCGCGATGGCGGGGAGTTTGCTCATACGATGCGGAAGTGGTCGAACATGACGCAGCGGCGGAGGCGGGAAAATGTGCGTGCGTCGGTCATGCCTTCGCCGGTCGGCGAAGCGATTGTGAAGGATGTGCCACCCTCGCCTCCTTGGCCCAAACCGGCATAGCAGGGAGCATTTTTCACGAAAATGCTGCAGTTGATCAGTTTGGCCATCCGCGACAGATTCGTGATGTTTTTGGAATGCATGACGGCCGTGTGGCGACGACCGCCTTCGGCCTCGACCGCGAGGTCGATCGCCTCGTTGGCATCGCGAACTCTTGCCACCGGCATAATGGGCATCATCTGCTCGGTCCAGACCAGCGGATGGTCGACTCCCACGTCGATTACTCCCAAGCGGAGGTCCTCGGGCACATTCATGCCGATCTTCTGCAAGATCACGCCGGCGTTTTTGCCGATCAGCTCTCGATTGATTTTGGCGGCCCGTCTCGGCCCGCGATTTTCAGTGAAGATCAGATTTTCCAATTGCTTTGTCTGCGACGGTGTGAGCACGACCGCGCCGCTGGCCCGCATCGCGGCGAGCAACTTATCGGCAATTCCGGCGACGGCGAACGACTCCTTCTCATCGGTGCAAATGACGTTGTTGTCGAACGAGGCCCCGAGCACGATATCGCGGCCGGCTTGCTCCAGGTCGGCCGTTTCGTCGACGACGATCGGCGGATTGCCCGGCCCGGCGCAGATCGCGCGTTTGCCGCTTTTCATCGCGGCTTCAACGACGCCCGCTCCGCCGGTGACGACCACCAAGCGAATGCCGGGGTGGACCATCGTCGCTTGAGCTGATTCGATCGTGGGCTCGCCGATTGTGACGATCAGGTTCTGCGGCCCGCCGACTTCGACAATTGCCCGGTTGATGACGTCGACAGTGCGGACCGAGCATTCTTTGGCCGACGGATGGACGTTGAACACGACCGAATTGCCGGCGGCCACCATCGAGATTGTATTGTTGATGATCGTCGCGGTGGGATTTGTCGAGGGCGTGATCGAGCCGATGACGCCAAACGGGGCCCGTTCAAAGAGCGACAAGCCGCCGTCGCCGGTCTTTACCTCGGCTTGCAGGACTTCGGTCCCGGGCGTTTTGTTAGCCACGAGCCGGTTTTTGATGATCTTGTCTTCGTAGCGGCCGAAGCCCGTCTCCTGATGGGCGGCAAACGCGAGCGACTCGCTTTCCCGGTTCGACGCGCGGCGAATGCTGGCGATGATTTCGTCGCGCTTGGCGAGCGTGAGCTTGTCGAGCGCTTCGAAAGCGATTTGGGCCGCCTTCACCGCCGCATCCAGCTCGTTGAAGACGCCCAGCCTCGGTCGTCCGCCGCTATCTGCGCCGCCGCGATCAGAAGATGAGGCTTGGCCGCCAGACATCCGCCGCAAGACTTGCTGGGCTATGGTGTCGATTTGTTGATCGGAAAGCCTGGACAAGGTTCAACCTTCTGCAAAGTTTACGGGCGTTCACGCGTCTTCACTCTTGCGGTACTTCACTTCGCCGCCGACTTCCCACTGGTCGACAATGGCCATCACCACGGCGTCAACCGGCCGGTTTTGGGTGGCGATCGTCTGTCTGGCCGAGCTGCCCGTGGCGTAGAGGATCATTTCGCCGACGCCGGCGCCGACCGCGTCGGCCGCGACTAGTGCGGAGCCCGTCTTTTCGCCGGCCGCATTCACAGGGTGGCAGACAAGCAAGCGCAGGCCCTCCAGCGTCGCCTCTTTTTGCGACGATACGAGGGTTCCAATCACCCGGGCGATCATCATGGCAAGAACCTTCCTGGGGCGAGTTGCCGAGGACACAAGGACCGACCGTTACTTCTTCTTTTCCTGGTCGCCTCGGCCGAGCGGCAAGACGCCGTCCACGTTGGCGTGGGGACGAGCTATGATGTGGGTCACGACGACTTCGCCGACGCGTGACGCGGCCGCCTGACCGGCATCACAAGCGGCCTTCACGGCGGCGACGTCGCCGCGAATGACGGCCGTAACATAGCCGCCGCCAGTCTTTTCGTAAGACACGAGCTCGACTTTGGCCGCTTTGACCATCGCGTCGGCCGCTTCCACCACGGTGGGGAAGCTGCGGCATTCGATCATTCCAAGGGCTTCAGACATGTTGTTCAATCTCCTTGCAGAAGGGTTGTCGATTTATGTGAATGCTAGTTAACCGTGTTTATCTTTTTTGGGACTCTTGCCGGTGACGCCTTCGATCGCTGCGATGGCGGCCTTGTAGCCGACGTCGATGTCGCGCTCTTCGCCGCCGATATACACGCGGCCGAAGCTGCCGAAGGTGCGCACTTCCAAGATGTTGATGTCCGCTGCCTTCTCCGCTTCGTTGGCGGCGAGGGCGGCATAGCCGGCCGGCTCCATTTCCATGATGTAGAGCGTCTGACCGGCGAGGATCATGTTGCCGTGCCGCATCCGGTTGATCAGCTGCGTTTGATGATCGTCTACGTGGCGAATCACCTGGCTGGAGGCGATCGTGGGTTTGGTTCGGTCCTCTTCCTTGAGTCCCAACGAATCCAAAATAGCCTGCCCCGCCTGGCGGACCTCGGCTTGTGATTCGCTGTGGATCTCGAGCATGCCGAACACCCGCTCGACGATTTGCATGCCCGGTTTGACCAGGTTGCTCTTGAGCGCGATGTCGGTGACGCGATTGATCTCGATGCCGGGCGAGATTTCGACGTACAGGCTGGCCATGCCCTGGGTCGGCAGAAAGCCCTGCGCGATTGTCGCTAGAAACGACGCGTATTGCGGCTGCATGCTGTCCAGGAAACAGTAGGTTCTCAGATCGACTTCTGCCACGCTATGGTTCTCGCTGTTAGTAGGTCGCGGTTAGTATTTGCCGCCGCCGGCCTCCGAAAATGTTGCGCCCTGGGATTCTTTGACGATCCGCACGCCGGCGCTCGCGCCAATACGCGTGGCCCCCGCCCGAATCATCTGCTCGGCATCTTGCAGGTTGCGGATGCCGCCGGAGGCTTTTACGCCCATTTTTGTGCCCGATACGGCCCGACTCATCAAGGCCACGTCCTCGGCCGTCGCCCCGCCGGGCCCAAAGCCGGTCGAGGTCTTCACGAAATCGGCCCTTGCCCGCCGGGCTGCCTGGCAGGCGCGGGTCTTTTCTTCGTCTGTCAGGAGCGCCGTTTCCAGAATGACCTTGCAAATTGCCCCGCCATCCATCGCCGCCTCGACCACCGCTCGAATATCGCGGTAGACCAAATCATCCCGGCCGCTCTTGAGCGCGCCGACGTTGATCACCATGTCGACCTCGGTCGCGCCCTCGCGAATCGCCCGCCGCGCTTCGAGCGCTTTGGTCTCGGTGTCGTTGGCTCCTAGCGGAAAGCCGATCACCGTGCAAACCTTGACCGGCGAGCCACGCAACAGGCCGGCCGAGTGGCGGACATAGCAGGGATTAATGCAAACCGACGCAAAGCCAAATTCCCGGGCCTCTTGGCAGAGCTTCGTGACTTGGTCAAACGTGGCGTCCGACCGGAGCAGCGTATGGTCGATGTATTTGGCGAGCTCTTTGGGAACCGCTTTCGCTTCGCCGCGATGCCCGACCCGATCTGCGCCCAAATTGATGAAGCTGCGGACCAGCTCGGGATTGAGGTCCGCGCAGCTGCGGCAAAAACCACAGGCGTCGGTGCAGGTGTGCGCGCCGTCTTTGCCGCCGGCAGTGGCGCCGAGCATCTGGGCAATGCGGTCTGCGACTCGTCGCAGGTCGGTTTCAGACAGTTCAGTCAAGGCATCCTCCGGTGTAGCTGCCTGGCTTGCGGCCTTCGCGGTCGGCGGCGAGGTCACGTTCTTGGGCGAGCAGCCGCAACTTCCCGTTGCGTGCAACTGGCTTTCAATCTCATCAATCATCGCCGCGCGGCGGAGGTGCCTGTCCGCCGTGCATTCGGTATCCAAAAACTCGTCGACAATTTGCTTGGCCAGGGCGGTCCCGATCAGGCCGGCTCCCAGCGTCAGTACGTTGGCGTTGTTGTGCTCTCGGCTGTTCCGGGCCGAAGACAAGTCGTAACACAAGGCGGCCCGGACGCCCTTGAACTTACCCGCCGTCATGGCCGAACCAATCCCGGCTCCATCCACAATCACGCCGAATCGCGCCCGCCCGTCGGCCACCCGCTGGGCCACCTCCGCTGCAATCTTCGGGTAATCCACCGCCTCGGTGCTGTTGGTTCCGCAGTCTTCGACCGCGTATCCACGCGAACGGATGTGTTCGGCAAGCAGCTGCTTGAGTTCAAATCCGCCGTGGTCAGCGCCAATCGCGAGGGTTTGCATCAGGTG
>DASYDU010000099.1:0-2801 GCA_036499445.1 Lacipirellulaceae bacterium
AGCCCTTCGCGATCGAGCCGCAGCGTGTTGAGGATTTCGTTGTTCCAGAACAGGTCGCATCGCGGCCGCTCGCGCTCGGCCAGAATCGCCTGCGTTAGGCCGACCGTTTTGGTCGATTCCGTATCATATTTTGGCCGCACCACGATACCGGTCGCCTTGGTAAACTCCTCGAAGATCGGCTGCGAAAACTCCTCGTCGAGCGCGGTGTAAACGATGACCTCTTGTGGCGCCTGCGGCGCGGAGTGGCAACCGGCCAGCCCGAGCGCCAAAATCGGCAATGGAACGAGTAGTAATCGCATTGTCTTCTACCACCCCGGCTTAACGACGAAATCAGCTACCGCGGTCGGAATTGTCACCGAAAAACCCGCCGGCGCATGGTCCGACGTTGCTCGGCGCTCGCTCGCCTGCTAAAGTCGGGAAAAGCGGACGGCGCATAGGCCAAATTGCGGCCATTGATTCTAGCCGATGGACTCGGCGGCGTCTCTCCAAAGAGCCTGTCGTCCCCGAAGCTCGTCGCTCCTCGCAGCTCGTCCTCCCATGAAGCTTGTCCTGCTCGGCACCGGTGGCTACTACGGGAACGACCAGCGCCAGACGGCGTGCCTGATGCTGCCTGAGGTTGGAGTGGTGCTCGACGCCGGCAGTGGACTGTATCGGATGCGGGGCCGCGTGGTCACGGATGAACTGAGCATTTTTCTGAGTCATGCCCACCTCGATCACATCATTGGGCTGACTTACCTGGTCGACGTGCTGTCGTCCGAAGCGCTGGCAAAGACGACAATCTACGGCGAGGCGACCAAACTCGAGGCGATTCGCAAGCATCTCTTTGCGGAGGAGCTGTTCCCGGTGCTGCCGTCGTTTCCGTTTCGGCCGATCGGCTCGGAGTGTCCCCTTGTCGGCGGCGGGAAGCTGACCCACTTTCCGCTCAAGCATCCTGGCGGCTCGATCGGATTTCGGCTCGATTGGCCCGCTTCCGCAAGGGCGCCCAGTCGGTCGATGGCGTACGTGACCGACACGACGGCCGACCCGGCGGCCGACTATGTCGAGCACATTCGCGGCGTTGATCTGTTGGTTCATGAAGCCTTTTTTCTGCACGACGAGCCGCGGTGGCTGGACAAGATTGGCCATAGCTGTCTGGAGGCGGTGGTCCGCGTCGCCGCTTGCGCCAAGGTTGGCCGGCTGCTGTTGGTCCACATGAACCCGCATCTGGAGAACGATGCCGAATTCGACCTGACGGCGGCGCTGAAGATCTTTCCCGCGACCGAGCTGGGGCGCGATCTCTTGGAAGTCGAGTTCTGAGCGCGGAGCACGCCGGCCCGTGTCATTGGCTGGGGCCGGGCGACGCTCAACGTGTGGGGAGTGCGGTCGCCGAAGGGGACAAGTTATCTTCGAAGGGAACCGGTTATTTGTGGGTAGGTGGTGTGAATCTGGGGGCCTTGGGGTGATTTGCGAAATGGCGGATGTCGGATGATGAGTGACGGAAGAAGGCATTGAGGGGGCGGAGAAAGGGTTCAGGGTTCGGGGTTCGGGGTTCAGAAAACTGGGGGCTGGGGACTGGGGAGCGAGTTTGTCGCGGCTTTTCTTCTAACAGATTGCGGGGCCGAATTCACGACCTCAGTTTTGGGCCAAAGTGAAAAAAAGCAGGGAGCGGCGAGCAGGGTGCTCGGAGCAGGGTGCTCGGAGCAGGAAGCGGGGTGCAGGAAGCGGGGTGCAGGAAGCGGGGTGCAGGGAGCGGGGTGCAGGGAGCGGGGTGCAGGGAGCTGAGAATGGGAGTGGGATGCCGGGGGCGGCTAGTTGGTTGGGGGCAGGGGCCTGCCGATTTCCCAGTGGTGGCCGTACGGGTCGACGACTCGGCCGAGGTGCCAGCCGTATTGGTCGGCCACCGGCCAGACTTCTTTGGCGCCGGCCGCGATGGCGCGGGCAAAGGCTGCGTCGGGATCGGCGACGGTGAGGATCATTCGCACGGTGCCATTGCCGAGCGTCTCGGGGCTGAAGTTGCCGTCTGCGGGCGACTCGTCGGCCACCCAGAACTCGGCGCCATCGACCGAAAGCGTCGCGACGACCGCGCCGTCGTTTTCGATGCGAAATAATTCCTGGGCACCGAAGGCCGCTTTGTAGAACTCAAGCGCCTCTAGCCCGCGGCGGACGAAGATGAGCGGGGCGATGGCGGTTTTAAGGTTGTTCGTTGCGGACGAGTTATTCACAGATTTGCCCCTTGAAACGCCAACCAAGAACCCAAGAGCAGGAGAGCAGTAGAACAGAAGAGCAGTAGCAAGACAATCGACTTCAGTCTTCCGCTCTACCGTTCTTCTGCTCTTCTGCTCTTCTGCTCTATTCCCCTTCCTGCGTCCAGATGAAGGCAAATTCTGGGTTGTAGACATGAGAGCATTTGCCTCAGGCGATGGCTGCGCGGCAAATCATGCGCGAAGAAACTCTTCCACGTCGACCTCTGCTTCGCGCAGGATCTTTCGCAGTGTGCCCTCTGGCATGTCGCGCGCGTGAAAGGCGATCGTAATCTTTCGTTGGGTAGTCACATGGCGCCAAATCTCATGGCTGCCAGCGCCTTGACGGACGAATTCGAACCCAAGCTTGCGGAGCTTACGAGCAACTTCTTTGTATTTGAAACCGGAAAGCCGGCCCATCTACCCGATTCCCACGGGGATAGTCAGCGTCGCGGGCGCAACATCTGACGATTGTTGAAAAATCGGCGGCAACGGATCTCCGTATTCGATACAGACCTCGACGATTTGCCGCGCCAGTTTTTGAGCGATCTCGGCAACTTCGACCACGCTGCGTCCTTCCGC
>DASYDU010000100.1:0-3617 GCA_036499445.1 Lacipirellulaceae bacterium
ATCTCCAGCACGATCGGGCCGTCTTTCGTGTTGTAGAATGGCATCAGGTAGATCGTGTCGGGGTTCGGCGTGAGGGTTTGGTTCTTCCAGTCGAGCGGGCGCGACCAAAAAACGATTTCGTTGGGCGCCGCCTTGGCGCCGAGCATCGCCTGATTCAACTGCTCAAAGTTGACCGCAGGCATACCCCAGATGACAGCCTCGATCGCACGGCGGTGCTGGGTGCTCTCTGCAAGTTGAGTGGGGGTGAAGGGCTGATCGGTTTTGGTCTCTTCGGCGACTGCCAGATTTGTAGGCGCTTCGAGCAGCAAGAGGGCCGACAGTATCAGCACGTAGAATGTCTCCGTTCGCGTTCGCATGGTGTTTGCTCCCCGAAATCATTCGACGTCGGCCAGAATACAAAGTGTACTTCTTACTAAATTAACGTGATTCTATTCGATCGGGGAGATTTATCCATTGTCACCCACGCCGTGGATTTGTCGGCACAAGCCAGAGTAGCCAAAAGCTGTCAAAGAAACATCGGTCGCAGGCATTTCGAAACCCGTGTCTCCGTTCAAAACGTCAAGAAGTCGTCGACGAAGGAACTTCTCGGCACTTCGTCACTTTCCCTCCGTCAATCCCCAATTTTTGGCCAGGCGAAATTCTCTTCCTGTTCAAATTTTCTTGTTGAAATTGGGCCACCCACTTTGCTAGGGTGATTCACGCAACGAGCGTTCGCAGTTTGCCGCTGTAGAAACGCGCGTCGCACACTGCGTAGCACCGGTTGTCCACAACCGGTGCGGCGTAGCCGCAAGAAGCATCGCGGCCGGCAACGAAGCTTCTTGTCGCTGCGCGACACGGGTGGAGACATCCCGTGCGCACGCCAGCTACCCTGTCGAAAAGGAAGGAAGGATGAGAGCTGCCTACCCACAAACAACCGGTCCGCTTCGAAGAAAACACGTTCCCTTCGGCAACCAGCGACCCACGAACTGAAAACTAACACTCATGACCCAACCAAAACAAAAGGACCCGGTTAGCCCTGCGAGGGTGCTAACCGGGTCCTTAGTGCGGGAAGAGAAACGACACGCTGAAGCGCACGAACTATCCATCGACATCGATGGAGAGGCGGGGTCGCTCGATACGCTAAATGGTTACTCTCCCTGGTGGTGTGAAACGTGCAGGTTCCCGTGACGGGTAAAAGTCGCCATACGCCAGCGACGCTGTTTGCTAAGCTTCACTCGTGAAAAAAATGGACCGGACACATATTAGGACGGACGACGGCTGGCGGATCGTTGCAGGTGAGCGGTTGAACAACCATCCGCCCGCCGTTGCTGATCTGAGGATGCACGTGCCGTGCCAATGCGGAACGCTCGGACGCGAATCATTGCCCAGAGCCTCGATTTTACGGCGATTGCGGTTTCGAGCGGCGGTTGCCGCCTGCCCGCGAGCCGCCAAAGGTTGTAGGAGTTACAAATTCATCGCCAACATTGCTAGCGTCAACTCTCATTGCCATTTCCATCGCGCGCTCGCCTCGCCGTTGTCGAGATATACCGCCGTCGTTACGATCTCCCACCCAAAAGAGTACGCCCCGGACGGTGTAGCAAATTTTTTGTCGATTGTTGTTTGAAAGACGCGACTCGGCAAACGCTATACGTCCGTGCGACTCGCACTAGGACTCTTCTCAACGTGTGCCTGTCTCGTCGCACGCACCGAACGCCTCGTAGCGCGCCAGTAACTGCGTCCGCGCGATGGGCCTTCGTTGCCCGGTCAACGATCATCGCCGCCGCGATTTGGCCCGCCAGCGGGTGCGCCATGCTCGGCCGTCACTCGCAGCAAGTCGACGACATCGCCAAATGCCGCGAGCTCACGCAGCAGGGAGTCACCGCGAAAGAGCTTGGTCAGTGGGAACAGTCGGAGAAACTGCTCGAACGTGCCGTCGAGGCTTCGCCCACGGACACCGTGACTCGCCGCACGCTGGCCGACGTACTCTGGCATCGCGGCGCGACGAAGGAAGCACTGCTGCAGATGGAAGCCGCCGTCCGCCTCGATGGTAACGACGCATCGATGACCGTTCGCGATGGCGAAATGCTGCTGGCGACCGGCGCGACGGGCAAAGCGCTCGAGCGGGCCGAGGATTCGATCCGGCTCGACCCGAAACTCGCTTCCGCTTGGGCGCTCCGCGGTCACATCTACTGGCGCCTAAACCAAACCGATCGCGCGCTGGCCGATTTGCAGCGGGCTCTGCAATATTCGCCCGACAATCCGGAAGCGCTGATGGATGTCGCGGCCATATATCGGCAGCGCGGGCAGCACGACCGCTGCCTGGCCACGCTCCATCACTTGCTCGATACTTACCCGCCCGGCCAAGAATCGCAGATGGCGCTTTGGATGCAGGGGCTCACGCTTGCCGATCTCGGCCGGCCTGATCCGGCGGTCGAAAGCCTGCTCGCGGCCAGCAGGCTCGGCCCACCCAATGCCGACTTGCTCTGTGGATTGGCCCAGGCCCAGTTCGCAGCCGGACAGCCGGCGGCGGCTACCGCTTCCGCCCAGCAAGCCCTGGCCGCCAACGCGACCCACGAGCCCAGCCGCCAATTGTTGGAGCAGATCGCTCGCAGTCCGACTCCCGGAGCGGTCGTCCGCTAGTGAATCGACAGACCTTATTAATATGAACGGCATAATCGATATCTTCGACAGACTCGCGGCAGCATGTCGCGCCGGCTTTGCTTCCAGCCGTTTCGCAACGTATGTTCTGGTAGGCAAATTGGGTCAATTCGTTTTGATTTGCCGCCCCGTCGAACTACTTTCCAGCCTTGGAGACTCGCTCCATGTCCTCCACCACCGTCGAACTCCCTCCGGAAACTTTCGTCGATCGTCGCACCTCAACGCCGATGGGCGAAGGCGGAGGCCGCGAACGTCGCCAGTTCGCCAACAGCCACGACGAGCTCTCCCCGGAGGCGGCTGAGTTGGCCCGCGCCATCGACGGCTACAAACTGCAGCATCGCCGCCGCTTCATCACGTTCGAGGAAATGCTCTCCGTGGTCAAGTCGCTCGGCTACAGCCGCTAGTCCGCTCGAACTAATCGCCGCGTTCGGAAGTTCGCCCCAGCGCGATATCGAATTCCGACACGGCCGGCACAAGCATCGACGCGGTCGCAAATCCATACGTTGCGCACGTCACAAAAAATGCGCTGTCATACTTGCCGAGCAAGTAACTCGTAATCACGTAAAACGTCGCGAACGGCGCGACGAGCGCGGCCCACGAGATCGCCCGCGACGGATTGCGCCAGCCGAGCGCAACGTACAGCCCGACGCTGCCGCCGGCGATGAAGCCGAGAAACGACGTGAGCTGGTAATTGAACGAGCTACTGAACGCCAACATGATCCGCATGCATGTGGCCACGCCCAGGAATAAGAACATCAACGTCCCCAGGCTCGTGGCGATCGCCGTCCGGGAATTAGAGAACGTAATCCCTGCGTGAAGCCCCAGCATCGCGGCAAAGGCGGCCATGACACACCAGCCGATGCACAAATACACAAATCGCTCCGTGTCCAGCCAATTGGCAAACCACAAATAGCCAAATAGCACGAGCGGAAGCAGAACCATCTCCTTGGCATTGAAAAACGCGCCGCCCAGCTTGCCGA
>DASYDU010000101.1:0-5035 GCA_036499445.1 Lacipirellulaceae bacterium
CGCTGGCGAAGTCGTAGCGGTTCACTTCGTCGCGGCGGCGGATGAACGGCGAATGGATGTCGATCAAGTCTTCGATGCTCAGGCAGGCGTCGATGAATTCCTCGACTTCTTCGACGCCGACTTCGTCCATGTAGCGGCGGATGCGATTGCCGTGGTTGGCCATCTCGTCCATCATCTTGCGGCTAGTTTTGCTAAACCAATAGTTGTTCTTGAAGAAGTCGCAGTGACCGTAGACGTGGGCCATTACGAGCTTTTGGTCCACCAGATGATTGCTCTTCATCAGGTAGGCATAGCAAGGATCGTTGTTGATCACCATCTCGTAGATCTTTTGCAGGCCGTGATGGTAACCCTTGCTGAGCCGCTCGTATTCCATGCCGAACCGCCAGTGGGGATAGCGGACTGGAAAACCGGTCTTGGCGGCGATGGCGTTGAGGTCGTCGGCGTCGATGTACTCGAAGATCGTGGAGTAGAAGTCCAGCCCATAGGTGCGCGCGTAACCCTCGATTTCGCCCTGCATGGCGACAAGTTCGGGCGGCAGATTGGTGGTGGGGAGGGAGGGCATGGCTTTGGCGCACCTAGGAGGGAGCGCCGCGATTAAGCGGCGGCCTCGACTTGGAACCGCGATGTCGTCAGATTGCGAATCAGGTCGTAGAGGCGGGGCAGTTCGCGGCCGAGTTGCCGGCGGACGAGCTCGATCGCCTCGGCAGGATCGCGGGCCCTGACGCTAAAATCGTGGTGCCCGATGCGAACGCGGTAGGTTAGGAGGGGGCGGTTGTCGGTGGTCATGGGAGTGGTCCTGCAATTAAGACATGCGCCTGCGGTCTATTTGTGGGAGGCCTCCCACAGAAGTATCTATTAGCGTTAACGTCCTTTGCCGAGAAAAGTTTTGATCGATTCGTAAATTGCGTCCTTATCTTCAATTTCTGATAGCACGAGCGACGGGTGCTTGTCGCCAAAGCGGCCCTGGAGGTAGCCGAGGAATTCGCCGCTACCATACGGGCTGTCGACCTGCCCGTAGCAAAACAGGTTTACGTGGGACAAAAGGCGATCGCCGAGCACTTTGAATGCCTCCTCATTGTCCTCGCCCCAGTTGTCGCCGTCGGAGAATTGGAAGCAGTAGAGATTCCATTCGGACGGCGGAAACTCGTCCTCGATCAGCTTGGCACAGGCTTTGTACGCCGAGCTGATCCGCGTGCCGCCGCTTTCGCGGGTGTGGTAGAAGGTGTGCTCGTCAACCTCTTTGGCAACCGCGTCGTGAATGATGTAGCGGGTGTCGATGCCGTCGTACTGGCTGGAAAGCCAGGTGTCGATCCAGAAGGCCTCGGTGCGGACGATTTCTTTCTGCTCGTCGGTCATCGAGCCGGAGACGTCCATCATGTAGATCACCGCCGCGTTGACTTCCGGATGTTCAACCGTCGTCCAAGAGCGATATTGCTTGTCGGACTTGATCGGCACGATTCGCGGGTCGTCCGGCTCGTACGCGCCGGTCGTGATCTGCCGCTTGAGGGCCCGAAGATAGGTCCGCTTGAAGTGGCGGAGCGACTCGGGGCCAGTCTGGCGGACGCTGTTGTACTTGGCTTTTTCCTGAACGATCGAGGCTTGGCCCTTCGGCTCGATGCGTGGCAGCTCGAGCTCTTCGCCGAGGATTTCGGCCAATTCTTCGAGCGAGATATCGACTTCCAGCAGGTGGCCGTCGCCGGGATCGCTGCCTGCGGGGCCGGCGCCTCCCTGCGGCTGGCCGCCCTTGCCGAGCGGTTGGCCTTCTTCGCCATCGCCTTGGCCGACGCCGCCGTTGCCGTTGTCACCAAAACGGAAATGGGGAATATCGAGCTGGGGGACGGGAATGCTGACTAGATCGCGACCCTTGCGGCCGATCATCTCGCCGTGAGTCACATATTTGCGTAGGTTTTTGCGGATGCGGCCCCGGACGATTTGCCGGAAGCGGCGCTGGTCCCGCTCGATCTTCATCAACATTGCACCAACCTCGCTTCGATTCGCCGAGGTCTCATCAGGATGTCGTCACTTTGGGTCGGTGCTTAATTCCACGCAACCAGGTGCCGGCATCCCTGCCAGTTAGCGCCATGCACATCGCATGCCGCTATTTGCTTGCCTTTGCATCACCACGAGCGAAGATGCTCGCCACGTAATTCAATACATCCGTTGCACTTTCTTCGTCGTAACCGTGATCGCGGATCAGGCGGCCTTTCACGACGTCGATCTTTTGCTGCGTGTCGGCGTCCACGACGTTGGACACCAGACTCGTGAGCTTGATCGAATCCTTCTGATCCTCGAACAGTTTGAGCTCAAGCGCCTTGCAGAGGCGCTCGTTCGTTTTGTAGTTGAAGGTCTTGCCGTCGATCGAGAGCGCGCCGATGTAGTTCATGATCTCGCGGCGGAAGTCGTCTTTGCGGCTATCGGGGATGTCGATCTTGTCTTCGATCGAGCGCATCAGCCGCTCGTCCGGCTCTTCGTTCTGTCCAGTGAAGCGATTCTTGACGCGTTCCTTCTGCGTATAGGCCTTAACGTTGTCGATGTAGTTGCCGCAAAGACGTTTGAGCGCGTCTTCGTCGGCGGCGATCGCCCGCTGGACTTCGTTCTTGACGACGTTTTCGTATTCCTCTTTGACGACGTTCAAGAGCTCGCGATACTCTTGCTTCACCTCCTCGTTGGTGATCAGACTGTGGTGCTTGAGGCCGGCTTCGAGTTCATTGAGTACCATGAAGGGATTGATGCTCTTGGAGTCTGGGTGGGCCACGAGGGCGTTCGAGATCTTGTCCTGCACATAGCGGGGCGAGATGCCGATCATGCCCTCTTGAACGGCGTGCTCGCGCAGCTCCTTGATGTTCTCCTCGGTGAATCCCGGGAGCGTTTTTCCGTTGTAGAGCTTGAGCTTTTGCAGCCGGGTGAGGCCGGCGTGCTTCGGTTCTTCAAGGCGCGTGAGCAGCGCCCACATGGCGGCCATCTCGATCGTGTGGGGCGCGATGTGCTTGCCGCGGACGGTGCGCTTATTGTAGTCCTTCTCGTAAATTTTCACTTCATTAGCGAGTTGCGTGACATATGGCACGTCGATCTTCACCGTGCGATCGCGAAGCGCTTCCATAAACTCGTTGTTCTGCAGCCGGCGGTATTCGGGCTCGTTGGTGTGACCGATGATCACTTCGTCGATATCGGTCTGAGCGAATTTCTTCGGCTTGATGCGGTGTTCCTGGCTGGCGCCAAGCAGGTCGTACAGGAATGCCACGTCGAGCTTCAGCACTTCGACAAACTCGATGATGCCGCGATTCGAGATATTGAATTCGCCATCGAAGTTGAACGCCCGTGGATCGCTATCGCTACCATACTCGGCGATCTTGCGGTAATTGATGTCGCCGGTGAGCTCGGTGGCGTCCTGGTTCTTTTCGTCCTTGGGTTGGAACGTGCCGATGCCGACGCGGTCCTTTTCGCTGAGAATCAGCCGCTTGACGCGGATGTCTTGGATGACGCGGGTCCAGTCGCCGTCGTACTTTTTGAGCCGCTGGTAGTACATGAAGCGGCAGAAAGGATCGAGTTCGCCGGTGATCGTGACGCGCGGCTCGTCTTCGCCGCGGCTTTTGTTAAGGTCAGCTTCGACGTCGGGACGGAAGCGCTCGGGGAACAGGTGGAGCGGCTCCTCATTCATCGGGCACCAATGAATGGCGTCGTTGTTATTCGGGTCGTTGTCATCGACCCAACCCAGCGTGTAAAGCGCGCCGTCGTCGGTGGACGAATAGCGCTCGAGGCCCTTTTTGAGGAGCCGGGCGATGGTGCTCTTGCTGCTGCCGACGGGGCCGTGCAGGAGCAGAACGCGGCGTTCGATGCCGTAGCCGGCTGCGGCGCTCTTGAGCGCGTTCACCAGATGGTGCAGCGGTACCTCGAGGCCGAAAACAGCGTCGCGGCCCTCATTGTCCGGGTCGTCGAAGAAGCGGTAGTGGACTCGTTTTTCGCGACCAGATTCGGTCACGTCCACTCCGTACGACAAGATCATGTCGTAGAGACGTTGATACGCGGTCCGCGTGACCTGCGGCGTCTGTCGGACGATGTCGAGGTATTCAGCGAACGATCCGACCCAATTTTTGCGTCGAAATTGTTCGCAGTCTTGGCGCTTGGCTACTAAGGCGATGATCTCTCTTCCGTCGCTCATCCTAAGTCTCCCGTGAGCGACTTCGATTGTGCCGGTTGGCTATGGGACTTCGTCAAACCTCATGGCGAATTGTTCTCGATTCTCAATTTCATCCCTCGAACAACACGTCACGGTGTCCGATCCGTTCGTCCTGGTGCGGTAATTGCACCAGCGGCTTCCATTCCATCGATCCGGCAGCGATCGACGTCGCCAAACAATCGTCGGCCTGTTTCTCGTTCAAACACCCGCGTTCCATGCTTCCTTCCTCATCGGCTCGTATACGACGCCTAGTACTGAAACCGCATTTGTCGGCAAGTGCGCAGCGACAAACGCGGAACAAGCGTCGGGTAGTCTACCGCCAACACGATCCGCCTTCGCGTAGCTACGACATCCGCGCAACGTATCGGCAAAAACTCACGAGATCAACATGACTTCGCAGTCACGAGACGAGATGAGATCGCTGAGCGTGCGCGGGTGGCGAGTCGTGCGAGGGTTTGAGAAACGCGTGCCAGACTGCACACCGATGTAGAAAAGATTGGCAAAGAGCGGGGGGCAAGGTGGTGGTGTGTCGGCCCAGCCGGCTCCGCCACGCAGCGGATTGTCGGTTCGACCGCGACTCGCGCGAACGCGAGTCGCACCTCTTCTTCTATTGTAATTATCGGTTGAATTTCCGAGTTGGGCAACATTGAGTTTTCTAGGGGTGGTAGCGGATGGACGGGGGCCGGCGATGAGGCACGTCACAGGTAACCCCTTTATCAGCCGGCAGTTACGGCAGCTCAGCGAATGAAAAATCGGGCCCTTCGCGGTCGCGAAAAAATTCACGTGCCGATGTCGTGATGTCGCGCACAGATTGCTTGTGTTAGCGCGATTGTGGCGGATGAGCGGTGACGCTGGCCG
>DASYDU010000102.1:0-7948 GCA_036499445.1 Lacipirellulaceae bacterium
TGGCCGACATCGGCCGCCAATTTCCGATTCTGCCGAAAACCAGAACTAACTGTTCATTTGAACACGTGCCACCGTAGCCGAAGCGCTGGCCCAATTTCAACAAGAAAATTGGCCACAGAAAAAGATTTCCGAAAATCGCAAATCGCAGCGGAAATAAGGCCGACAACCCGGTTTCGCTTTCCGATTGCCGGAACTTACCGGCCGAAGCGAGAAGAAGACTTTGGGCGCGCCGACGTCGACTCCTGGCCTGCGGAGCTCTCCGCGTGCTGCGAAACAGATTTGCGACCGGGGCAACCTGTGCGGCTCACAGTCTTGTCGCCTGAATCGGTCGCAATGTCCACGGCGGCGCCGTTCAAGTTACGAGTCGCTGCCGCCGATTGGCCTCCTAGGGCATGGAGTGCCGGCACGTTGCGCAGGGAAGGCTCGCCTACCGAACGTGCTCGTCTTGCGACGGGAGATGCCCTATGCCCTTCTCACTGATATCATCCGTGCTTGGCGCTTGCTTCGCGCTGGTCTGGATCTTCATCGGCGCCATGGTGATCCACGACAGCCAGTTTGCCATCCGCCGAGATCGCGAATCCGACACGCTCAGCGACTTCCGTTTGCCGGCAACCCGGGAGAATCCCCGCTCCGGTCCCCACGTCCCTTTCGGCAAGAACGTCCCCTTCGGCAAGAACGCCCGCCGCGCCAGCGCCGCCCGCTCCGCTTAGATCGACGCGCGCTAGCAAAGATTTCGCGTCGGCATTTCGGGGTGGCTGGGGACGAGGCTCACCGAGCCCCCAGTTTTTCGATCGCTGGGGACTCGCCTACGCTCCGCCGCCAGTCACCCGAATCGAATCAATAACTTGAAAGCGCTTTAGCTGCCAGCGCGATCCAGGTCTGCCAGCGACTGCTGAAGTAACGTATCGAGCTGCGGCATGCGATCGCGGACCAAATTCCGCATCTCGCTCGTCAAGCGGCTATTGTCTTCGCGCGCTTGATCGGGCTTGCCAAGCTTCGCGTCCGCCACCACCAATCCCGCCAAGCCGAAGGCATGAAACGGATCGGTCGCTCCCAAATCGGCCAGTTCATGCAGTGGCCGAATCGCCTTATCGAACTCCAGAGTGCGAAAGAAGTAGTAACAGACTAATCCCTGCTTTGCCAGATTGTGGTAGTAGGGCTGGGAATCCGGAAAATATCGTTCCACGGCCTCCCACGCGGCTTCGGTGTTCACAATCTTGGCGTGATAGAGCTGAGCCCAGACCGTTCCCCGCGACGGCAGTCCGTCGTGCGCGTCGCCCAAGAGCGGCCGCGACCTCAGCAAGGACGCCAGCCCGACGCCAACCAGCAAACAGGCCAATCCGGCCGCGAGCAGCCAGCGGTTGGACGGCAGGTGCCTTTCGGACCTGGTCTGCATCAGCTCGCCGAGCTTCGAGGTGGCGACCGCGCGATCATCGGCAATCGCAATCATCTCGGGCAGCGACCAGGGCTGCGTCGCCGCCGTCCAGCCTTGCTCGGCGCCTTGCTTGGCCAAGACGTGCAGCTCGCGGAGCAAGGCGGGTGGGTCCGCAAATCGGTCTGCCGGCTTCTTGGCAAGCATCCGCTCAACGACGCGAGCGACGCTCTTGGGAATATTCGCCTGACGCTTTTCGAGCGGCACCGGCGATTGGTTGAGGTGCTGCACCGCCACGGCCAGCGGCGTATCCCCTTCAAACGGCGGCACGCCGCACAACATGTGGTAGGCCGTCACGCCGAGCGAGTAAATATCGCTGCGGCTATCCAGCGGCCTTCCTTCGATCTGCTCGGGACTCATGTAGAGCGGAGTGCCCATCGTGATGCCTACCTGCGTCAGGTTCAGGCCTTCGGTCCCTTGGGCTCGGGCCAGCCCGAAGTCGGCCACCTTCACCTCGCCGCTGCGGGCGAGCATGATGTTCTCGGGTTTGATGTCCCGGTGGACGATTCCTTCGCTCGCGGCTTTCGAGAGCGCGGCCGCGACTTGCCGCAGAATGTCCAGCGTCACGCCTGGTCCAAGCCGCCCCTGGCCCTTGATCACTTCGCCCAGATTTCGGCCCGGCACATATTCTTGCGTGATAAAGTGGACGCCCTCTTCCTGGCCCACTTCGTAGATCTGCACAATCCCGGCGTGAACGAGTGCCGCGGCGGCCCGGGCCTCCTGTTGAAAGCGTTGCACATACGTCGGGTCGTGGGCAAGCTCTGCGTTCAGCACCTTCAGCGCTACTTGGCGGCCGAGCGATGTCTGCTGCGCCAAATAGACTTCGGCCATCGCGCCGCGCCCCAGTCGGCGCAGCACGTAGTAGTCTTTCAATTTCTTGCCAACCAAATCGCTCAACGCAGCGCTCCCAGCAGAGGAAAGCCGTCAACTTCATTGTGTGCCGAGAATCGACGACCGGCTAGGTGGAAATGGTGCGTACGAACACGCCGGCCAAAACATAATCGGCCAGAATCTCGCTGTTGCGACGCACATCGCGCGGCCAATTCCGCCCGCTTCCGCCTTCACCCGGGCAGGGAGATCTCGTCCAGTACCCGCGCCGTCGCCTCCGAGCGGTTCAGCACATAGAAATGAACACCGGGTACGCCGGCGTCCACAAGTTGCTGTGTCTGGCGAATCGCGAAGCGAACACCAGTGTCAAACTGAGCATTGTCGTCCTCGCCTGCCGCCTCCAGCCCCTCGACCAATTCGGCCGGCAGCTTGGCGCCGCACAGGGCCGTGATCCGTTTGATTTGCGAAAAATTGGTGATCGGCAACAAGCCGGGCACAATGGGCACCCCGATCCCTAGCCCCGCACATTGATCCCGAAAACGGAAGAAATCGGCGTTGTCGTAGAACAATTGCGTGATCACGACGTCCGCTCCAGCCTCCACTTTACGCTTCAGGTTCACCAGGTCCACCTGCGAGTTGGGCGCTTCTTGGTGCGTCTCGGGATAACCCGCGACCGCAATGCCCAACTCCGGAAATTCGCTGCGGACCAGTGCCACGAGCTCATTCGCGTGTGAGAAGCCACCCGCCACCGGCCGAAACGAGGCGTCACCCTTGGGCGGATCGCCGCGAAGCGCTACCACGTTTTCGATCCCTGCGGCCCGCGCCAGCCGAAGATACTCTCGCAGCTGCTCGACTGTCCGGCCCACGCAAGTCAGGTGCGTCGCCACCGGAAGTTGGAAGTCACGATGGACACGAGCGACGATCTCGAGTGTTTTGTCCTGAGTCGAGCCGCCCGCGCCGTAAGTGCACGTGATCAGACTCGGTCGATAGGCGACCAGTCGACCAACATGTTGAAAGAGATTCAGTTCGCCCTGTCGCGTCTTCGGAGGAAACAGCTCGAACGACAGGCCAAGCTTACCCGGCGCATAAGCAGCAGAAAACCTCATCGATCGAGACCCGCCTTCGTACAAGAGCGATGCCGTAACTACTGCACTGGATATACCCGATGCTAAGACGCTCCAGCAATCTCGTCGAGCTGGATGCCCCCAACTGCCGTCTCCACATACCAGAAATTCGTCGGCTCAGTGTAACCGGCGCAGTGCGAATTGTCATGCGGAGCGGCGCAAGTACCACGGCCATTGGACCCCGCCGAACGCAGTAGAAATAGGTGAGCCGCAGCGGTTCCTGCCAAGAGCTTCGGCGGAGGGTGGATCGCGCCGAGCCGGCAATTTGAATTCGCGACTTGGTCGACGAAGCCGGACAAAAAAAGAGCGCCGTCGCAACCTGCCCCCAACGTCAACAGAATTGCGACGACGCTATTAGTTTGGCTGACCGCCGCCAGGGTGATCGATGACCGTCAGCACAGTAAAATATCGGTAGCCGATTGATCGAGCCAGTAGGCAATTTTGTCGCACATTTGGCGGTTTTCCGCGTATTTCTTGGGGTTTCAACCCTAGAAATGGGCAGCTTCAGATGTCGTTGCCGGCAAAACCAGCCAGCGCGCAATCGTCCGCTGTCGACTGAACGGCGAATCGCCGCCGCGAGGGAACGTCCATCGCCGCTACCGGGCCACAATCCCAGGCAACCGCGGTTTTGCCGCGGGCCCTAGCGCAATCGATTCTCCCGCAGTAGAATCGCCGACGTACTGCCGCGAATTCGAATCCTGTGTGCGCACTTGAACTTACGGCGCGGCCAAAATTGGGACTTGCCGAGCTAGCGTCCCGTCGTGCAAACTACGGGATTGCAGTTCGGGGGACTCGCGTAGGAATGTGCGAGTTCGGCGGCCTCAAGCACCTGCTCAACTGTTATTGCGGCCAGTTGTCGCAATCACCGGCCCAACGCGCGTCGCGCTGCCGGAGACGTTCCCCCGAGAAAGCCAAGGACACGTGCTGCGATGGGTCAAGCTGTGGTCAGTGCTCGTGCCAGCCAGGAACGACAGAATTGGACGGAGATTACCCCGCAAGCGCTCTACGATCGCTGCGTCGCCCTGGCTCGAAATCTTTGGTGGAGTTGGCACCCCGAGGTCGTCAATCTCTTCCGCGACCTCGATCCCATCAAATGGCGGAAGGTCGATCATAATCCGATCGTGCTACTGGCCGAGATGACGCCCGAGCAGGTCGCTGAGCGGGCGGCCGAGATGGTCCTCAACACCCGCATCAATCAGGCCCATCGCCGCCTCAAAGAGTATCTCTCCAATACCCACAATACCTGGGGAGCCCGCGAAACCGGCATCCTCGGTTCGGCGCCCGTCGCCTATTTCTCCGCCGAGTTTGGCATTCACGAGTCCGTCCCGATCTATTCCGGCGGCCTCGGCGTCCTTTCCGGCGATCACATCAAAAGCGCCAGCAGTCTTGGTGTGCCGCTCGTGGCCGTTGGTTTGTTCTACGACCAGGGCTATTTCCGGCAACATCTCGATCGCGATGGCTACCAGCAAGAGGAATATCTCGACACCCGCGTCGAAAACCTGCCCATGGACGCTGCCATCGGCGCCGACGGCAAGCCAGTCACCATCTCCATCGAAACTCGCGCGGGCGTCTTGATGGCCAAAGTCTGGTTGATGCGGGTCGGCCGCGTCAGCCTCTATTTGCTCGACTGCGACGTCGATGGAAATAGCCCGCAAGACCGGGAGCTCACCTCGCGACTTTACGGCGGCGACCAACGCACTCGCATCCGCCAAGAGCTCGTCCTCGGTATTGGCGGCGTCAAAGCGCTGCGGGCGCTGGGGATCTATCCCGGCGTCTACCACCTCAACGAAGGCCACAGTGCCTTTTCGCCGCTGGAAGTGATCCGCCAGCGGATGGCCGATGACGGACTCACCTTCGATGAAGCGCTCCGCGAAGTCGCCCGACACACCGTCTTCACCACCCACACGCCCGTCCCCGCCGGGCACGACCGCTTCGACTCCAATCTCATCGAGGAGCACCTGGGACCGCTCCGCGACAAGCTCGGCATCTCCCAGGCCCAGCTCATGGGAATCGGTCGGGTCGAGCCGCAAAACGAGCATGAAACATTCTGCATGACGGTGATCGGTCTCAAGCTTTCCCGGCGTGCCAACGCCGTCAGCTCGCTCCACGGCCACATCTCGCGCCGCATGTGGTCCCATCTCTGGCCCTGGCGGGTCGAGGAAGAGATCCCCATCGGCCACATCACCAATGGCGTCCACATTCCGAGCTGGATCGCCTACCCCATGTTTCAGCTCTACGACCGCTACCTCGGCGCGAATTGGCAGGAAAAAATTGGCGACATCGCCATGTGGCAAAACTTTTACAACGTCGATCCCGGCGAGCTCTGGGAAACTCACAACGCGCTGAAAAGCCGCCTGCTGGACTTCATTCGTCGCCACGTTGCTCGCCAATGCCTCCGCCGACATGAGGACGACTCCGCCGTCGAAGCCGCCCGCAATGCCCTCGATCCCAACGTGCTCACCATTGGCTTTGCCCGTCGCTTCGCCACCTACAAGCGGGCCGACCTCTTCCTCCGCGAAATTGACGCGCTCGCCACGCTGATTAACGATACCAACCGTCCGGTGCAGCTAATCTTCGCCGGCAAGGCCCATCCGGCAGACGAGCCTGGCAAGCAACTCATCAAGCGCATCGCCAATCTGCGGTACGACCAGCGCTTCGCCGGCCGAGTGGTCTTCGTCGAAGACTACGACATCAACGTCGCCCGCCACCTGGTTCAAGGCGTCGACGTCTGGCTCAACAATCCCCGCCGCCCCAAGGAAGCCTCCGGTACCAGCGGCATGAAGGCCGTCCTCAACGGCGGACTCAATTGCTCGATCCTCGACGGCTGGTGGGCCGAAGCCTACAACGGCAAGAACGGCTTCGCCATCGGCAATGGCACGCAGCACGTCGACGACGAAATCACCGACAGCCGCGACGCCGCCTCCTTGTTCAACGTCCTTCGCGACGAAGTGATCGAAACCTTCTACGATCGTGACGCAGATGGCCTCCCTCGCGAGTGGATCGCCCGCATGGTCGAATCGATCGCCACGCTCTCGGCCCGCTTCAGTGCCCATCGCATGGTGATGGACTACGTTCGCCACTGCTACCTCACCGCCGCCGGCGGCCTCAGCTCCGAAATGAACAAGCAGTAGCAACAAACGCCGCGATAATGCGCTCGCGGTTTCATTTCCATTTAGCGGCTGGGCTTGCCCAGCAGTGCTTCTATGCGATTGCTTTGCGGTTTGAACTCGGTCACGCCCTGCTTCACTACTCGTATCCCGCTATCGTCCCTCTGGCTGAAAGCTAACAGCTAATGGCTCACAGCTTCTTCCTATCCTGCTTGACAACTACTGGCCAATCAGTAGAATCACGGCAGTTGCTACTGGCTGACCAGTAATCAGCCCCTCGTTGCCTGCTCAGGAGTTTGCCGTGCCCGATCCTGCCCCTACTGACCGCGAGCTCGAAGCCCTCAAGGTCCTCTGGGACCGCCGCGAGGCCACGGTCCGCGAAATTGCTGACGCCATGAACGCCGCCGCCGACGTGCCGCTGGCCTACACCACCGTGCTCAGCCTGCTGCAAGTTATGGAGCAAAAATGCCTTGTCCAGCATCGTCGCGCGGGCAAAGCCTACGTCTATCTCGCCCGCGTCGAACGCCAATCCACCTTTCGCCGCCTGGCTGGCACCTTCCTCGAAAAAGTGTTCGACGGCGCCGTCGACGAATATCTCGTCCACGCCCTCGAGTCAAAACGCCTCTCCGCCGCCGAGCTCGACCAACTCGAGGCCATGCTCGCCGGCGCACGCCTCCGAACCAACAAACGAACACGGAAAGGGGGACGAAAATGAATGCCGCAGCGGAAAGACTGACGTTATGGTTCGCCGACATTTCATTTTTATCGAGCATTCTCCTAGTCGTCGTCCTCGTCGCGCTGCGAATCCTCGAGCAGCCGGTCCGCCGCGTGATCGTTGCCAAATCGGCGATCATCGCCCTGCTCCTTCTAGCGACATTAGTCGCCCTGCCCGGCTGGTCGGTCGTCCACCTTTGGTCTCGGCCGAAACCTCTCGCCGCCATTTCGACGCCAAACCGCTCACTGCGAATCGATAATCGTTTCACCATTCAATCCGACCCGGCGTCGGCGGCGCTGCAGTCGCACGACGCGCCATCCTCCTCGGACTCGACCCAAGATAGCTTTTGGCCACGTCGCCTGCCGACATTCTCGCAGTCGATTGCACTGTCTTATGCGTCGGGAGTCGCTTGCGTCTTCGCGTGGCTGTGCGTGGGCATGATCGCCGCTCGCCGCCTCGTCCGCGACTCCCAATCCGCGCCCGAACCAATCTTACATTTAGCGGCGGAGCTTGCTCCGCGCTCGGATACCGCACTCCGCATTTCCCCCCGCATCCCCGTCCCAGTCGCCCTCGGCATCCGCGGTCCCACGATCATCCTGCCTTCAGGCTGGATCCACGACGGCACCAATATCGATTCCCCTCCTTCCCAAGGAGGAGCCAGGGGAGGATTAAGTCCCGACGAGCTCCGCACGATTCTCGCCCACGAACTAGCCCACATCCAAAACGGCGACCTCTGCTGGCT
>DASYDU010000103.1:0-16076 GCA_036499445.1 Lacipirellulaceae bacterium
AGCTCGGTCTGGTCGAGCGCCGCCTGGACGTCGTTAATCGGCTTGGGATGCGCGGAGTCGAGCACAAACGTCACAGTCGATCCGCCCGTGAAGTCGATATTGAACAGACTTGTGCCGCGGAAGTAGCAGCCGACCATTCCAATAAATATCAGCACCCACGATGTGCCAATCGCCCAATACTGCCAGCCCATGAAGTCGATATTGGTTTTGCCGATGATGCTGTTCATCTTGAGCGTGGTGATCCAGCCGCGGCGCTCCAAGATGTCGAAGACGATGCGGGAGCAGAAGATCGCCGTGAACATGCTCACCAACACGCCCAAGATGAGTGTGATCGCAAAGCCCTTGATTTGATCGCGGCCGGCGGTGTACATCACGACGGCGGAAATGATCGTCGTCATGTTGGCGTCGATGATGGTCCGGGTGGCCCGCCCGAAGCCGTTACGAATCGCCATCCGCAGCGCTGCCCCGTTGCGCAATTCCTCGCGCATGCGCTCGAAGATCAAGACGTTGGCGTCGACGGCGATGCCGATTGTGAGCACCAAACCGGCCAGGCCCGGAAGCGTGAAGGCCGCCTTGATCATGATCATCGCGGCGAGCACCACAATCAGATTGATGAACAGTGCGGCGACCGCAATGACGCCGGACAACCGGTAATACAGTAGCATGAATACTACGATCGAGACAAACGAAACGACAATCGCCAATTCGCCCTTTTGAATCGTGACCGCGCCGAGGGTTGGGCTGATGACCGTCTGGCTGATGGGCGTCTTGTTGAGCTTTGCCGGGAGGCTGCCGGCGTTAAGAACCGAGACGGTATCTTCGACTTCCTTGTCGGTCATGCTGCTGCCGCTGATCTGGCCTTGATCGGAAATCGTGCTTTGGATCGTCGGCGCCGATTTCAAGACGCGGTCGAGCAGGATGCCCAAGTGGCGATAAGCGCCGGTCGCCTGATTCTGCAGGTTTTGGCTGGTCAATGAGCGAAATCGTTTGGCGCCTTGGCTGTCAAAGCTGAAATGAACGGCCGGTCCGCCGCGTTCATCGATTCCCTTGTCGGCGTTTGCCAAATAATCGCCCGTGACGTTGTAGGGATCGATGAGCACGAACGCTTCCGGCGTATCGCCTGCCATTCGCGTCACCAGACTGTGATCGTTGCGGGCGAAGGCCTTGGTGTCGTACTCGACCCATTCGCCGATTTTTTGGCCGCCCAACATCACGTCTTTCTGATTGGGCGTGTTGAGTTTGGCTTGCTCGATTTTAGGTCGATCTTGTGCCCAAAGCGGATCGGCAGTGATGCGGAATTCGAGCTCGCCAAGCGCAGTGATGCGGCGCTTCACGGAGTCGAGGGCATCGGGGCCGGTTTTGGGAATGATTACTTCCACCGCCCACGAGCCTTGCGGCCGAATCGTGATTTCCTTGGTGCTCGTCGGATCAATGCGCTTTCTGAGAGCGCCGATCAGCTTGTCCATCTGCGCCTTGTTGGGCGCGACGCCGCTCGCGCCCGCCGGCTGATTGGCCGCCGCATTGTTCTGCTCTGCGGGCGTGCTTGGCTCTTCCACTTCGTAAACAAGCGTAATACCGCCCGCCAAATCGGGACCAAATTTGAACTGGCCCCGGCCGACGATGACCGACCCGGCGGCAATCGCAAACAGCACCAGGCTGATTTTCCAGCCATAGTCGGGCATTCGCACGAGCTTGGCCAGGTAGTTGCCGGCCAGGACCGGCAGCACAAGGATTGCGATGATGAGAATTCCCAACATCGCAGTGTCGAATGTGGAGGTCGGCACTTGGGATCCGGTCGTGCCCTCACCAGTCGTGGCCGTAGCGGCGTTAGACGTTTTCGAATCGCTCGTAGCGTCCGTTGTCGCGGCGGAGACAGGTGCTTGAGCATCCTTGGCGGCATCGAATGACTTGGCGTCGCCCGTTGCTGCCGGGGTGGCCTCCTGCGATGAGCCGATTTTCGCGTCGGCCGTCGCGGCGCTGACGGCCGGCGTGGTTGCCGAGCCGCTGTCGCTCTGCGCGTGTGCAATCGTCGCCGACAGCCCCAGGAGTAGAACGCCAATGGTAGCCGGTAAAATCCAGCCGCCGTTTCCCCGTTTACCGCTTGATATCATGTTCAACTCGTGGGTTGAAAAAACAGTTGGTGCGCCCGTCACATCTGCGGACCGGTTTACCAAACTGTTGTTAATTCACTTCTGCTTCGCGCTCGTCGTCGATTCCCCATCCGCATCGTCCGAGATCACCCGCGCGATCGCCGACTTGCCGACACGGAGCTTTGTGCCGGTCGACTCATCCACGCGAATCGTGACCCGATCGGCGTCACGCTGGACGTTGGTCACGACGCCGTAGATTCCACCGACGGTCACCACGTGATCGTTCTCCTTCAGATTCGCGAGCAACTGCTTGAAGTCGTCGTCCTTTTTCTTTTGCGGCCGGATCATGATGAAATAAAAGATGGCGGCCGTCACGGCGAAGAACACTAGCATCCGAGGCAGGAAATTTGGGTCAGCCGGCGCCGGCGCATCTTCCGCCAGCAGAACACTTTGATTCAGCAGCTCAATGACATGGTAGGCCATAGGTTTGGACGATGTTGAGCGGGTGCCGACGAACAGAAACGGCCCGACGCAGCAACCGCGCCGGGCCACCGCCTGGCAAACACTGGCCGTCATCATAAGATGAAGCGGCGCAACGGGCAAGGGCGGCAGAGGGGGCATTGCGGATCGTGGAATTCGGACTGCGGATTCGCCCCTGCTTTTCAATCCGCAACTCGCAATCCGCAATCCGAGATTTTGTCACCGACTTGCGTCCACTCGCGCTTTCGCTGCTCACAAAATGTGCCGAACCGGTCACTGGCGATTGCCTCACGGGCGCGGTCCATGAGCCGCTGGTAGTACGTCAGATTGTGGATCGACACGAGGGTCGGACCCAACATTTCGTTTGTCTGGAATAGGTGCCGCAAGTAGCCCCGACTGTGTCGGCAAGCTGGGCAGGGGCACTCTTCCTCTAGCGGCTCGTTGTCCAGGGCGTGTTGTTGATTCCGCAGCCTAAGCGGGCCGCGATCGGTGAAGGCCAGCGCGTTGCGACCATTGCGCGTCGGCATCACGCAATCGAACAAATCGACGCCGCGCGCGATCCCTTCGAGCAAATCAATTGGCCGCCCGACGCCCATCAGGTATCGTGGCTTGCCGGGCGGCAGATGCGGCGTTGTGACGCCGAGCGTTTGATACATTTCTTCCGGCGTTTCGCCGACGCTGAGGCCGCCGATCGCGTAGCCGGCAAAATCGAGTGCCACGAGCCGCTCTGCCGATTCGGCGCGCAGCTCCGCGTCGAGGCCGCCCTGCACGATCGCAAACAGAGTCTGTTCGGGCCGTTTGGCCGCCGCACGGCATCGCTCGGCCCAGCGGATGCTCCGCCGCATCGCTTCGGCAATGATCTCACGCTCGTTTGGCAACGCCACGACGTGATCGAGCACCATCGCGACGTCGCTGCCGAGTTCCTCTTGGATGGCGACGGCTCGCTCTGGCGTCAATTCGACGCGGTCCCCGTCGATGTGTGATCGGAAGACAGCGCCGCGTTCGTCGATCTCGGCCCGATCAGCCAGGCTGAAAATCTGGAATCCACCGCTGTCGGTGAGAATCGGGCCGTCCCAGCCCATGAACTGATGGAGCCCGCCTAGTGCGGCGACCGTCGCGGATCGAGGCCGCAGCATGAGGTGATAGGTGTTGCCGAGCACCATCCGTGCGCCGGTCTCGCGGAGCCGCCCCGCGTCGACGCCCTTCACGGTGCCTTGCGTGCCGACCGGCATGAACGCCGGCGTGTCGACAGGTCCATGGGGCGTCATGAATCGACCGCGCCGCGCAGCCGACTGGGCATCCGCGTGAAGAAGCTCAAAACCGAAGGGGGGCGACGGCATGGGAGTCGAGAGCTAAGGGTCAAGAGTCGAGAGCCGGAAAACGCAAGGCACTGTTGATCTGGCTCTGATGTTCTGGCTCTGGACTCTCGACCTTCGGCTCTCGACCAGTATCAGTCACCCCGCAGTTTCAGGTTTTGCAGCGTCAACTTTTCGCGCACCTCGTTGAGGCTGGTGACGCCGAAGTTCTTGCACTCGAGCAAATCATCGCCGGTGCGGCGGACCAATTCGCCGATCGTTGAAATACCTAGCCGGACCATGCACTTTCGCGCCCGCACCGACAGGTTCAACTCGGCAATTGGCCGGTCGAGCATCGCCCGCTCGTTGGGAGAAAGCGTTTCGGGATCGTAGACCGGTTCCTCTTCCCGGATTTCACCGGCGTGTTGTCCGAGCTCGAGCCCTTTGGACGAGAGCATTTCGCGGATTTCAACCAGCGACGTTTCCCCGAAATTCTTGCTCGCCAGCAGCTCCTGCTCCGAAGTATGCGTCAAATCTCCCAGCGTCATGATGCCCATCTTTTGCAAACAATTGCGGCTGCGGACGGACAACTCGAAATCTGTGACTGGGATGCCTTGGATCTGGCTCATCCGATCCTGTCGACGGCGGGCCTCCTCGTCGTAGTACATATCGCGCGATGCGTCCGCGTCTTTGAAGAACAGCCGAGCCCGGCCGTGGCTCGGGAAGACGTCCAGTATCCGCTGATAACACTGCCGCGCCTTATCGTAAAACTGCATGTCCTCATACAGCACGCCGAGATTGAGCAAGGTGCCGACGTGCGTGGGGAACTGCTCGGCGGCCCGCTCGTACAGCTCGCGAGCGTAGCCGTCATTGCCATGCCGATCGTTTTCGAGCGCCAGACCGAAGAGCGCGCCAGCGTGGCCTTTGTCGGCCGCCACCGCTCGCTCTAAGAGCGCGACGACTTCGTCCGGGTTGCCGGACATGGCCGCGACGGTTGCCGAGCGCTGATAGAGATACTCGGCCGTCTGCTCGACGGCGCCCGAAAGCGCGTTGAGCGTGGCCATTGCCGCCTCGGGCTGGCGGTTATATCGCTGAGCCTCGGCCTTGGCCAAGGCGACCGCGTCACGGCCGTAGCCGGCCTTTTCCGCCGATTGGTAAGCAGTGAGAGCGTCTTGATAGCGATCGAGCGCCAGATGAGCTTTGCCGAGATAGAAATTGGTGAGCGCGCCGCCGTCGCTGTGGGCCAGCGTTTCGACCGCGTCGCTGTAGCGACCCAGCAAGTGATAACACACACCCAATCGGGCAGAAGTTGCCGGGCTGCGATTCGGCTGCGCTTCCAATTCGGCGACCGCTTCGCGAAGCTCTCGATAGCGAGAATAGTTGTCGGCGATTGCCGCGACGATTTGGTCGATTTCGCGCGGGCCAAAGGCGGACGTCGACAGGACAATTTGCTTCACGTCCAAATCAACAACAGTACTCATCAAAACAAACTCCTCTCAGGGCGTGAGTCAGCGGGCGTTGGCGATTGATGTAATCCGACGGCCAACGTCCTATGGTACTAACGACCAACGACTAACATCGAATGACTTGAAGAGCCAGCGGTCGGAGTCGAACCGACAACCCCCGCATTACGAATGCGGTGCTCTGCCAATTGAAGCTACGCTGGCAGATTGGAAGGTGGGCGACCGCATTTTGTGCGGGCTCCGCCGCACTGGCGCGGGACCAGCGTGCCGAACTCGTAACGCCGGGCCAAATTCCAAACCGTGCATTCTAGCGGCTCGCCGCCTGGCATTCAATCGCACCAATCGAGGGTAAGCGGAGCGTGCCGAAGCGCCTACGGCAGCGGCCGCAAGCCCTCGAACTGAACATCCCACGTGCCATCATCCGGAAATCCTGGCGTGCTCTTTTTTGGCCCGCCATCCCAACCGGCGGCCATCATGGCAATCGCGGTCAGCAGTCCACCGTTGCCGGGCAGATAAACTGACAGGCCGGGCCGCTGGTAATTGTGGCCATTGGCACGATAGGTGTTCTTGGGCGTATCCATGAGTAGAGCGTCGACAGCCCGCTCCGGTTCGCCCACTCGGGCCGCACACATTGCGACCATTGGATAGTCCCAGCCCCAAGAGTCTTGCCATTTCCAGTTTTGCCATACCCAATCGAGTGTCCGCCGCATCGTTGGCGGATCGATGCCAGGTCCCGACAGCATGCCAAGCGACCCGAGCACGATCGGATGATCGTGTGCCCAGCGCGGATTCGCAAAGCTGTCGGGCGTTGTTTCCGTGAACGCGTACTTTCCGTCGACGATTATCGGCCGCGACAGATGAGCCAGTACTTGGTCCCATTTCGGCTCGCGCTCCATTCCGAGCCGTTCCCGCCAGCGCTGGGCCGTCTCTAAACCCCAGCGCCAATACGTTAACTCAAATGTCGGATTGATCGTCGTCGCCCTCGGAAAGACTTCCTGCGCAGAATGGAGCGGCGGGCCAAGCACGTAGCGGCCTGTCGCATCATCCCAAGCGGCATACGACGCCATGAAATCGGCTGTCGAAAACACGACTTCCCGCCACGCGTCGAGCGTCTCGCGGTTGCCCTGGTGTTGATAGGCGAGCTCGGCAAAGTAAATCGGATGGGACTCCTGCCAGATGATAAACGGCCCGACGGTCGACGGCGATTCGGCCCCACTGGGATCGGTCATTTTCGGCCAACGGGCGCCGGCATATCCTTGCCGCCGCGCGGTCTCGGTCGCCCGCGGCAAAATCTTTCGATAGTAATCGACGATCGGATCGAACAGCTCCCAGCGATTCCAGAGCGCGAAATGAACGACGTGCCACCAAGTCATTTCCAGGTGAAACTTGCCGTTCCAACTGTTGTACGTGAGCCCCGTCTCTTGCGGCGGGAGGCCGCACACGCACTCGATCGCCGCCAGATATTGCGACAACACAATCCGCCGCTCTAGTTCGCGCCAGCGCGGATCATGACTTCGCGAGAGGTCGATCGCACCGCCTGTGCTCCAAAATTCATTCCAATGTTCGCGGGCAGCGGCCCGTGTGTCGGCAAAGCTGGGCAGACGCTCGCTCGATGCGCTCGGCGAAAATCGACAGCACAGTTCCAGCATTTGCAGCTTGCCATTGCCGGAAAGCAGGTACTGGTGCGGCGCGGTCTCGCCCAATGTCGCGCCCGCGGTCCAGGCAGCTGCCGCCGAATACGACTCGTCGTCGAGCTGTCGATCGAAGACGGCAGCGTCTGTCCCCACGCGCCGAATCGTCGTCCGATGGGCGTCCGGATGATCCCAATCCGCCGTTTTTACGTCGCCGGTGCCGTTGGGAATCCGAATCTGGATCGCCAGCTGGCCGCGCCCTACGAGCGGTGATTCAACTCGAACCGCAATCAGATCCTGGGTCGGATGACAGACTGTCTGCACGTCAACCATCTCGCCGTCGACCCGGAAATGACTTGTCACGACGCCTTCCCACAGATCGAGCGTTTGGCGAACGTCGGCGAGATCCGCCGGTTTCGCGAGAGTGCCGTCGGACTTGCTGAGTCGAAAGCCAATTTGTCCGAGGTGAAGTCGGTGAGGATTGGCCCGCAGATAGTCGGCCTCGTCCGTGTGGCGGTCGCCCGGAATGTCTGCGTAGCCGACCTGCCGCCCGTGGCTCTCGTAGGGCGTCATCTTGAATTTGTCGATCGACCAGCCTTGGGGATTGGGCGCCGTATGCCAACCCCATTGCGAAAGAGTTCCCAACGGAACAGTTTTGACGAATTCCTCCGGAAATGTCTGCAGCCCTGTCGCGTCAACAGTGAACGCGAATCGGCCATTGCCGACCGAAAGAGGGTTGTCTGGATCAAATCGCTCGATCACCGGCTGATGCCGCGATACGAGGACCTGACGGTCGATCGGCTCGGACCGCGCGGCCGGTGCTTGAGTTACCACGAGCACTGCGGCAAATCGGACAGCCGATTGCAACCATCCTGCCATCGGAGTTAGACAAAAAACTCTTCGTCCCATACCAATCATGGCTTGCCGTTGATGTAGGTCGTTCGCAACTATTCTCCGCCAAATAAGTTGCGAATTCCAGCCGGGCGGCTGTTTAATTCAACGAACAAGTGCCAACAATTGCTCTCGTAGGTCGTTCCAACAATCATCGCGAGCAGGTAGATTGAAGCTATTCGTATTGGACCAAAACGAGTGTCTCGTCCGGGCCAAACTATTGCATATTCTAGACTCTGGTCTTCTGAGGCGGTTGCGATGAATAGGTGGACCCGTCGAACGTTTTTGAAGGGTACGGTTGGCGTTGCCGCATGCGGCGTGTTGGCGAAGGTCGCTCGAGCCGACGTCAACAGCCAAATTCGCGTCGCGACGATTGGCCTCAATGGCCGCGGCAAGTCCCACATCGGCGCCTTCAAAGACAATCTCGTCGCACTTTGCGATTGCGACGAAAACGTCCTCGGCCGTGCTGCGGGCGAATTCGAGAAGAAGTACGATCGCAAGCTCGACACGATTACCGACTATCGAAAGCTGCTCGAGCGCTCGGACATCGATGCCGTCTCGATCGCGACGCCAAGCCACAGCCATTCATTGATCGGGATTGCAGCGGCGGCGGCCGGCAAGCACGTCTATTGCGAGAAGCCGGTTAGCCAATGTGTCTGGGAAGGGCGGCAGCTCGTGAACGCCTCGCGTCATTATGACCGGCTGATCCAGTGTGGAACCCAGGCCCGATCCAGTGCCGCTATCCAGCAGGCTGTCCAATACGTGCGCGACGGCAAACTCGGGAAGATCAAATACGTCGTCGGCACCTGCTACAAGCCGCGGCCGAGCATTGGCAAACTTGACCAGCCGCTCGTGATTCCGGCGTCGGTCGACTACGACTTGTGGTGTGGCCCCGCCGCGAAGGTCGACTTGTATCGTCCCAAGTTCCACTACGATTGGCATTGGGATTTCAATACTGGCTGTGGCGACATCGGCAATCAGGGCATTCACCAGATGGACATCGCGCGATGGTTCCTCGGCGAAGGCGCCCTTGCACCGCGGATCATGAGCGTCGGCGCCCGGCTCGGTTACGAAGATGCAGGCAACACGCCGAACACCCAAGTCGTGCTCTACGACTATCCCGCCGCGCCGCTCTTGTTTGAAACCCGCGGACTGCCGAAATCGAAAGCTGCCCAAAAGGATCAACCGACTTGGGAGAGTTCGATGGACCGTTTTCTCGAGTCGCAGATTGGCGTGATCGTCCAATGTGAAAACGGCCACGTCTATTCTTCCTCCAATTACGACACGGCCCAAGCGTTCGGCCCGGACGGCACAGAGATTGCCCATTGGAGTGGCGGCGGCGATCATTTCAAAAACTTTTTGGATGCCGTTCGTTCCGGCCGACGTGAAGAACTGCACGCGGACGTGCTCGAAGGCCACGTCTCAAGCGCGCTGTGCCATTTGGGCAACATCTCTCACCGACTCGGCAAGAAGCATACGGTTGGCGAGATTGGTTCCCAAATTGGCGAGCAGCCGCTGCTGCGAGAATCGTTCGACCGTATGGTCGCCCACCTGAAAGCGAACGAAGTGGACGTCGATGGGCCAGTCTTGGTTGGCGGTGCGTGGCTGGAGCTTGATCCGACCCGCGAGCAGTTCGCGAATAACAACGCGGCCAATCATTTGTTGCGACGCGACGACCGCCCGGCCTTTGCCGTACCGACGATTGCCTAGCGCTACACATTTCGCCATGATCCGATTCCGTGTCAAATTCGCGTCGCGCGCCCTTGTCGCATGTTTGATTTGGGTGTTTGCTCCGAGATTCGTCGCAGCCGAAGTAACCGTCGAGCGTTCAGAGCACGGCGCCATTGTCAAAATCGACGGCCAGCTTTTCGCCGAGTACCTGACTCATGTGGGTCACCAGCCGGCGGTTTGGCCGATCATCGGCCCGACCGGCAAGCCGATGACGCGGCAATTCCCGATGGGGCCGCTGTTGCCGGATGAGAAGGACGACCATCTGCACCACGTCTCGCTGTGGTTCGCGCACGGCAACGTGAACGGCCTCGACTTTTGGACCGATCGAGCGAAGGCGGCCGCCCACAAGGATAATCAAATCGCACATCGTGAGTTCGTGACGGTCGACCCCAGCGACGGCCAAGCCAAAATCGTCACCCGGAACGACTGGATCAGCGAGGGACAGAAAATCTGCGAAGATGAGCGGACGCTGTTCTTTGGCGGCAATTCTCAAACTCGCTGGATTGATTTTTCAATCAAAGTCAAAGCCAGTGAGGGCGATGTGACGCTCGGCGAGACCAAAGAAGGAACATTCGGCGTCCGCGTCTCCGGCCCGCTCACCGTCGACGCGAAACAGGGCGCCGCGATTGTCAGCAGTCGTGGCCAGCACGACGCGGAAGCCTGGGGCATGTTCGCCGATTGGGTCGACGACTATGGACCGGTCGATGGCGAGACGATCGGCATCGCCCTGTTCAATCACCCCAGCAACTTCCGCAATCCGACACGCTGGCATGCGCGGACCTATGGCCTGTTGGCCGCGAACCCGTTTGGAGACAGCGAGTTTCCCAAGGATGCGGTGGCGCCAAAGCAGGACGCTGTAACTATCGCTAAGGGGGACGAGCTAGCACTTCGCTACCGCGTATTGCTTCATCGCGGCGACGCCGAAGCTGCCGGCATCGCGGAGGCTTACAAGGCGTTTGCCGCGCCGACGACAGCAAAGTAGGCTACTTCGAGCTGGTTTTAGCGGCCAAACCGCCTTGTTGCTCTCGGCTGGCGCCAGTCTTCGGCTTCGTTGCTAGCATCGCCGCCGCCCCAATTCAACCCGCAGAATAGCTACGGTCAACTTTATCGCTCCATCTTGCCGATATCGATGAATGACATTCCGGCAGCGTGCCAGCCTGTGGTCCGTCCGATGTTTGGCCCGCGCCGACCCAACGTGTCCAAGAATACTTTCGATCCGAGCGGTTGCTGACGCGGCGGCATTCGACGCTGCTGATCGGACTGCGTGCCGCGCGGGGCCGAGTATTCTTCAAGCTAGGTAGCCAGGGGAACATGCCTGCCAAACTCACTGCACTCATTCCCTGTAAGAACGAACGGCGCAATATCCGTCCCTGCATCGAGTCGGTCCGCGGCATCGCCGACGAGATTCTCATTGCCGACTCCGGTTCGACAGACGGTACGCTCGACGTCGTGCGCGACGTCGGCGGCTGCCGAATTATTGAGCGGGAATATGTCAATTCAGCCGACTTCAAGAATTGGGCGATTCCCCAAGCCCAGCACGACTGGATCTTGCTCGTCGATGCGGACGAACGCATTCCAGACAAGCTTGCGGATGAGGTACGGGCCGTTCTCGCCGCTCCGCCGCGGGACGTTGACGGCTATTGGATCGGCCGATGCAATCACTACTTGGGTTACCCGATTCGTCATTGCGGCTGGAATACCGACGACGTGATTCGGCTCTTTCGCCGCGATGAGAGCCGTTATGAAACTCGCTGGGTCCACGCCGAAGTCGACCTCCCGCAGAACCGCGTCAAACGACTTAAGACTCCGCTGAGTCACTTCACGACTTGGAACACGGATGAGTATCTGCTCAAACTCAATCGCTACGCGACTTGGGGAGCAATGAACCTCCGCGATGAAACCAAGCAACGCAGCAGGCTCGCAATCTTTTTGCGATTGCCGACAAGGTTCCTACAACTTTACGTATTGCGGCTGGGGTTCCTCGACGGTATTCCCGGCCTCCAGGTCTGCATGTTCACGGCCTTCTATTCCTTTTTGAAACAGGCCAAGCTTTGGGAAATGCAGTTCGCTGTGCCGCAGCCCGATCCGGAATCAGAACGCCTAACTCAAGCAAGTGGCGAGACTGCGACGATCGACTTTGCCGAGGCCAAGCGTTCGCGCGAGCAAGCGGCGCAGCCACGACGGTATCGACGCGCCGCCTAATACGAACCGAAGACTCGGGGCGACAACCGTTCGTCGAGTTGATTGCAGACGGCGATTAGGACCGCGGCATGGATGTCACGAAACTCTGGGGCCGCGAACTTCGCATCGTCCAAGTTGGCCCGCCGGATGGCGCGCTTGCCGACAGGCTGCTCACGGCCGGTTACCAGCGGCAACTTGCTATCGTTGATTCCGACGAACGCGCGCGGCAGATTGCCGCACGGCATCGGCGCGTCGAGTCGTTTCTTGCTGTATCTCGTCGGCGCGACCGCATCCGCCAAAACAACGCCGACGTTCTCGTCCTCCATGGGTGGAATGCGCTTCAAATGTTGCGCTATCGGTCCATCCGCCACGCGCGCTATGTGGCCGTGCCCATGGCGTCGTTGACGGACCTCGTCGCGGCGACGGCCGGCGGACTGGCCCAGGTTTTCTTAGGTCGTTTGTCTCGGCCGAAGTTGCGAAAAATTGCTTGCGGTTTGTCGCACGTCGAGCTCATGGTGTTTCAAGTCCGTCGGCCTCGACCGCATCGCGGCGTCCGGCGATTCATCCCGCACGCGCTTGGCACTCGCGGCTTTCTCGAGCAATTGCAGGCCGCTGGACTGCGCTATGCCGCGCTCCGCTGGTTTGAATCGCTGCCGGAGCTTCCCGCCGGGGAAGACTTGGATTTGCTGGTCGACGACGCCGATTTGGCGGCGGTTCGCGGACTCTTAGACGATGGCCCAGGGACTCAGGCCGTCGACTTATATTCGGCCAGCGGCGCGCCGGGCGCCGATTTTCGCCAGATCGCGTACTACCCACCGTTCCTGGCGGAACAAATATTGGATCGGGCAGTTGTTCACCGAAGTCGGTGCCGAGTGCCGTCGCCCCATGACCATTTTCTCAGTCTCGCGTACCACGCGCTCTACCACAAAGGTTGGGCATCGGGGCTGCCAAGTCGCGATAGCGCCCGCCGAAGTCGCGTCCGGCCCGAACACGACTACACCGCAATCTTGCAGGAGATGGCCCGGCGGCTGGACATTCGCGTCTCGATCACGCTCGACGACCTGCATGATTACCTCGACACCGCCGGCTGGCAGCCGCCACGCGATACGCTCATTAAGCTCTCGCGCCACAATCGGTGGCTCCGAGCACTCGTTGGCCGCTCGGCCATGCGACCGGACGACGCGCGACTAGGCGTGTTTTTGCTGCGCCGCGAGGCGCTCGCGCGCGGTGGTGTGCAGCGCGCAGTGGAGCAGATCCAGCTGCACGGATTTCAAATCGTCGAGACGCTGTCGCTCAAACCACAGCAAGTGGAGCGCGCCACCCGCAACATTCGCGGCGGCACTTGGACGGCTGGTCCGTGGCAGCATTCCGGCGGGCCACCCGCCGCCGCAATCGTCGTTTACGACGCGCATCCAATTCCGCCCACGTGGCGCCAGCGGCGACGATTTCCGCTCGTGGCCAACGCCCGGTTCCTGACGAAAGACCAGATCCGCGACGTCTTCAACGAGGGACTCCCAAAATCGGAGCACTGCAACGTAATCCACTCCAGCGACACCGATCACGAAGCGATTGACTATCTGCGGATTATCGCGCCAGATAAAGTCGACGACATTTTGGCCCGCGTCCGAAAGTTCGTTGCGCCGGCAAACGCTTCAGCACTCGGCGAATCCCCGATTTCCCGCGCGGCCTAACACCAACGATTTACGCGTAAACCGATTCCGCCAACCGAAAGTGCGCTGTAAACGATCGCTGTGTTTGTTCACAGTCGCAAAATCTTCGTTTCAAGGCGCTGAACTTTTTTCTTGGACTGGCGGAGCTGATTGCGGCGCGGACCGGTCCGCTTTGAGCCACGCTTCGATCTGTTGAGCCATCGTCGCGTTGTGGGCGGATCGAGCCAACTGAAGCGCGTGCTGGGCGGCGTCGATCGCGCGCTCCGGGTGATTCTGTTGGGAATAGCACAGCGCCAGTCGAAAATATATCTCCGCGCTATCAGGCTTCAGCTGCAAGCTACGCTGAAAATGTTCAATCGCCTCAGCGGTTCGGCCCGACTGCCGCAGGGCGTCTCCCAAGTTGTTTTCTACTAATGCAGTATTCGGTTTTAGTTCAAGGGCACGTTCGAATTCTGGAATTGCCGCCGGGAACTGGCCGGTCAAGGCTAAGACCTGTCCCAGATTGTTGTGAGTTTCGGCATTATTCGTATTCAACCGCAGCGCCTCATGCAACTCGGCCAGCCCTTCTTCGCGCTGCCCGGCAGTGAATAGCGCGACGCCCAAACTGTTATGAGCATCAGCAAAATCCGGCTGCAGGCTCACCGCCAGCCGATGTTCGTCGATCGCTTCCTGAACCTTGCCTATTTGTCGCAAGGCGTTGCCGAGGTTGTTGTGGGCCGTCGGATTGTCGTTGTGAATTCGCAGCGATTGCTGGAATTGATCGATTGCTTCCGCCGCGCGGCCGATATCGACTAGCGCGTTCCCGTAATTGTTGTGCGCCTCGAAGTAGTTAGGCCGCAAACGCAATGCTTCTTCGTATTCCACGATTGCCTGCGGATATCGGCCCAACCCGGCCAGCGCCACGCCCATGTTATTGTGGGCCTCGGCATATGTCGGATTGAGTCGCAGCACGATCGTATATTGATCCAATGCTTCTTGATAGCGCCCGGCATCGGCCCAGTAGACGCCTAGATTATTGCGGGCCATCCAGCAATTCGGATTATGTTCGAGTGTCGTCTGGTAAAGCGTCACGGCGTTGCCGTACGTTCGACATTGTCGCCATGTAAGAAGAGCAAGGGTCGCGAGGAGCACTACGCAGCCGGCTTGACCCCCCCAACGCATTTGCGGCGATAGCCGACCGATTCCCAGCGTGAGCATGGCGGCCGCCAGCGCGATGATCCCCAGGCTCGCCAAATATTGAAAGTGATCTGCAACGAACGAAAACAGGAACGGATAGACGTTGAGAAAGCCAAGCACAGGAAACAGCGTGCCGGTGAAATAGAGCCACCCGGTCAGCGGCGACCGCCAGCGCAGGCGGATCAGCCAAAACCCGATCAGCACGCCCAACGTGGCCAGCGGAAACAACCATTGCCACCAGACTCTGCCGTCAATGTCCCAGCGCGGATAGATGAAGATCAGGTTCGTCGGCCAAAACAATTTTCCCAGATAAAACCAGACCACGCGGCCAGCCAACAGCCCGCGCTGCAAAAGCGTTAGCTCAAAACCAGTCCCAGCGGCCCCAATCAACGTGCGTTCGACCCAAGCGGTGACCGCGCCGGCCACCGCCCCGAACACAAAAAACGGTATGAGCGGCCGCACGTCTCGCCGCCAGGAGAGCCTCCCCCGTTGCCACCAAAAGACCACCAAGAGGGCTGCCGGCAGCGTCGCGGTCACCGTCTTCGTCAAGAGGCCCAGCACAAATAGCACCAGCGCGAGCGCGTAGTGCGATCGCTGGCGCGACACATCGTATCTAAGGTAAGCGATTGTCGCGCCGAGATAGAACAGCGCGGAGAGCGTATTCTTTTGCTCCGTGATCCAGGCCACCGATTCGACGTGGACCGGGTGGAGGGCGAAGATCGCCGTGGCCAAGAGCGCGCCGGGAATCTTGAGCCGCGCGAGTATCAGGTAAACCAGCAGCGCAGCCGCCAAGTGCTGCACGAGATTCGCCAGGTGATATCCAACGACCGAATCGCCCCATAGTTTGTGCTCGAGCCAGAACGCACTATGCAAAAGCGGGTAGTATTGTTGCGTGGCGCCCAGGTCAAACCAAATGCGGTATAAGCCGGACAGCGAGCGCAGCTCCGGTTTGGTCACGTGGGCATCATCGTCCCACAAGAGGCCACCCGACATCGCCGGCAAATAGGCGAGCGCCGTGACGGCGAACAACAGCGCCAGCGCCGCCACAATTCGCGGCTGCCAAGGGTTGGGCAGCACCGGTGGCACTCTGGCCGCGTGAGCGGGTGCGGAACGCCGGCGGTGCCTATTCCGCTTGGACATTGCCAGCCACGCCAACCGCCGAATCGAATGAGCTTTTGCCGGATCAATGCGCCGGAAAATCGAGGACCGCTTGGAATTTCCGAAAAAGCGACTTCGATTTTCAGAACTCGATTTTCAGAAAACGACGCGGACGGGACTCGAACCCGCAACCACCGGATCGACAGTCCGGGACTCTAACCAATTGAGCTACCGCGCCAGCGGCCCGCGGACGATCCAAATCGCATTCTACGACTTCCGCCGAGCGATCCGCATTTATACCAAAACGGCCGAATAGCGACAAGCGGGCGGCGAGTTTGACCGACAAACCGCCTCGCGCTCGTTTTCGACA
>DASYDU010000104.1:0-19656 GCA_036499445.1 Lacipirellulaceae bacterium
GCATCGATCCCCGCTGGGTGCAGATCGTCCGACCGACGATCATCGCCGGCGGCGAACTGACGATGGAACAACTCGAAGTCACGCAGAACCCGCTTACGCACATCTGCGAAGGCCCGCTGCAACTGAAGAGCAACTGCGGCACGCTGGTCATCGACGACTTCGGCCGGCAACGCATGGCCGTTGACGAGTTGCTCAATCGCTGGATCGTGCCGCTCGAAAAGCGGTATGACTTTTTGAACCTGCCGAGCGGCAAGAAGATTCAGGTGCCGTTCGATCAGCTCATCGTGTTCTCGACGAACCTCGAGCCGAAGCAATTGGTCGACGACGCCTTCCTCCGCCGAATTCCCTACAAGATCGAAGTCACCGACCCCAGTGAGCAGGCGTTCCGCGACCTTTTGAAGATCATGGCGCCAAAGGTCGGCGTCGAATATGATGGAGCGGCCGTCGACTATGTGATTGAAAAGCACTACAAGTCGGTGAACCGGCCGTTTCGTTGTTGCCAGCCGCGCGATCTCTTACTGCAAATCCGCAACTACTGCCGCTACGTCCGCCAGCCGGCCAAGATGACGCCGGAAAGTCTCGACTTCGCGGTGCAGAATTATTTCGCGGTGATGTGATGCGGCCGGCCGGCAATCCGCCTGCGATTCTGTTTCTCGACCTCTCGTTACCCGTGTGACCGCTCCAAGCCAAAATTGAGCGGCAACTGCGGATCTCGATTGTTGCCCGGCGCCAGTTCTTCGAACATCAGGCTCGGCTGGATGTCGCGGTTGTGTTGATACTTGCTGTCGTACTCGGTGTAGCTGCCCGCGATCTCGTGGTAAAAAATCTGGCAGATTGGCACGCCCGGATAGATTCGCACCGGCTGCACGGCGAACATCTCCAGCGTCCAGTAGCCGGCGAATCCGACGTCGCCGAACCCCGCTGTCACATGGACGAACAAGCCCAACCGGCCGATCGACGAGCGGCCTTCGATCTGCGGCACCAGATTGTGCGTGACCGTCCGCTCTACCGTGCGGCCCAAATACAACTGATTGGGGCTAAGCGTCAGCCCGTCGCCCGGCACGGCGATCCGCCGCACGCGGTTGGCCTTGGCCATGTCGAGCACCAGCTCTTCGTAGACCATCAGCTCGTTGTGGAGCGTCAAGTTATAGCTATTCGGATTGAGCTGCGACTCGTCGAACGGATCGATGACGATGTCCGAGCCAAGCCGTTCGCGAATCGCTTCACCGGAAAGGATCATGGGGTGAGTAAGGGTTCAGGGTTCAGGGAGTGGAGAAGACAAGGAGACTTGGAAACACGGAGACTGGGAGAAACCGTGGCAGCGCGTCTCCCAGTCTCCTGGTCTCCAAGTCTTTTGCCATGTTATGCCACGCCTATCTTTGGACAAAACTCGTTCATCGAACAGATTTCACACTTGGGTTTTCGCGCGTTGCAGATCTGGCGGCCATGCTCGATCATGCGGTGGGCGAAATCGACCCACTCGCGCTTGGGGATTAGCTGCATCAAGTCTTGCTCGATCTTCGTGGCGTCGATGTGCTTGGTAAGGCCGAGCCGCTGGCTCAGCCGCGTGACGTGCGTATCGACGACGACACCAGTTGCCAGACCGTACACGGTTCCCAGCACCACGTTCGCCGTCTTCCGCCCGACGCCCGGCAGTTCGACCAACTGTTCGATCTGTTGCGGCACCGCGCCATCGTACTTCTCGCAGAGCACTTGCGCACAGCTCTTGATGTTCTTCGCCTTGTTACGGAAAAAGCCGGTGCTCTGAATCACCTTCTCGATTTGTTCGATCGGCGCGCGGGCCAAATCGGCGGGCGTCGGCCAGCGGCCAAACAACACGGGTGTGACCATGTTCACGCGCACGTCGGTACATTGGGCCGACAGGATCGTCGAGACGAGCAGCTCAAACGCCGACTCGTGCCCGAGCGCGCAGGTCACGTCGGGATAGTCGGCCTTCAGGCGGCGGAGGACCTTGGGGGCGATCACCTTGGGGTCTACCTTCGCGGCCGCCGATTTTTTTGTACGGATCGGCGCCTTCGTGGCTATCGCGGTGCGAGGCGCCTTGCGTGTCATGAGGGCGATATCCTTTTCGCGGTTGCGACGGCAATCGATCGGCAATCGGGCAGGGGGCGACGGGCGCGATCTTCGCCCAACGACCAAGCCTCATTCTCGCGCCGCTCACGGCGCTGTCAAGCGAGCGTCCAGGGCCGTAGGACGGGCAGTCCTGTTCGTCGCTGGCCGCTGCATTTCGCATCGAACGACAAGATAGTCTGACTTATGGCCCTCCCTGCACAAATCTTGACCCAAACGGCGGCCAGACCTACACTTACTTGGCGTCCGCATGATTTGCGAACGAGGCTTATCCAGCCGAACCATCTCTCGGGGAGAACACAATGAATCCGGCCGAATTTCGCGCAGACAATCCGTATGCCAGTTTTGGCGATTTGGCGATTGCGGCCCCAGCCGATGAGCGGCTGGCTTTCATTCGCAAGACCTACACTCATTTGACCGTGGCCATCTATGCATTCGCGGCGATTGAATACGCCTTATTTCAGACCGAGTTTCCCAACTTGATGATGAATTGGCTGGGGACGAATCGCTATTCATGGCTCCTCGTGATGGGTGGTTTTTTGGTGGTCAGTTGGATCGCCGATAGGTGGGCGCGCACAAGCACTTCGCTGGGCATGCAATACGCCGGTCTTTTCTTGTACGTATTTGCTGAAGCAGTGATTTTCCTGCCCATGATGGTTTTGGCTAGCGACAGGGTCGCCAATTTCGCCGGGCGTGAAGTTCCGGTCATTCCGGCCGCGGGCGCCGCGACATTGGTCTTGTTCGGCGGGCTGACAGCCCTCGTATTTGTTACCAAGCGTGATTTCACATTCATGGGCCGCTTTCTAGGTATTTGCGGCTTGAGTGCTATTGCGCTGATCGTTGTCAGCATCTTTTGTGGTCTCAACCTTGGCACGTGGTTCAGCGTGCTGATGGTCGCGATGGCCTGTGGTTACATTCTCTACCACACCTCGGCGATCATGCACGTTTATCGGACCGATCAATATGTCGCTGCGTCCCTGGCTTTATTCGCTTCGGTAGCGCTCTTGTTTTGGTACATCTTGCGGATATTCATGTCGCTTTCGGACCGGCGTTGATGGCTGCGGGTTTTAGCGATCGTTCTCCAATAGCAACGACGATTGATGGATACTGGCGCGGAAAACTACGATCCGCTTTATTTACAGGGCATCGCGTATTTCAATGCCTGTGAGTTTTTTGAGGCCCATGAAACCTGGGAAGATTTGTGGAAGAGTTACAGCGGCGAGCTGCGGCTGTTTTATAAGGGCTTGATTCAATCGGCCGTCGCCTTGCATCATTTCGGCAACGGCAACATCCGCGGCGCCCGCAAAGTATATTTCACCAGCCGGAATTATCTGGAGCAGTATCGGCCGTTTTGCGTCGGCCTCGATTTAGAAAAATTTCTCTCGCAGTTCGATGCCTGCTTTGCCGAAGTGGCGGCCAATCAGGAAGAATACCCAAAGATTGATCTCGACCCCGAACTGATCCCGGAAATCGCGCTCGACCCGCCCGCCGAATTGCCCCTGGTGGATCTCGAACAAGCGGACTGATTATGAACCCGTGGAACACCGACGTCTGTTTCGATGCCGACGCCTTTTCCGGCGTGGCTCGGTTGTTTCCGCTGCCAAATTTGGTGATGTATCCGCACGTGATGCAGCCGCTTCATATCTTCGAGGGGCGCTATCGCGAGATGCTCGAAGACGCGCTCGCCTCCGACCGGCTGATCGCGCTGGCGCTTTTGGAGCCGGGTTGGGAGCCGGACTACGAAAGCCGCCCACCCGTCGCGCAATATGCCTGCTTGGGAAAAATTGTGACGCACCATCGGCTGGAGGATGGCCGCTACAATCTGCTCTTGATGGGTGTCGGCCGAATCCGCATTCTCGAAGAGCTATCGCCGCCACGCTCGTTTCGCCAGGCCAAGGTGGAGCTGCTCCGCGAATGCTGCGGCGGCCCGGCAGAGCAATTGGACGATCTGCGCGGCGATTTACTCACGGCGTTCAAGCACCTCTTGCCCTGCAGTTGCCAAGTGCCGGAGCAGCTCACGGAGATGCTCTCCAAGCATTTGCCGCTGGGAATGCTCACCGATCTGGCGTCCTACACGTTGCCGCTCGAATTGGCCGTCAAGCGTGAGCTGCTGGCCGAGTGTCGCGTTGCGGCCCGAGCCCGAATCCTGCTCAAGCAGCTAGAAGTCCTGCTGGCAAACCACACGACGGTGGCCGCCAGCGCGTCATTTCCGCCTCCATTTAGCGCCAATTGAGCGGCCCGGAACGCTTTCCGCGGCTTGACTCTGTTCTTCGCCGCCACCTAAGATCGAACAGGCGGGGCTGAGTAGGTGCGCGATTGAGTGGCTTGCCGGCGCAGTCCCCATTTTATTTGAGGGAGTAGATTTGCCATGCCTCTTTCGAACGAACTTACCGTCGAACGCGAGTCGGACTTCGGCAGCCTTGATGGCGAGTTGGCTGAGACGAAAGAAGGCTCTGACGACGTCGCCCGGCCGGTCGACACCGCTCGGATTGAAAGGGCCGTGCGCGAGATCTTGGCGGCCGTCGGCGAAGACCCGCATCGCGAAGGCCTCCGCGAAACGCCCGGCCGCGTGGCCCGCATGTACACCGAGCTTTTTTCCGGCCTGCACGATGATCCGCGCCGCCACCTGCGAAAGTTCTTCACCGAGAAGTACGACGAGATGGTGCTGGTCCGCGATATCAGCTTCAACAGCATGTGCGAGCACCACATGTTGCCTTTCTCGGGCGTTGTCCACATCGGTTACTTGCCCAACGGGAAAGTCGTCGGCCTGAGTAAGCTGGCCCGCGTGGTGGAGGTCGTCTCCCATCGACCGCAAGTCCAGGAGCGGATGACCGAAGAGATCGCCAATCTGCTCATTGAGGAGCTGGAAGTCAAAGGCGTGGCCGTCGTGATCGAAGCCACGCACACCTGCATGACGATCCGCGGCGTCCGCAAGCCGGGCAGCCTCTGCGTCACCTCGGCGATGAAGGGCCAATTCCGCTCGAGCCTCTCGAGCCGCTCGGAAGTGATGACGCTGATTTACGGAAATCGGCGGTAAGCGGACTCCATGGCGATTCTCGTTCAGTTTCTCTTGCGATTATCGTTTGGTCTCGCGGTCGGTATGGCCATTACTTCGTCGCGATTAGTTTCCAGCGGCTATTTTCGCAACCATCTCTACGTGACGCTGGGGCTGGCGACACTTGCGGCGCTTGTCGCAAGCCAGTTTTCAATGATCATTGCCATCCTGGCCGGCGCGGCGGCCGTGTTTAGTTATGTCGCCGCTGTCTGTTGGCTTTACGAAGCAAAGCGGGCCGGCGGCGCTTTGCTCTGGTTTGTGGCAGGTTGTTCTTTAGCGGCTGCGCTTGCGGGCACTTTGGCCGCGACGACTCAGCCGAACGCGCTCCAACCGATCTCGGTCGTCACTTCAGGTCTGGTGCTCGGCCTCACGCTGGCCGCGATGTTGCTCGGCCATTGGTACCTGAATTCTCCAGGGATGGAGCTCGCGCCGCTACGCCGATTGCTCATGTTCGTGGCCGCTGCCGTGGGAGCACAGATGCTCGTGAGCGCCGCAGGTCTGGTCGGCGAGCTGCATGTAGGCGGAGGGACTAACGTCGGTTGGTGGATGTTTGTGTTGCTTCGCTGGAGCTTCGGGCTCGTCGGAGTCTTGGCCTTGATCGCGATGGTCTGGCAAACGCTTAGAATTCCCAATACGCAAAGTGCGACCGGCATCCTCTATGTCGCTGTGATCGGCACGTTTGTCGGCGAGCTCATGGCCCTGCTCCTGTCGGCTGAGTCGGTCTATCCCTTATAATGTGCCAGCATGATGAACATCACCTACCGTTGTCCCACTTGCCAGGCCACAGGCCGCACTGGCTTTTCCGCCAAGTCGGCGCAGCTTGTGTGTCCATGTTGCGGCCAGCAAATCGCTATCCCAGAAGACGCGTTCGCCGGCAATCGGATCGAGCGCTGCCTGGTTTGTGCCAGCACCGACCTTTTCGCCCGCAAGGACTTTCCCCAAAAACTCGGCGTGGCACTCGTGATCCTGGGCTTCGGCGCGAGCTGCGTCACCTGGGCCCATTACCAAGTGTTTTGGACGTTCGCGATTCTGTTCCTCACGGCATTTGTCGATTTGGTGCTGTACATCGTGATGGGCGAGTCGCTCACCTGTTATCGCTGTGGCGCCCAATATCGCGGTTCGGCCGACATCGAGCGGCACGGCGGCTTCGACCTCGAAACCCACGAGCGCTATCGCCAATTGGCGGCTCGGATGAAAGACCATCCCACTTCGGTCACAATGCCCAACCGCTGATCCGTGACGGCCCGTCTCGCTCGCCTTCGCTCATCAGGGCCCATTGGCCAGGGAGCGCTTCGGTTGGGTATATTGGGTTCGTGGCCGTGTGCTCTTATTTGGGCGCATAATCACCTATTCATTTACTAACTTACTCACTCGTCGTCGGTTGGCACGCGCGCCGGCCCAATTCCTACGCTCATGGACGCGGAGAGCCAGCGAATTGAAGAAGACCTTCGTGGCCTAGTGCAGGGCGAAGTTCACTGCGACGAGCTATTCACGCAGCTCTACGCCAGCGACGCGAGCATCTACGAGCTGCGGCCAGTCGGCGTCGTCCGACCACGCAACATACAAGACGTCGTGGCGACCGTTCGGTATGCGGCCGAGAATCACTTACCGATTCACGCACGAGGCGCTGGCTCGGGCTTGGCCGGCGAATCGCTCGGCCGCGGACTGGTCGTCGATTTCTCGCGGTTCTTTCGCCGCATTCTGATGGTCGATGCCGCGCGGGCCCGCGTCCAGGCCGGCGTTGTGTTGGCTTCGCTCAACCGCTATCTCGCTCCGCAGGGACTGATCTTCGGTCCCGATCCGGCCATGAGCCATGTGACCACGATGGGGAGCGTTGTGGCGATCGACGCCGGCGGCAGCCATTGGCGCCGCTATGGTTCCGCGCGCCGTCACGTCGAGTCGCTGAAGGTCGTGCTCGCCGACGGCGAGATGCTGGAAGTGGGCCGGCACCCCATACCAAACGCCGATCGCGAGGCCACAAACGGAAGCACATCGCGGCTCGACCAACTCGTCCAGTCCGTGGCCGGTCTGATCCGGCGGCATGCCAAGATCATCGCCGGCAGCCGCCCACAGAGCCTCGTCAATCGCAGCGGCTACGTGCTCGACGACGTGCTGGTCGACGGCCAATTGGATTTGGCCAAGGTGCTTGTGGGCAGCGAAGGCACACTCGCGCTAATCACCGAGGCGACTGTCACCGTCGATCGTTTGCCCAGCCATCGCGGCTGCGTCCTGTTAATCTTCGACAGCCTCGATAAGGCGGCCAACGCTGTGCTCGAAATCAATCAGCTCGCGCCGGTCGCCTGCGACCTGATGGACCGCCGCCATCTCAACCTGGCTCGTGAAAACGACGTTCGCTACGAGCTGCTGATTCCCGGCGAGGCGGAAGCGGTGCTGCTCGTCGAACACCATGCACACACTCGCGGCGACCTGCAAGCCAAACTGGACGAGACAGTCGAGATCGCGCAATACAAGTCCGGCCTGGCCGCGGCCGCCCACGTCTCGGAGGACGAAGCCGACTTTCAATTGTATTGGGGACTCGCCCGTCGCTTTGTGCCGACGCTCTACCGTCTGCAAGGGTCGACGCGGCCAATTCCCTGCATCGAGGACATCGCCGTGCCGCCCGCGGCGCTGCCCGTCTTCCTCCGCCATCTGCAGGACACACTCAAGCGGCTGCAGGTCACCGCCTCGCTCTTCGGCCACGCCGGCCACGGACAACTTCACATCCGCCCGTTCCTCGACCTTTCCGACCTCGACGATGTCGGCACCATGGAATCGCTTGCCAGCGAACTGTATGAGCATGTCTGGCTCTTGGGCGGCACGATCAGCGGCGAGCATGGCGACGGACTCAGCCGGACGCCGTTCCTCGCTCGCCAATTCGGCCCGCTCGTGAACGTCTTCCGCGAGCTCAAGCAAATCTTCGATCCGCACGGACTGCTCAATCCCGGCAAGATTGTCTCGCCCGTCCCCACGCGCATGACGCACGACCTGCGGCCGACGATCAATCGGCTGACGGCGCCGCCCCTAGCGACAGAGTTGCCGCAAACCACCTATGGCGCGCCGGCAGAACCGGTGCCGCTTCAGCTTCGTTGGCAGCCCGACGAAATGGCCACGGCCGCCCGCGCGTGCAATGGCTGTGGCGCCTGCCGTTCGACGTCGCCCGATGTGCGAATGTGCCCAATCTTTCATCTCTCTCCGCGCGAAGAGGCATCGCCCCGGGCGAAGGCCAATCTGCTTCGCGGTATCCTGTCGGGCGGTCTCGCCGCAGACGAATTGGTCAAAGATGCCTGCAAAGAGGTCGCCGATCTGTGCGTCCATTGCCACATGTGTCGGCTCGAGTGCCCGGCAAACGTCGACATCCCGAAACTGATGATCGAGGCCAAGGCCGCCTACGTCGCCACCAATGGCCTCTCGCTACACGACTGGTTGCTCGTGCGCATTGATGCCGTCGCGGCGCTTGCCGGCCGGCTACCGGGCATCTCCAACTGGGCGCTTGCCAATCCGCAGGCTCGCTGGCTCTTGGAAAAGATTACCGGAATCGCACAAGGCCGCAAATTGCCACGACTCGCCCGGCGCAGCTTCTTGCGTCAGGCCGTGATGCGCCGGCTCCATCAGTCCAGCCGCCGCCCCGGTGAGAAGGTGGTTTATTTCGTCGACACTTATGCCAACCACTTCGATACGCAGCTCGCCGAAGCGCTCGTCGCGGTGCTCCGCCACAATGGAGTGAGGGTCTTCGTTCCCGCGGATCAGCACGAAGCGGCCATGCCGATGATTTCGCAGGGGGTCCTGGAGCCGGCTCGCGTGATCGCCCATCGCAACGTGGCAATGCTCGCCGAGGCCGTGCGACAAGGTTACACGATCATCGGCACGGAGCCCTCCGCGATGCTCGCCCTCACTCGCGAGTATCCCGCCATCCTCGACGATGATGAGGACGCCTTGCTTGTCGCCCAGCATGCGCAAGACGCCTGCCACTACCTTTGGCAGCTTCATCAGCGCGGCAGCCTCAAGCTCAATTTCCGCCCGCAGCGCATTTCTGTCGGCTATCATGTGCCGTGTCATCTGCGGGCCCTCGAAGTTGGGGCGCCGGCGGAAAACCTGCTGCGGCTCGTACCCGGCCTGCGTGTCTCGCGACTCGAAAAAGGTTGCAGCGGGATGGCCGGCCTGTTTGGAATGAAGCGAGACAACTACCGCACCAGCCTGCGAGCCGGCTGGGAATTGATCTCGGCCGTCCGCGAAGGTCCGTTTCAAATTGGCATGACCGAGTGCAGCACGTGTAAAATCCAGATGGAGCAGGGCACCTCCAAACCCACGATTCATCCGATCAAATTACTGGCCTTGGCCTACGGGCTGATGCCGGAACTTGCAACGCTCGCAAAGTCGTCGAGTAAGCCCTTGGTGGTGACATGACCGTCCGCGTGAAATTGTTTGCGGTCGCCAAGCAATTGGCGGGCCGCGGCGAAGTGGCCGTCGAAGTAGCTACCGGTGCGACTGTCGCCGATGTCGAGCGGGCGCTCATTGCCGCAGTGCCGGCGCTCGCCGATGTCGTCGCTCACGCCCGGTGGGCCGTCGACGCCGAATTCGCGAAAACTGAAACCGGTGTCGCGGCCCAGTCCGAAGTCGCCTTGATCCCGCCCGTGAGCGGAGGATAGTGGCCAACGATTTGAGCATGATTAGACTTACTACAGAATCCATCGATGCCGCCGCGCTCCTTGATCGAGCCCGTTCGCCCGAGGTGGGCGCTGTCGTGCTGTTCCTCGGCACGACGCGCGAGTTGACCGGCGGCCGCCGCACGGTCACGCTCGATTACGAAGCCTATGGCCCGATGGCCGAGCGAAAGCTGGCGGAACTTGAGGCCGAAGCGCGGAAACGCTGGCCGCTTATAGATTGTAAAATCGTCCATCGCGTCGGCCGAGTGCCGCTGGCCGAGGCCAGCGTGGCGATCGTCGTCAGCACGCCGCATCGCGCCGACGCCTTCGCCGCTGGCCAGTGGCTTATCGACACTTTGAAGCAAGAAGTGCCGATTTGGAAACGCGAAGAGTGGGACGACGGCGCAACCGAGTGGATTCATCCGAACTGATTGAAAACGAGCATGGCTCAAATCACCGACAAATCGCCGCTCGTCGACCAACTCGGCCGCACGCATCACAGCCTGCGGATCAGCGTTACCGATCGCTGCAACATCCGCTGCTTTTATTGCATGCCGAATGAGAACGTCCAATTCAAACCCCGCAACGAGATCCTCTCGTTCGAAGAGATCGTGCGATTCGTTCGCGTGGTTTCGCAAATGGGCGTCCGGCGGCTGCGGCTCACTGGCGGCGAGCCGCTCGTGCGGTCGGACGTGCCGCAGTTGGTCGAACAACTGGCGGCGCTGCCGCTTGTCGACGATCTTGCGCTTACAACCAACGGCATTCTGCTCGCTGAACAAGCCGACGCGCTCCGTCGCGCCGGACTGCGCCGTGTCAACATCAGCCTCGATACGATCAGCGAAGAAGTCTTTGAGAAGATCACGCGCCGCGAGGGGCTCGATCGCGTCTTGGCCGGCATCGAAGCAGCGATCCGCGTTGGCTTCCAGAGCATCCGCCTCAACGCCATCGCCATCCGCGGCCTCACAGAAAATGAAATCTTGCCGCTCGCTCGCTTCGCCCGCGAGCGCGGTCTCGAATTGCGTTTCATTGAATACATGCCGCTCGATGCTGAAAAACATTGGCAGGCCGGTGACGTGCTCGATGGCGACACCATCCGACGCATCGTCGAAGCTGAGTTTGGACGGCTCTTGCCCGTTGATCCGCCTCATCCGAGCCAACCGGCCGTTGACTTCGAGTATGCCGACGGCCGCGGCCGAATCGGACTCATTCATCCGGTGTCACGGCCGTTTTGCGAAAGTTGCGACCGCCTGCGGCTCACGGCCGAGGGACAAGTCCGAAACTGCCTCTTCTCGTCCGTCGAATGGGACGCTCGCGCACTGCTGCGCGGTGGCGGCACGGACGACGAAATTGCTCGCCTAGTCCGAGACTGCGTTTGGGCCAAAGCTACGGCCCACGGCATCGGCAGCGACGAATTCGTCCGACCCGAACGGGCCATGTATCAAATAGGCGGGTAAGTGTCCTTAATTTCCGTCGGTTGGTCGAGGTTTGTAGCGCACGCTATACTGCTTCAATGCCGGAACTTAGCCGCTTCTATCGAATTATCATCCGAATGTACATGGAAGTCGGCGCTCCACACAATTTGCCGCACTTCCACGCGTATTATCAAAACGATGTCGCAGTGTTTACTCTTGATTCAGTCGACATGATTGCAGTTTCAATGCCGAAACGCCAGCGGCGGCTTACAGAAGCCTGGGCCGAATTGCATTAGGAAGAGCTGCTGGCCGATTGGCAACGTTTACAAGCGGGGCAGTCGCCGTTGCCTATTGACCCGCTTGATTAGAATGGAGAATCAAAGGGCTTTGCCATGTCGCATGCAATCCATCGTGTCCAATCGTTCAAACCGGAAGCGGCGTACATTTTGCGGGTACAGTTTGACGACGGCACCGAGCAAGTTGTCGACTTTCAGCCAGTGTTGGCCGGCGAGCTTTTCGGGCCACTACGCGACGTTAAGATTTTCAATCAAGTGCGAATCGATCCTGAGGTTCATACACTGGTTTGGCCCAACGGTGCGGATTTCGATCCGGCCACGCTCCACGACTGGCCGCTTCATGCTCAGGCGCTTGCCGAGCGAGCCAAGCAATGGAGTCTAACACGCACATAATAGCTCACAAGTACCTTATGGATACATCTGGCCGCATTTACCTCGACAACTCCGCCACGACCTGGCCCAAGCCGGAGTCGGTCTACCAGGCGGTCGATCGCTTCCAGCGCGAAATCGGCGCGCCGAATGGACGCAGCGCTTACCGTGAAGCGGTTGAGTCCAATCGGATCGTCGAACGGGCGCGCCGCGGCGTGGCCGGTTTGATCAACGCGGCCGACCCCTCACACGTAATCTTCGCGCTGAATTGCAGCGACGCGCTGAATCTCGCGATTCGCGGTGTCGTGCGGCCGGGCGATCACGTAGTGACCACCGTCTGCGACCACAATTCGGTGCTCCGGCCGTTGCGGGCGCTCCGCGAATCTGCGAATGTCGACGTCAGCTATGTTCCCTGCGATGCGCAGGGCTTCGTCTCGCCCGACGATATCCGCACGGCGTTACGGCCAACCACGCGTCTCGTTGCGGTCAACCACGCTTCGAATGTGACCGGCGCCCTCCAACCCATCGAAGCGGTCGGCAAAATTGTCCGCCAGCACGAGGCGCTTTACCTCGTCGACGCAGCCCAATCGCTAGGCCACGTGCCGCTCAATGTCACACGCGTCGATTGCGACCTGCTTGCTGCGCCCGGACATAAGGGCCTGCTCGGCCCGCTCGGCACCGGCATCCTCTACATCCGCCCCGGCGTCGAAAAGCTAGTTATGCCCCTCCGCTACGGGGGCACCGGCACCGAGAGCGAAGAGGATCGCCAACCCGACGGGCTGCCGCAAAAGTACGAACCGGGCAACCACAATCTCATCGGCCTCGCGGGACTTGTCGCGGCCTGCGAGTACTTGCAGCACGAGTCAATCGCCGCCATTTGCGCCCATCACACCGAGCTGACGGATCGGCTCATCGCTGGATTCCGCGAAATCGACGGCATCACAATTTACGGACCGCCGGCGTCGGCCAACCGCACGAGCGTCGTGAGCATCACCGCCGACGGCTACCACCCGCAAGAGCTCGCCGCCGTGCTGGAAGCGTCGCATCAAATTCAATGCCGCGCGGGCCTCCACTGCGCACCGCGAATGCATGCGGCGCTCGGCACCATCGCGGGCGGTGGCACGGTCCGCTTCAGCCCCGGTTGCTTCACCTCGCTCGCAGACATCGACACAGTCATCGCCGCTTTGCAAGAAGTCGCCAGTGTCTCGCTGAAGTAAAGTCTATTATTCACCACAAGGTCACGAAGGACACAAAGAAAGAATGGCGGAATTTGAACCAATTCCATCGGATACAGAAGCGGTCGGCGCGGCAATTGTCAATGCCGCGATGAATGTTCATATGCACTTGGGACCGGGACTGCTGGAAAGTGTTTATGAGTCCTGCCTATGCCACGAGCTTCGCAAACGAAAAATAGAATTCCTCAGGCAACTGGATCTCCCGATTCTCTACGACGACATTCGCCTTGAATCGGGATTACGAATTGACGTTCTTGCCGCCGAACATGTGATCATCGAAGTGAAATCGGTCGAAACCATATTGCCAGTTCACGAAGCGCAATTGTTGACCTATTTGAAGCTGACCAAGAAACGACTCGGTCTCTTGTTGAATTTCAACGTCCCCTTGATGAAGCACGGTATCAAGCGTAAGGTGCTCTAGTCGCGCTAGACATCCATTCAGCTCTTAGTGTCCTTCGTGTCTTGGTGGTGAATATGAGTTCTCCGGCTGAACCTTGGTACCAAGACGGCCTCAAGTTTACGTGCACCGGCTGCGGCGACTGCTGCACCGGCTCGGAGGGCTACGTCTGGGTCAACAAGCAGGAGATCGCCGCCCTGGCGGCCGAGGTGGGACTAAGCATTGAGGAATTCGAGGCCTGCTACGTCCGCGACGTCGGCGTTCGCAAAAGCCTGCGCGAATATGCCAACGGCGATTGTGTCTTCTTTGACAATAAGACGCGCAAGTGCGGCGTCTACAAGGTGCGGCCTCGCCAATGTCGCACCTGGCCATTCTGGGATTCCAACATCCGCACTCCGCAGGCTTGGGCCGAGACTTGCGAAGCATGCCCGGGAAGCGGCAAAGGCCGCCTCTACCAGCTCGAAGAGATCCGCGCCCAGGCTGCGGTCATCCGGATCTGAATCCCGCCATGTGATCTCAGCCTGCTTGCATAGCTGCCGTTGGCAGTTTCACAGACAGCTTTGGTAAACTTTGACGGCTGGTTCAAGTTTGACGGCCAGCGCGTCGATCAATGACCCAAGCTGACAGCCGCGGTGCCGCGCGCCGAATTCGGCTTCCGCAACTCGTTCGGTAAGTTGTTTGTTGAAAGCAACTTACGTCAAAAGACGAGTGCCGGGCACCGACTTCGGACCGCGTCACGGCCGCTAAGTTCTTTGACAATTTAGAGTTACTGAGATTGCCGCCGGCAAGAACGCGCCGCCCGGCGAACACCGTTTTCGCTTCCCATAGCGGCCGGCTCAGGCCATAACTGGCCTCCAAATCTTGACACTAATGCTTATGACGATTACACTTGGAGCGTTGAGGCACGTCGCTCGCCAGACCTTCGGTAGCACGAAGTTGCCATTCTGATAGGGGACCGGAAACGTGACCAAGAAAGAGATCGTCAAAACCATCTCCGAAGAGATCGGGATGACGCAGCTAAAGACGAAAGAGATCGTCCAAAAGACGTTCAATGCAATCGTCAACACGCTGGTCGAAGACCATCGGATCGAGCTGCGAAACTTTGGCGTTTTCGAGGTCAAACGGCGTGCGGCCCGCAAGGCTCGCAACCCTCGCACCGGTGAGAAAGTCTTTGTGCCAGAAAAGTTTGTGGTGACGTTTAAGCCAGGCAAAGAAATGGAAGAGAAAGTGCGGGAGATGGAGCGTCGAGCGGCCATGGAAGCTGGCTTCGACGCCTCAAATGGCTCTCCGCCGGCGACTTCCTGATTCGCAGAAGTCGTGCCGCAAGAACAAGTTACGCCATCTTCGCCCGATCGAACCGCGACGACGCTTGCGGTTCAGCTTTCGTCTTGACCACCGCTTGCGTCATTCGTCGACGCGATCCCTGTCGATTAGCGGCCAAAGCGCTCATTGCTATCGCTGCACTGGCGATCACCCCGACCGCGCACGACCCGGCCATTTGCCCTCGGCGCGGTTTCACCAAAACACTATCCTCCCGCCGCTTTTCACCAAATTCTCATCGAACATGGCCGTCCGATTCACACCAGCCACAGGGCTGGCGGCGGCCGACACAAGACATCGTCCGAGATTCACGTGCGCTCGCCGGCGCAGGCGGGAAACGAACGTCGGCAAGCGCTCGATGGCTCGACCTCCGAATCGCAAATCGCGCGGGCGGCTTGCGATTGGCGGACACGATGCTACGGGAAATGAATGCAGCGGGAATCAGATCGACACTGTGGCCAAGCTGTGCGGCTGCGCGCGCCGTACATGAGCTTGGCTGTCAGGGAGGAAATGTAGCATGCGCAGGATGATCATCGCCATCGTGGCCGCCGGAGCACTTGCGGCTAACTCAGGCTGCCTGATACCGATCTATTCCGCCGATCCGGCCCGGCGCGCTCAGCAATTGATTTACACGTCGGAGAACCTGCGACAATTCCTCGACGAGTGGGAACGGATCTGGTTCCTCGACCAGCCGAGCCACATGGAGCCGTTCCGCACCCACGGCGGCATCATTTAGTGTAGTCTGCTCGCTCCGCGAGCGGGATTCTTGCCGAACCAAATCGGCCTAAATACCAGCCGTCGCCGGTTTCGCTCGACCGCTCTCCGTCCTAGAATCCGGGTTCGTTCAGAAACGTAGAACCCAACTCTATCGCGTGGCCCTTCGTCGCGTGTGTTCGAGTCGCGCAATGCCGGCTGCTTCGCCCACAATCGAACTGGCCGTCCGGCTTGGCCCGCTCGCGCTCCCTAACCCGATCCTCGTCGCCTCCGGCACCTTTGGTTACGCGCGCGAGATGGCCGGCCTCGTCGATCTTTCGCGTCTCGGCGGTATACTACCTAAAACGATCACGCAAGAACCGCGGGCTGGCAACGCCCCGTGGCGGACGATCGAAACCGCGTCCGGGATGCTCAATTCGATTGGCCTCGATAATGACGGCATCGAGGCGTTCGTCGCGCATCACCTGCCGTACCTGGCCGGGTTGGGCGTCCCGATCATCGTTAGCATCGCCGGCCGTACGCACGACGAATTCGTGGCGATGACGCGGCGGCTTGGGGGGCTCGGCGGCATTGCAGCTCTGGAACTCAACATCTCCTGCCCCAATGTTTCCGGTGGCGTCGACTTCGGCACCGATCCGGCCATGTGCGAGCGGCTTGTCGTCGACTGCCGCGCCGCCACCCAGACGCCGATCATCGCCAAGCTCACGCCCAACGTCACGAGCATCCCCGTGATGGCTCGGGCCGCGGAGGCGGGCGGCGCCGACGCCATTTCGCTCATCAACACCTGCCTCGGCATGGCGATAGACTGGCGCCGCCGGCGGCCGCTGTTGGGCAACGGCATGGGCGGCCTCAGCGGACCGGCCATCAAGCCCATCGCTCTGCGAGCCGTCTACCAGGCGGCCCAGGCCGTGAAGACGCCGATTATTGGGATCGGCGGCATCGCTACCGTGGACGATGTCATGGAATTCCTCGTCGCCGGCGCAACAGCGGTTCAACTCGGCACTGTGAACTTCTACAATCCTAGGGCGTCTATCGAAGTGCTCGACGCGCTGCCCGGGGCCCTGGCGGAAGCCGGTGTCAGCCGCATTGCGGACCTCGTCGGAACGCTAAAGATATAAAGCCGCTGCAGCGTTAAACTCGGTCTCCCGAATCCTACTTATGCCGCGTTTCTCCCTCAAGCGACTGCTAGCCAGTGTTACCATCATCAGTATCGGTTTTATGCTTCTTGCAGCTATCCGATACTCCGACAACGGATACGGTGCCGCCGACATACGGACAGCCGGACCGCTTTGGTTCGCGGGGGGAGCGGCTATAGGCGCTGGCGTTATGACCCCCTTTAAGCGCACTGCCTGGGGAGCAAAATTAGGCATGATCGTGCAACTGGGGCTGATCGTCCTTTATGTCATTGCTGTAATGATATGCATGCTGATATATGGCGTGTGAAAAATAGCTACGCAGCGACACATTAATCAGACATTACCCGAATCTTGTCTCCTGTTCTTACGTCTTATGCGTGTACTAAGCGGCATCAAACCGACCGGCCTGATCCATTGGGGCAACTACTTTGGCGCGATCCGCCAGTATATTGCCCTGCAGGACAACGACCAGGCGTTTTACTTCATCGCCAATTTGCACGCGCTCACCACGGTGCGCGATCGCGAAAAGCTCCGCGGCTGGACATTTGACATCGCGCTCGACTGGCTCGCGCTGGGCCTTGATCCAAGTAAGGCGACGCTGTTTGTGCAGTCCGATGTGCCGGAGGTCAGTGAGCTCTGTTGGCTCTTGATGACCGGCGCGCCAATGGGACTCCTAGAACGCTGCCACGCCTATAAAGATCGCAAGGCCAAGGGCCTTACGGCTGACGCGGGTGTGTTCGGCTATCCGGTTCTGATGGCGGCCGACATCCTGGCCTACGATAGTGACGTCGTGCCGGTCGGCCAGGATCAGGTGCAGCACATCGAGGTCTGCCGCGACCTCGCCGGCAGCTTCAACCACCAGTTCGGCAACGTCTTCGTGATGCCGAAAGAGAAACTGCTCGACGCGTCGGCCAAGGTCCCCGGCATCGACGGCCAAAAGATGTCTAAGAGTTACGACAACACGCTCTTGGTCTTCGAAGATCCCAAAGCCCAGCGGAAGCGAATCATGCGGATCGTAACCGACTCTCGGCCGATGGACCAACCAAAGGAGCCGGCCGGCGATGTGCTCTACGATTTGTTTTCGCTGGTGGCGCCGGAAGCCGATCGCGAGAACATGGCCGCGCTCTACCGCCGTGGCGGCTTCGGCTACGGCGAAATCAAGAAGGCGCTCGCCGATGCCGCCGAGAAATACTTCGCAGAACCTCGCGCCCGCCGCGCTGAATTAGCCGCGAACCCAAAGCGCATCCACGAAATCCTTGCCGCAGGCGCCGCCAAAGCCCGCAAAAAGGCCGCCGAAGTCCTGAAGCGGGCCCAAGATGCGTGCGGCATCGCCGGCTGGTAAGATCGAACGCATGTGCTGACCCCCGGCCCCTGACCCCCGATCCCTTCCCCATGCACTTCCGCACCCGTGCCATCCACGTCGGCCAAGAACGCGATCGCGCGACCGGCGCCGTCGTGCCGCCGATCCATGTCGCGTCGACATTCGTGCAAGAGGAGGCCGGCAAGTGGGGTGAGTACGACTATTCGCGGAGTGGCAACCCGACCCGCAAGGCCCTCGAACGGACTCTCGCTTCGCTCGAAGGCGGCTGCGGCGCGCTCGCCTTCGCCAGCGGCATGGCCGCCACGCATTGCGTGATCGCGAGCCTTTCTGCCGGCGACCACGTCGTTGCCGGCAGCGACCTTTATGGCGGCAGCTATCGGCTACTGCACAAAATCACCAACCGTGCGGGCATCAAAACCACGCTCGTCGACACGACGAAGCCGGCCAACATCACGGCCGCCTTCACGCCGGCTACGAAGCTCGTTTGGATCGAGACGCCCGGCAATCCGCTAATGTCGATCACCGACATCGCCGCCTGCGCCAAAATTGCGCACCAGCATGGCGCCATACTGGGCGTCGATAGCACGTTTGCCACGCCGGTTCTCACCCGGCCGCTGGAACTCGGGGCCGATATCGTCATGCACTCAGCCACCAAATACCTCGGCGGCCATAGCGATTTGCTCGGCGGGGCCTTAGTGGTTAGGGACAAGGCCCTATTCGAGAGCCTTTATTTCGTTCAAAATGCAACTGGCGCGGTCCTCGGCCCATTCGAGTCGTTTTTGTGTTCCCGCGGGCTCAAGACGCTTGAGCTGAGGGTCCGCGAACAGGGCCGCACCGCCCAACAACTCGCCGAATGGTTGAATACACACAAAAACGTGAGCCGCGTGTTGTATCCGGGTTTGCCGTCGCATCCCGGTCACGCGATCGCGGCCCGGCAAATGGATGGTGCGTTCGGCGCGATGCTGACGTTTGAGCTTGGTGGCGACCTTGCTGCAACGAAGCGGTTCGTCGAATCGACTGAATTATTCCAGCTCGCGGTCAGCCTCGGCGCGGTCGAGTCGTTGATCGAACACCCAGCCACCATGTCCCACGCCAGCTACGACGCCGCCGACCGCGCCAAATACCACATCACCGACGGTCTGATCCGCCTTTCGGTCGGCCTCGAAGCGCCCGATGACTTGCTGTCCGACCTGGAAAAAGCGTTTAAGAATTGCGGCACATAGGTCCTTTCCTGACTCCCGTATCCTGAATCCTAAATCCTTCCTCCGCTATGCAACTCGGCTTTGTCACTGCGATCTTCAGCGAGCTTCCGCTCGAGCCCGTGCTTGCGTTTGCCGGCGCCGAGGGGTACGCGTGCGTCGAGGTGCAATGCTGGCCGGCCGGCGGATCGAAACACGGAGGCGTCACGCATCTGGACGTTGATGGCTTCACGCAGTCGCGGGCCGACGATGTCCGCGCGCTCTGCGAAAAATACCGCGTCAAAATTTCCTCCCTCGGCTACTATCCCAATCCTCTCTCCCACGACGCCGAGGAGGCCGAACATGCCCTCGCCCACATTCGCAAGGTGATCGACGCCGCGCCGCTCCTGGGCCTCGACATCGTCAATTCGTTTGTCGGCGCAAATATCAAGCTGCCGCTTGAAGATAATCTGCGCCGCTTCGCCGAGG
>DASYDU010000105.1:0-9773 GCA_036499445.1 Lacipirellulaceae bacterium
GGTTTTCATCGCGACGCGCATGGGCTGTTTACGATTGGCGTCGCATACGGCACCGACGACTCGCCAGGGCATGAAGGGGATCGCGTCCATTACATGGCGCTCGGCGGGCGGCACCAATATCAGACGGTCGACGAGGAACCGGGCGTGGCCCATTATTGTGGCTCGCCGCAGGGTCGCGGTCCGACCGAAGTCGGGCCGCACGGTTGCACGCTCATACTTGTCGACGACATGGGCCGGGCTCGGCCGCAGTTTGTCGCCACCGATTCGATCCGCTGGACCGAGCAGACACTGGAAGTCACGGCGACGACTCGACAGGAGCAGCTCTACGAGCGGCTCGTCGAGCGGACAGAAAAACTGTTGGCCAAGCATCCGGGAATTGATCTCTTGGTGGAGTGGAAGATCACGGGCACGGGACCGCTGGTGAATCGGTTACGGCCGGGCGGCTTGTCTGACGAAATGCTCGTCGACTTGCGGCGGCGATTTGGGATAGGCGCTCAGTGGGCATGGAGCGTGTCGCTCGAGTGTCATTCGCCGCTGAGCGTGCCGGCCGAATGGTACGACGAGGAGACGGTGCTGGGCGATTTCGTGCGGCAGGTTCGGGCTTGTGAGAAAGATGAGTCTTTGCCGTTTGACTTGAGCCAGTTTTTGCCGGCCAATTTGCGGGACGAGTCGCTCTCTGCGATCGCGCATGTCGAAAGCATCGAGCATCGGCTCGACCTGTTGGAGTGGGCGGCAAAGTTGGGCGTGGACTTGCTGACGATTCCGCTCGAAGAAGGCGATTTGCCGGCGGGCAACTAGCACATGAAGATTGTCGACATCCGCATTGATGGCTTTGGCGTTTGGCATGACCTCGCGCTGCGCGGTCTGTCGCCGGAAGTGACCGTCTTCTACGGCCCGAACGAAGCCGGCAAGTCGACGCTGATGAATTTCTTGCGGACCGTGCTGTACGGCGTGACGCCGTCGCGGCGGAAGCGGTATCTGCCGCCACTCGCCGGAGGCCGCCCGGGCGGCTGGCTCAAAGTGGTTGGCGATGATGGGCCGCTCACGATCAGCCGCTATGCGGATCGCAGCGCAGACGACGTCGGCAAAGTCACCGTCACCGCGGCGGATGGCAAGGAGCAAGGTGATCGGCTGTTGCGGGACGCGCTCGAGCACATCGACGAGCAGACGTATGTCAACATCTTTGCCGTCGGCCTGCGGGAAGTGCAGGAGCTCGGCTCGCTAAGCGACTCGGCGGCCGCCCAATGGCTGTACCGGCTCACGTCGGGGCTGGATCGCGTGTCGCTTTACGACGTGATTCAAATGCTTGCTCGCACTAGGTTGCGGCTGTTGAGCCCGGCCGACGAGCCTTCGGAAATTCGCGCGCTCATTTCGCGACGGGAGCAATTGCAGGGCGAGCTTGGCGAGCTGGTGGTGAAAGGGCGGCGCTGGGCGCAATCGGCGGTGAAGCTCCGCGAGCTGGGGGACGAGATCGACGATCGCCAAAGGGTGTCGAAAGAGCTGGCGGCCCGGGCACGAAGACTGGAGGTGGCGATCAATCTCAAGCCGCTATGGGGCAAGCGCGACAAGCTCGACGATCACTTGCAGCGTTTCGAGGGTCTGGTGCCGCTGGAAGAGGGCGCGCTGACCACGCTGGACGAGGTCAATAAGAAATTTGAAGAGCACCAGCGACAACGCGACATTCTCAAAGGCCAACGGCATCAGCTTCGCGACGAAGCGGAGCGGCTGGGCATTAACGAGATTCTGGTCGCCAGCGGCGCACGGCTTGAAGCGCTGGCCGAGCAGCAGGATTGGCTCACCTCGCTGGAACGCGAGATTGGCGAGCTAACAACGGAAGTTAGCCACCTCCAAACCCGATTGGAGAGTGAAAATGAACGATTTAGTCAGGAATGGACCGGAGCAGGGAAGGTGCCGCCAGCGGTTACGTCGGAGCTGGTTGATCAGCTTGCGCCGCAAGCGAAGGCAATCGAAACGACCGAGCATTTGCTGGAGGCAGCCAAGAACGAACTGGAGCACTACCGCAGCGGCGAACATCACATTCGCTCGCAAATCGAATCCGCGATGACCAGCGGCGACAAGCTGGGCTTGCCGATGGACGTCGACGGGGCAACCGAGCTCGTGGCCAAGCTACGGCGGCGGAAGCAGGTGGACGACCAATTAGCCGAGGCGCGCGACCAAGCTTCGGAATTGCAGGCCGAGGGCCAGGAATTGATCGGCGAGCAGGTGATTCCGCTTCCGCTGTTTAGTTGGCTGATGGCGCTGTTCGTGCTCGGCTTCATGCTGCTGGCGCTCTGGTATTTGGAGCCCCGATCGGCGCTGGGCCAGTATGGTTGGTGGCTGGCCGCGGCGGGCGCCGGCGGTTCGATCTTTGCTTGGCTATTCAAATACTTCGTCGAGGAGTCGGCGGTCGAGCGGCTCGATGCATGTCATCGACAACTGAGCGTGGTAGCTAAAAAGGTCCACGAAGTTCAGGCGGAACAGCGCGAATTGGATGGCGAGTTGCCGGTGGGCGAGGGTTCCTCGGCGATGCGGCTGGCGCATGCTGAGCGGCATCTGGCCGAGTTGGAACGGTTGCTGCCGGTCGAGAGCCGCCGACGCGAGGCGGCCAGCGAGATGACCGCGGCCGAGCGGCGCGTGCAACTGGCGACGGAAAAGAACACCGCGGCGACGGCCAATTGGAAGAGCAAGCTGCGCGCGATGGGCCTGCCCGATAGCGTGCACCCGGAAGACTTAGCCATGATGGCCGGGCAATACGAGCAGCTCGAGCAACTGCGCCAGCGGCAGCAGAATCGGCGGGACGATTTGGCGCGCCGCCGCCGGGAATACGAAGCTGTGACGAAGCGGATCACGGCGCTGGCCGACGAAGCGGCGCTCAAGTTGGAGAAAGCCACGCCGCTCGTGCAGCTCGATCGCCTGCTATCCGAGTATCGACACCAGAAGCAGCGGGTCGCTCATCGCGACGGAATTCGGGAGCGCGCGCGGGCGCACAAGATCGAAGAAGGCCGGCACGCCCAGGCGGCCCTCGGTCATGATCGGCGGCGTCTGACGCTGTTTCAAAAGCACGGCGTGGAGGACGAGCGCGGATTGCGGCAATTGGCCGATCGGCATGGGGAACGAGACGATCTGCACAAAAAGCGAGCGGGCGCAACGCGCGAGATATCGGCCGCCATTGGCAAACACGGGACGGAACAGGATTTCGCGCCGCACATGGCGCCTGAAAAAATCGGCGCGCTGGAGCACGATTGGGAAACGCTCACGGGACAAGTGGAGCTGGTTGACCGCGAATTAAAGGAACTGCTGCAACAACGCGGGGCGCTCGTCGAGCAGCAGCGGGCGACGGCGGCGGATCAGTCGCTGGCCAGGAAGCAAATGGAGTTGGACGAGACCGAGCAGCAGCTAGAGCAGAAGATCGACGCCTGGCGCGAGCGGGCCGCCGTGAGTTTGCTACTAGAACGGATACGCCATGAATACGAGCAGCACCGACAGCCGGAGACGCTGCGTGAAGCGTCGAAGTACATGTCGCAGCTCACGAGCGGCAAATATACGCGGATTTGGACGCCGCTGGCGAACGACATCTTGCTGCTCGATACGCCGGAAGGAAAATCGCTGCCAGTCGACGTGCTGAGTCGGGGCACACGGGAGCAGCTGTTCGTCAGCTTGCGGTTGGCGCTCGTATCGGCGTATGCCCGGCGCGGCATCCATTTGCCGATGATTCTGGACGATGTGTTTGTGAATTTCGATGCGGGGCGGACCAAAGTGGCTGTGTCCGTGTTGCGCGATTTTGCCAAACAGGGGCATCAACTCTTGGTGTTCACCTGCCACGAGCACGTGTGGCGGATGTTTGCGGACGTAAAGGTCGACACGCGGCGGATCCCGAATCGGTTCAACAAGAACGAGGAACTCGACGAGCCCACGATCGAGCCGGAGCCGGTGGCGGCGCTATCCGAGCCGGAACCCGAACCAATGCCGGCTCCCAAGCCAAAGGCGGTCAAGCGTCCGAAGTCGGAACCCGAGCCGGTTGTGGAAGTCGTTGACGAAGAGCTGGAGCCAGTCGACGAACTGGAAGAGATTGCAGAAAGTGCGCCTGCCGAGATAGTCATCGAGTACGACCCGAAGCCGGCGCCGGCCGCGCCCCTGCCGATGCCGCCGACGGAAGTCGAGTACTGGTGGGATAGCCGCCATCCGCACGGCGAGCAGCGGCGAAATGGCCACAACGGCACTCCCGCGCCGATACGTTCGACTCGCCCCTGGCCGGCTTCGCCGATGATCCATCGGCCGGATTGGTGGTAAGACTGCGTCACAAATGCATACTGGACGCGACGTTTACCATCTTCTATAAAGGATGATGGTAATGTTGACACTCATCTGAATTGTGTGAGGTTGCCGTGCATGGAACAGATCATAGTCGAACCGTTGCTTGGCAAGCAGCTTGACCAGTTGGCTGGCCAAGCCATCTTGTGCGATTCTGAAGGGCGGGCACTCGGTTTTTTCTCGCCTTTGGCGGAGCGACCGCCTGTGAAAGAGCTTCATCTCGAGCCTCACCTTTCGATCACTGAAACGGAGGAATTGCGGAAGCACCGCGAGGGTAAACCGCTCGCCGAAATCCTAGCCCGCCTGGGCATCGAATGAGCTACCGAGTTATTTGGTCGCCATTTGCCGAAGATTGGCTTGAACTTTTCCTCTCTAATGCTGCCGAGCGAGCTAATATTGCCGCCGCAGCCAAGGACATCGATCAGCAATTGATCGCTGATCCGACAGCTCTAGGAGAGTCGCGGTACGACGAAGTGCGGATCGGCTTCGTGCGGCCGCTCGGCGTTCAGTTTGAAGTGTTAGAAGATGTGCGCATGGTCGTCGTTCACGACGTTTGGCGAATTGATTGGAAGCATTGATCAACTACTGGTGTCGGCAGCACCAGATCGACGCCGCTCCGCTTGAAAGGTCTCGAATGACTCGCTAATGGACGTGTCTTTGGCGTAAAGAAACCTGCACGTGGCACAGGGCTTAATTCATATGCGTCATCTCACGCCTCGCTCGTTGGGCCCAAATTATGAATTGGACCCGATCGAAGATCTTCGGCCTGTGTTCCCGAACTGCCGTGCTTCATTACGGTCGAGGCGCAGATGATCCAAGAAGGCCGGGGGAGTGCGATGGCTATTGGAAAAGAGCCGACACGGCGCGAAATAGCGCGATTCGCTCCCATGCCCCGTCGGCCGGACTGGTGATGAGATTGTCTGCGTCGAATCGTGGCAATAGTCTTTGACGCCAGTCGGAAACGGCGTCATAGTATTCGCCGTGGGGCTGATAGAAGGTGGAACGCCTGCGATGCCGCGGGTGTAAATCTTCATCTTTGGGGGCAATTCCGATGAGTGTTCGCCGATTTCGTGGTCTCGATCGGCACTGGCCTGCTTTCTGGACGTGCATTCTCGCCGCCATCGTCTGTGGCGCGGCGCGAGGGGAAACAAGCGATTCCTCGCTGCCGCACATCGTGCAAAAGGAAGGCCGATACGCTCTGTTTGTGGACGGCGCGCCTTACTTGATGCTTGGCGCGCAGGTCAACAGCTCGAGTGCGTGGCCGGCGATGTTGCCGAGGGTTTGGCCAGCGATGGAGGCGCTCCACGTCAACACGGTCGAGATACCCGTGTACTGGGAGCAGATCGAGCCGCAGCAAGGGCAATTCGATTTCACGCTGGTCGATACGTTGCTCGCCGAAGCCCGCGAGCATCGGCTGCGGCTCGTGCTATTGTGGTTCGCCACTTGGAAAAATGGCAGCAACCATTACATGCCGCCGTGGATGAAGCTGGAGCATGAGCGGTATCCCAACGTTATCGGTCGCGACGGCAAAGAGGTGGATTCGCCTTCGCCGCTTGCGGGAGCGACGCTGCAGGCCGACATCGCGGCGTTTCGCGCGCTGATGACTCATCTCAAATCGGCCGACCTGCATCATACGGTGCTGATGGTGCAAGTGGAAAATGAACCGGGCGCGTGGGGCAGCGTCCGCGACTATTCACCGGCCGCGGAAAAGGCCTTCGCGGGTCCAGTGCCGACCGAAGCGCTGGCGGCAATGGCAAAGCCGACGGATCAAGCGGCCGCAAGTTGGCAAGAAGTGTTTGGCGACGATGCCGACGAGTTTTTCCAAGTGTGGTGCGTGGCAAGTTACGTCGGCAAAGTGGCAGCGGCGGGCAAGGAAGTGTATCCGCTGCCGCTGTACGTGAATGCGGCGTTGCGCGACCCCGTTGCCCCCAGGCACCCGCCGAAATACGAGGTGGGCGGACCAAACGACAACGTATTTTTACTATGGAAGGCGGCCGCGCCGGCCGTCGACGTACTTGCGCCTGATATCTATCAACGCGAGACGGCAAAGTATTTGAAGGCGCTCGATCTGTACCAGCGACCTGACAATCCGCTGTTCATTCCCGAGACAATGGGCCAGGGACCGATTACGCGCTTCTTTTATGCCGCGCTCGGACGAGGCGCAATCGGTTATGCGCCCTTCGGAATGGATAACACGCGGTCGTCGCCAGCAAGTGTGGCCGCGACGACGGAAGACGGAATCACAGGAACGGCCGCAAACTATCAAGCAGTCGCTCCGATGTCGCGCGAAATCGCACGGCTCAATTTGGAAGGCAAACTGCAGACGGCGGTCGAAGGCGAACCGGAGCCGAACGCCGCTCAATTGTCTGCCGCACCCGTGTCGCAGGGCGCTTCCGGGCCGCCGGCGCGTGTTTTGAACTTTGATGGCTGGGGCGCGACGATTGCGTTTGGCACCTTCGCACGCGGCGGCCCCCGGCCGCAGACACAGCCGGCCGAGCCCGATGGCCGCGTGCTCATCGCTCAACTCGGTCCGAACCAATTCCTGGTAACGGGCCTTCACGCGCGCGTGACATTTTTTCCGACAGGTAATGCGGATGGCAAGACCTCGCAATATCTCTCGGTGGAAGAAGGCCAGTATGAGAACGGCGTCTTTCAGGCGGCGCGCATTCTGAACGGCGACCAAACAGATTGGGGTTTGATTTTCGCGTCAACGCCGTCAGTGCTGCGCGTTTCGCTGTACACGCGATGAAGCACCAAGAAACCGCTATTTAGTTTCGCGGCTCTTCCGCACAGCGCGGCCCAGCTTTTGCTCAACGCTCGCCACCTTGCTCTTGATGCGGCCACTTTGACCGCGACGGAAGTCGAGCTTGGCGGCGCAGGTGACGCGGTCGTTGTGCAGGGCGACTTGCTCCATGCAGCGACGCATCAGGTCGAGAACCTGGTCGAGCTCGCCTTCAACGATCGTGCCCATCGAGTGGAGCTCGTAGTCGAGGCCGCTTTGGTCCACAAGCTCGACGCACTCGGCCACGTGCTGGCTGACGCTATCGCCGACGCCGAGAGGCGTGATCGACATTTCCAGAAGGACCATGGCAGCTCTCCTTTGGCAGCGGACCGGCTACGCAACCGCTTGCCGATTGGGCTCAAATCATAAGGTTTTTGAACTGCAGCATTGTATGTATCCGCGGATCAGTCGTCGATGCTGATGGGGACGCAAGTGCTTATCAGATAAGTAATTGTGGCACGCAGTTTCCATCTGTGCGAGCCGGCCTGAATCGAGTAAAGTTTGCCGCCCGCAATTCCGGCCAGATCCGAGGATGGTGCCGAAGACTGGTCACCCATTGGTCTGCCGCCATGCGTCCTCTGCGTTTCTATGAGTCACCGACCCAAGACTTTTGTCAGTCGTCTGGCTGCCGCCGCGCTTCTTTGCGAATGGCTATTGGCAGGCGCGGGAATTTCCGCGCGCGGTCAGGGAACGATGATGGGTCCACCGACTGGACCGCAAGCGTATTCAAGGTTACCAGTGATGGGCGGCATGACGCCATATCCAGTCACCGGCGCGCCGCCGCCAGCGATGGCTGGTGCGCCCGGAATGTACGGCGCGCCGCCGGCTGCCATGCCAATGAATCCGTACGCGCCCGTTGAACCATCCAGCGCGTCGATGATCGTGCCGGCGGGATCGCCCTATGTCGACGCGGATGTGTACTGCCAAGGGCCGCAAGCGGCAATGGCTCCCAGCGGCATGCTCGCCTCGCCTTCGGACGTCTGGGAGTTTCAGATGTTGCCGCAAGGATTGATCTACCGCTCGTACTGGGCGGGAGTCAAGGAGCCAAGGCTCGGCATTCAACTGATGCATATTACGGGCGACCATTCATTTTGGGATCCGACGGTGGGCGCGCGGGTTGGAATCATGCGACTTGGTACGACGGGCGGACTCCGCCCCGAGGGATTGGAGTGGGACGTCGAAGGCGCCGCCGAGCCGCGGTTAACGTTGAATCGCGACCGCGATCTGGAGAGCGTGGATTTTCGCGCCGGGACTTATCTCACGTACGGTATCAGCGACTGGCAGTTCAAGTTCGGCTATTACCATCTCAGCTCGCATTTGGGCGATGAGCTCGCGATCAAAGACCCAGTCGCGCTTGCCGATCGCATCAACTACGTTCGCGATTCACTGGTTTTGGGCGCCTCATATTATCCAAATCCGGCGTGGCGTCTGTACGGCGAGACGGCCTACGCCATGAATGCCGACGGCGGGGCCGCGCCGTGGGAGTTTCAGTTTGGCACTGAGCTCTCGGCCCCTGGTCCGACCGGTCCCGATGGCACGCCATTTGTCGCGCTCAACGGTCATCTGCGCGAGGAAGAAGACTTCAGCGGAGACATTACCGCCCAGACCGGCTGGTTGTGGCGAAACACCAGCGGCCAGGTGCTGCGGATTGGCCTGCACTACCTCAACGGCAAGTCGAATCAGTACCAGACGTTTACCAGGTCCGAGCAGCAGATCGGCCTCGGTATATGGTACGACTTCTAAAGAAGAGGCGGGACGTCGGGGGCTGGGTACGGCTCGCTCAGTATGAATCGACGACGACTCTTGCAGACGGCTGACAGCAGGAGCGCCGCGCCAACGAGCGCGAGCGACGTCGGTTCTGGGACAAGTCGCCCCGATCTTGCGGATCGTTATTCGGCGACTCCTGCGGGTTCGAGCCGCCGTGCGTCATGTAGAGCAGACCGTAGTCGGCGTCGCCGGGGCGGGCGTAGGGATCGAAGCGAGCTTGTTTAATCGGATGGTCCTGCAGCGGCATGTTGACGCGAAACAATTCACGATAGGAATTCGGGTCGACCTGACCGGTTTGAAAGTTGTAGGTCCACTCGGCGAGCAAGCTGTCGCCATTCGCGATGCCATAGACGCCGTTGACGCTGTTGCCGAGATACTTGAAGCTGTGTCGCGACGCGGCCTCCGCTGCCATTGTCGTCAACGCGAATGATCGTACCTTCAGCCGTGGTCACGTAGAGACGGGTGTCGCCTGGCCGAGTGGTCATCGAGTTGATGTCGTTGAAACCGCTCGGTAGTTGCACAAACGGTTTTAGGTCGAGGGTCGCGGCCGCGTGATTCGCGTCAGAAAAGAGATTTGAATTGTCGTTGAGCAAATCCGTCGAGGCGGCGTCAACCGATTTCGTTTGCGAAAAGAAGCATCCAATGCATAGAGCAACGCAAGAAATCGCCCGCAGAAATCTGCGCGACACCATCTGGAAACCTTGGTTTTCGAGCCGATTATCTGTGCCGAATTCGGATGCAAACCAACGCGGCAACTCCCGCGACGATGAGCACGAGCGAAGACGGCTCCGGCACGGTTCCCTGGGAGTCGGCGCCGCTTCCCGAAGCCGTGCCAAAGTGATCGACCCAGAATTGGTAGTCGAGCGCGTCCACAACGCCATCGGGCGTGCCGCCAGGTCCGGTGCCGTCGGCG
>DASYDU010000106.1:0-13733 GCA_036499445.1 Lacipirellulaceae bacterium
AGCCAGTACGGGCTGGTAATTTCCTTGAAGGCGTAGATGGCGGCCTGGATGCCTTCGGCCCAGGCGACGGTGATTAGTTTGATATCGCCGTGCACGTCGCCAATGGCAAACAGGCCGCGACGACTGGTTTCAAAGTAGGGGTCGATGGCGATGCTGCCGTCTTCGTTGAGCCGCAGTGCGAGCCGGTCGAAGGTTTCCTTGGCCGAGAGGAAGCCGATCTGAACGATGACGTAGTCGGCCCGCAACTCGTCGCCGCTGGCGAGGGTGAGGCGAATCGCATCTCCTTCGTGGACGGCGGCAACGACTTCGGACGGCACGCGAACCCGGCCACCGGATGATTCGACTCGGGCGACGGTATCCGCCTTGGCAATCGGCGCCTCGCGACAGAGCACGTCGACCGACGCGCCGCGCTGGATTGCCATCACGGCCGCGTCAAAGGCGGAGTCGCCGCCGCCAACCACGACGACGCCATGCCCTTCGTAGTCGCCAATCTTGGGAATCTTGTAGAAAACCTTCTTTGATTCGAGCGCGTCGAGCACGGCAAGTCGCCGCGGATAGTGGAGCAGTCCGCAGGCCAGGATCGCTTTGCGGCAGAGGTACGAGCCGCGCGTTGTGACGACCCGCTTGAGCGGATCTTCCTTCGCGACCTGATTGGTGTCCTCGATCGTGACCAGCTCCTCTTGAAAGCGAAATTGCACGAGGGCGCTCACGGCCTGGCGATAGACGCGGTTCGACAGCTCGTCGCCGCGGATGCCGTCCGGAAAGCCGGGCACGTCGACGATGTTCTTATCGGCGTAGAGGAATTGCGGCTGACCGCCCGCCTTGTCCTTGGCCTCGATTACGAGCGTGGTGAGGCCGCGATGGGCGGTCGTTAAGCTCGCGGCTAGGCCGCCGGGGCCGGCGCCGACGATGACGACATCCCAATAGGGCAAGTTGCCGAAATCAATGTGCTCGTCGAGTTCAGTGACTTTATAGTCGACCATCGTGCGAATTCTCTCAAGCTTTGTGATGATGAGCCAAGAATTGCCTGAGTTACCACTCAATTTTTTCCGCGTCGAAGATCGGACCCTCGACGCAAGTGCGCTTGTAGTCCCAACTGCCGTCGGGCTGCCGAATCTTGGCAACGCAGCTAAAGCAGATGCCTATACCGCAAGCCATCGGTGTTTCAAGCGACACCAGACAGGGCGCGCCCGCCGCGCGACAAATCTTGGCGACCGCCTCCATCATCGGTTCCGGGCCGCAGCAAACGACGAGCCGATCCTTACCAATCGTTTCGTCCAATGCGTCGCCAAGCAAGTCCGTCACCAGACCATGATGGCCGAGCGAGCCGTCGTCGCTGCTGAGTCGGACATCGAAGCCGGCCGCGCGAAAGTCGTTGACGCCGGCGGCAAGCGCGGCGGTTCGCACGCCATAGCAAAGTGTGACTTGAGACAAACTTGTCGCTACGCGAGGCGGACTGCCATAACTGCGTCTGCCCAAGTATTCTTGCCCCAGCGCGAGAAATGGCGTCTGCCCGATGCCGCCGGCAACCATGACGAGGTGATCGAACGACAATCGTGGGAAACCATTCCCCAGCGGCCCCCAAACGACAAGCTCCGTACCCGGGCCGCATTGCGCCAACCGGCCAGTCATCTTGCCCATCACCAAATAGACAACGTCGATCGCCCAAGGCGCGCCGGCCGCATCGAGCACCACGTCATAAAGGGCCAGTGGTCGCCCCAGCAGTGGGTCGGTTTCGCCAAAGAGCCGGACCATCAGAAACTGTCCCGGCACAATTTGCCGGGCGATCTCAGGACACTCGAAGCGAGCGCGGTACGTGCCTTCCGCCAGCCGCACGTTCTCGATCACCGATACGCGACGCTGGCATGCGCCGTCCGCGTAGTAGGCGGCACGCAGCGGATTGGACTGGCAATGGGACGACACCGGCATGTTGCGAGAATTCTAGTCGCTCGGAGTTTCAGTCCAAAACTGATGCCCGGTCTTATGGATGAACACATCTTCAAGCGTCGGCTTGCCGAGCGTGATTGCCTCGATGCGATCGGGAAAGGCCTCGACCAGCCGCGGCACCCATTGATGGCCATTGGGCTGCTCGAGGCGGACCGAGCCGTCGATGATCATCGGCGCACAGTTGAACTGCCGAGCCACGTCCTCGGCCAGCCGGTCGGGATCGGCGGTGCGAATCGTGATCGCGTCGCCGCCGACCGAGGCCTGAAGTGCCGCCGGCGTATCGAGCGCGGCCAGTTCACCAAGATGCATGATCGCGATGCGGTCGGCGCGGGCCGCCTCCTCCAAGAGATGCGTCGTGAGGACGACGGTGACGCCCTCTTCGCGACGAACCTGTTCCAAGTATTGCCAAACGTCGCTCCGCGCGCCGGGATCGAGGCCGGTCGAGGGCTCGTCCAGCAGGAGCAACTGCGGCCGGTGCAACATGGCCTGCGCCAGCTCGACGCGTCGCCGCAACCCGCCTGAGAGTGTTTCCACCTTGTCGTGGCGGCGGTCGGCCAGGCGCAGGCGGCCGAGCATCTCGGCGATTCGCGTGCGGAGCGCGCTACCGCTGAGGCCGTAGAGACGGCCGTAATGCGTGATATTTTCGGCGACGGTCAGTTTCTTATCGACGCTCGGGGCCTGAAATACGACGCCCAACTGCGCGCGGATCGCTTCAGCCTGTCGCCGCAGGTCGTTGCCGAGAATCTGCACTTCGCCCTGTTGCGGCGGAATCAATGTCGATAGCACTCGGAACAGCGTGGTCTTGCCGCTGCCGTTCGGCCCGAGCAACACAAAAATCTCGCCAACCGAGACGGTCAGCGACAGATCGTGAATCGCGACGTGTTCACCGTAGCGATGGGCGAGATGCGAGATATTGATGGCGGACGGGGCTGACATGCAAGCGAGCTCTGCTTTCACGTCGAGCCGGCAATCCGTTTTGCGACCGACGACAAACGTTCGTTATTGGGCCGGAGCGGGAAGTCCGGGCGCGAGCGAATGGGGTCCAGGTTTTTCCTCCGCTTCGAGCGCTTTCTGGTCGCTGGCCTGGACGTTCTGCTTGTTGGCCGCGTAAGTCCAGCGCTCACGGCTGTATCCCTCATACCCGTTGTAGATCCGCATGCCCACGTCGGGCACGAGCATCAGCATCAGAAAGATCGACATGAAACTGGCCGGGATGGTCAGCACCCATTTCCAGTTTGCCTCCCAATAGAGATGCATGAAAAACATAATCACGAGCATGGCCTTGGTGCAGGAAACGGCCAGCATGAACGCCCGAGCGACTTCTTTATTGAAGGGCCAGTAGCTGGAATACGTGAAGAAGGACGCGGTCGTGAGGATGCAGAGGGCGAAGAACACGGCGATGTATTTGCCGTTTCCGCCGTGCTCCTCGTGCGCGCCGACTTCCAGTAAGTCGCCTTGTTCGAGATGCTCCTTGAGATGTTCAGACATGAATTTAATCTCCAGCGCGATATCAAAACAAATAGAGGAGCGGAAACAGAAAAATCCATACCAGATCGACGAAGTGCCAATACAAGCCGACGTTTTCGATCACGTTGGCCCGCTTGCGGTCGAGCGTGGTCATCATCAACAGTCCAAATGCGATCAGGCCAATGACGACGTGGAGCGCGTGGAAACCGGTGAGCAGGAAGTAGGTGCTTGCCCACAGCCCGCCGCCGGGGATCATCACCGGCAATCGCAGCCAGGAATGTTCGCCATTGAGGCCTTCATGCTCCGCTTCAGCCTGAGGAGCCTCGCCATTGGCTGCCGGCTGCTCGGTTTCGTAGGAAACCAATTTGATCGGCGGGCCATCAGGCGACGCGGCTGCGGCCATGCTCTCGGCCTCGTCAGAATATTGCGGCGGATAAATCGCATAGGCCAGCCGCAGCATCAGGATGCGGCCCTGCGGCGAATCGGGTTCGTCGCGAACCGCCTTCTCGGCCGGATCGATCAGGTCGCGGCTGATTTGGTCGACGATCGCGATCTGAGCATCCTGTTCCGGCGTGTGTTCGCCTTGCAATGTTAGTTTGGTCTTGAGCTCCGCCAGTCGTTTTCGCACAGCGGCCGTGTAGTGGACGTCGGCTTTTTCGTAGATCAGTCCGTGGGGCTCCTGGGGATAGAGGCCGTGAGCGAATTTGGCGCTGTATTCGTACATTTTCACGCCCAGGAAGACCGAGCCGAGCAGGAACGTGAGCAGGATCCAACCTTTCGCCTCGCCGGCCTTGTTCCTTTTCGCTGCTTCGAGCGCGAGCACCACCGTCACGCTCGAGCAGATCAGCACGAACGTATTGAACGCGCCGATGGGCTCGCTCAGATGCACATCGTGCGGCCGGGGCCAGGCGACAGCGCCGAACCGCAGCACGATGTACGTGCCGATCAAACCGGCGAAGAACATGATCTCCGTCGAAAGGAACAGCCACACGCACGTTTTGCCGTTCGGGATTGGCAACGCGGGGTGGTACTTGAACATGGGGGAAGCGGAGTGACTCATGGTACTAAGTTGTCAGTTGTCAGTGGTTCGTTGTCAGTCGTTGTTGCCGCTGAAGTTGGTTTAATTCTTTACACGGCGACCATTACCAATAAACCCATCCAGCACGTGAGGTAAAGCAAGCTCGCGCGCAAGAGTCGCCGGGCGGACCGCTCGTCGCGCTCGACCAGGAACAACACGGCCGTCGCAGCTTGTCCGACGCCCAATAGCAGCGTCCACCAGCAAAACAGGGCCGGGCTGCCGGCTTGAGGCGACAGCGCGGGAACCAAGCTCACGGGCACGAGCACGAGCGCCGCGGCCACCGCTTGCGCCGCCGCCCGCAGGCCCGTTGGATCGACGACGGTCAGCATTCGCTGGCCACCGCGAGCGTAATCGTCGCGGTAGAGCCAGGCGATCGCCATGAAATGAGGAAATTGCCAGAGGAACATCGCGGCCACGAGCGCCCACGCCCGCATGTCGACCATTGCGCCGGCCGCCGTCCAGCCAATCAAGATTGGCAGCGCCCCGCTCACCGCCCCGACCGCCGTGTTGAGCGGCGAGCGGCGTTTCAGCGGGGTATAGGCAGCTACATAGATCAACCAGGTCGCCAAAGCAATGGCGGCCGTCAGAAAGCCGATCCAATGCACGACGATCGCGGTGCCGGCGACGAGCGTCACCATGCCAAACGCGACGACTTGCCGCGACGAAAGCCGGCCCGCCGGTAAAGGCCGATTGGCGGTACGCTCCATGCGGGAGTCAGACGCTTGCTCCAGCCATTGATTCAGCGCGCCGGCGCTGGCCGCGACGAGCGCGGCCCCAATCAGGGTCGGCCAAAGCACTCCTAGGTCGATGCCGCGTGGCGAAGCCAAATGATAGGCGGCGACAATCGTCACCAATTCCAGGGCGACGATCCGCGGCTTGGTCAATTCCAGGAAGTCGCCGGCCCGCGCGAGCCACCACGGCCGAGCATCAGCCCAAGAGAGCGGACGGGCGCCGACATTGCTCGTGATTCGCGTCATGTCGTGGCCCCAATTGTGCTTGCGGCGCCACTATACTGAGGCGCCGAGGATGCCAAACGCCGCAGTGCCAATAGAGCCGTCGCCACGGAGGTACCCAAGAGCAGCGAGCCGACGGCCACATGCCCCGTGATAATGTGCGTCTGTAGCCAGCCGCCGGCCGTATTGGCAAATTCATTCCCGGGAAACCAATCGGCCGCCCACGTCGGGACGGAAAACTTGACGATCCAGGTCGATGCGCCGAGCAATAATTGGAGCGCCAACAAGCCGACCAGCGATAGCGTCAAGCGAAGCATTGGCCGAATCTGCCGAAAGTGCCTTACGACCAGCCACGCCAAAAGCGCGACATGCAGGACGAGCACACCGGCTAAGAGCAAATGGAAACGGACCGCGAGGGCAAACGTCGCCGGCTGGCTTTCGATCGGCATGTGGCGCAACACGGCGCCAAACACGAGCTGCAAATAGAACAGAACTGCCGTGACTACGACCAATCGCCGCACCTGGCCCGATTGCGGGCTGACGAGCGGAATATCGTTCGTCAGCCACGATTTTGATGTAAACACTGCGAGCGAGACGGTCACCGCAAAGAAGAGCGGTCCGGTACAGCCGTGGAGCATGGCCAGAGTCCGCTCATCGAGTAGCACCCGCATGCCGCCGAGCAGGCCTTGGAGGAGCACGAGCGCGAGCGCCACGATTCCCACTTTGCGGACCCAGGCACGAGGCTCGCTCCGCCACAATACGACGACGAGCGCAATCGTCAACATGCCGACTGCGGACGCGAGCAGTCGATGGCCATGCTCGACGAACAGGTCCCACGGACCCGCAAGCCACGATTGCCACGGGTAAAGAAACAGATTGTAGCCGTAGGTGCTTGGCCAATCGGGCACGGCCATGCCGGCGTCGGTCGTCGTCACAAGTCCGCCGACCCAGAGCAGCGGAAACGTCGCGCAGGCAAGCACAAGGGCCAGCCGATGGGGCCAATGCGAACGATCGAGTTGGAGCGACGAAGCGATCATTGAATCAAAACGACGGCTAATGAGCGGGCGCGGGTTGCGGCGGCTTGTTTTCCGGTGGCGGCATGGTCTGCGGATAGTAGTCGATGTCGACCTCGGGCGAGCCATATTCGTACGGGCCGCGGTAGACGACCGGCTGGAAATCGAAGTTGCCGTGGCCCGGCGGACTGGGGGCCATCCATTCGAGCGAATTGGCATGCCACGGATTGCGCCCCGCCTTGGGGCCAAAGAAGATGCTGTAAAAGAAATTGACGACGAAGATCGATTGGCTCGCGACCATGCAAATGGCGCAAATCGATATGAACTGGTTGAGCGGTTGTAGGTGCCGGAAAGTTTCGTAGTGATACGGATCAGCAAGCCGCCGCGGGAAGCCGACCATCCCCAATATGTGCATCGGGAAGAAGACGCAGTTGAGGAACACGAACGTGAGGAGGAAGTGGACTTTGCCCCAACTGTCGTTCATCATCCGGCCGAACATTTTTGGGAACCAAAAGTAGATCGCCCCCATCACAGCCATTGCCGTGCCGGAGAACAGAACGTAGTGAAAGTGAGCGACGATGAAATAGGTGTCGTGAATGAAGATGTCGATCGGCGTGGCCGCCATGAAAATGCCGGACAGGCCACCGATGATGAACATCGAGACGAATGACATCGCGAACAGCATTGGGGTGGTGAATTGAATCTTCCCACCCCAAATCGTGCCTAGCCAATTGAAGACTTTGATTGCGCTCGGCAAGGCGATCAGCATCGTGGCGACCATAAACGTCATGCCCAGAACCGGATTCATTCCGGAGACGAACATGTGGTGTCCCCAGACGATGAAGCCCAGTCCCGCGATGCCGGCGATCGAATAGACCATCGGCTTGTAGCCAAAGAGCGGCTTGCGGGCAAAGCAGGCGATCATGTCCGAGACCATGCCCATCGCGGGCAGGATCATGATGTACACGGCCGGATGACTGTAGAACCAAAACAGGTGCTGCCAGAGCAGTGGCTGGCCACCGCCGGCTGCCCGCACGGAGTTCACGGCCGACCACCCTTCGGGGATAAAAAAGCCGGTGCCCAAAAGGCGATCCGAGAGTTGCATGAAGCCAGCCGCCGTCAGCACGGGTAGCGCGAAGGCCTGCAAGACTGCGGTGATGAACATGGCCCAGATAGTCATCGGCAGCCGGAACATCGTCATGCCGGGGGCCCGCATTTGGATGATCGTCGTCAGGTAATTGACCGAGCCCATCATCGACGAAACGCCGACGCAGGTGAGTCCGATTAGCCACAGCGTTTGCCCGCTGCCGGCAGTGAGCGACAGCGGCGGATAGACGGTCCAGCCGCTGCTCCCCGCGCCGCCCGCAACAAAAAAACTCCCGCCAAAACAAAGGAACGCCGGCCACATGAACCAGTAGCTGAGCATGTTGAGCGTCGGGAAGGCCATGTCCTCGGCGCCGATCATCAGCGGAATCAAGAAATTGCCAAATGCACCGGCCAGGATTGGTATGATCACCATAAAGATCATCACCGTGGCGTGCATCGTGAAAAGCATCGTGTAGGCCTCGGGAGCGATCTGCCCGCCTTCGGTCTTATAGAGCAGATTGCCGAGGATCGGCATCGGCGACCAGGGCCACGCCAGCTGCCAGCGGACGCCGAGGGCCAACATCCCGCCGATGAAAAACCAGAACAACGTGCTGAACAAGAACTGCAGCCCAATGATCTTGTGATCGCGGGAGAAGACGTACGTCGAAAAGAAGTGCCCCACGCTACCGTGGTGGGCATGATCGTGGACGTGGGTGCCGGCGGTAATAGTACTCATAACATTAAGTCGTCAGTTGTCAGTTGTCCGTTGAAGGCAGCAAGTTGTGGCGGGCTACTCGGCCTTTGTCTGGGCGATGGTCATCGCGTTCTGCTCATCGCTCTTTTGCTTGAGCCATTTGTCAAAATCCTCGCGCGACTCGAAAGTGACGCGGCCCTTCATCTTGTAGTGGCCCCAGCCGCAAAGCTCGGCGCAGACGATGTCGAACTCGCCCGTCTCCCGGGCCTTAAACCACATGTATTGCTCCATGCCAGGCACGACGTCTTGCTTCATGCGAATATTGGGCAGGAAGAAACTGTGGAGCACGTCGGCCGCTTTGATTACCAGCAGAACTTCTTCGTTGGCCGGCAAGTGGACCTGGCCGTCGGTGCGGATGATGTCGTCGGGCGTATACAGCTCGCCGTCGGGGCCGGGATAGCGGACGTCCCAATTGAATTGCCGCCCGGTCACTTCGGCCGTTATCGGAACGTTTGGCTTGCGCATTTTGGCATCGGCCCAGGCATTCATCTGATAGATCGCGATAAACAGCAGCGTCACCGCCGGCAAAATCGTCCAGACGACTTCCAGCGTGTGGCTGCCGTGCGAGAACTTGGCCGGCTCGGGATTGGTCCGGCCGTCGTACTTCCAGGTGAAATAGACGAGCGCCCCTTCCGTAACGATAAAAATGATCCCCGTCAGCCAAAGGATGAACATGAACAACTGGTCGATGACGCGGCCATGCTCCGAGATGTCGTGCGGGAACCAAATCTGGAAATACGGCGCAACGACGAACGTTGCCACGCCACAGACCGGCACCATCAAAAACACCAAACTCCAAAAGCGATTCACGATGAACTCCTGCGCTCACTCATTTCACGATGGCATCCATTTCGATCGGCTTCATCTGCGGCCGGCTGGCAGGTTCAAACGCCACCGACCTAACGTAATCGACGATGTTCCACATCTCTTCTTCGGAAAGCGTGCCTTGGGCTCCCGCCGAGGCCGGCCCGGTGCCTGGCATCGGAGTGCCCGCGATGCCTTGATTCACGCGATGGAAGATGTCCCATGGCCGGCGTCCGCCACGGAACACGCCCTCGCGAAGATTTCGCGGAATGGCATTTCGCGGCGGCAGCAGTTGGGCGATCACCTCCTCGCGCTCGGCCAGTTCTTTGCGCTTCGCCTTGAGGTCGTTGCGCGACGCCTCGAGTTCGTCTCCTTGCTGGCTCGCCATGGACTCCATTAGCGTCTTGATCGAGGCCGATAGGGCGGTCGTTTCGTCCTCGAATTTCTTCGTGGCTTTGCTCCAATTGTCGTAATCGTCTTGTTGACCGTCGCCGAGCGCCGTCGGGCCGTGGCACTTCAGGCAGTTGGCCTTCGTCCCGTAAAACAATTCACGGCCCTTCTCCGCCGAGGCGGCAATTTCCTTGGCCGGGCGGTCCGCGGACGGCAACTTGCTATCTTCAGGCCGGATCACATTTTCGTTCGCAGCTTTCCAGCCGGCCACCACGTCATCGGTGAGCATCGACTTGATCGCCTTGCGCTGATCTTCGTTCTTGGCCGGGTCGAGGTCGTCTCCCTCGCCTGTCACCGGGTTGAAATTCAACTCGTCTCTCACGTAGTTGATCAAGGAGTTTTCCATTTGGCCGCGCATCGAAAGATACTTTACGTACTCTTGAAGCGCGTCGACGTCGTCCGGCGGATAGACGGCGAACGACGGCATGGCGGTGCCCGGAATGCCGTTATGCAGAATCGTGCGAAGGTCGTCGTCGCTCGGTTGATTCGGGTTGTAAGTCGTTTTGAACTTGAACACGCCCGAACGATAGTCGCGCGGATAGGGATTGAGAATCATCGCCGTAGGGCCGCGGCCGTCTCCGTTGATGCCGTGACAATGGGCACATTGGCGGCGATAAAGGCCATGCTTGCCCCCGACTTGATCGCTCCACACCGGACCGGCGGCCATCTTCAGCTTGCGGACGTCGAGGCCAGTTTCCGGCAAGGCGTACGGCTCGTCGGGCGTGCCGAACATGGCGCCAAGGATGTCGGCGATCGCTTGCTGATGTTTGGGAATGATCTGGTTGGCCACGATTTTCGTCATGTCCAAGCGAAACGTTGGCGGCGCCGGCCGGCCGCAGCCGGCGAGCGCAGCTGCGACGCCAACGACCATCACACAATACGTTGTCGAAAATAACTTCATTGCGAATTCGCAAAATATGACTGCAATTAACCGCGCAAGCCTCGGAATGCCGACGCGGGCACCGTGACCTTGATTTCCTTGACCTCGTCCGGCTGCAGCGTGACGCTGAAGCGGCCTTTGTTCGACCATTCGAGCGCCTTGGCCTCGGGAGTTGTAATCACGAGAGCGCCGCCTGCCCCTGCGGCGCTCTCGTGCCACACCTGAAAGTCAAGCTTCTCGCCCGCCGGTACATTTTGAATTTCAAACGAGCCGTCGGCCGCCGTGACTGCGAAATAGCCGTTCGCCCGCGGAAGCAGATACGCGCTCATCCAGGGATGAATGCTGCACGTGACCGCGGCGGGCGTCGCCTCTTCCTTTTGCAGTTTGAGTGGCACCGAATTGCCGGCCGGAATGATTTGATTGAACTGGTTCTTGCCGACGATGTTCGTGTTGTGGCCGACGTCGTCGCTATTCTTGATATCAAGCGTCTGCCCGACCGTCGCCCCGATCACGTGAGAGAGGAACATGCACGACTTCTGATCGAATACGACTTCGCCGCCCTTGGGTTGTGCCGAATCGTTGACGCGCGACGCCTCGCGGAGATAAACGGCGATGTTCTTGATGCCGCCGGAGCCGTCGATGAGGAGCGTTTCTTGCAGCGGAATTTTTCCGCCGGGAGCGCAGGTAGCCTGATCTTTAGTCACGGCGTAGGGCGACATTTTCGGCGGCGTGCCGTCGAAGACGAAATGGCCCTTGATCGTGGCCCAGCCGGTGCCGATCGCCGCCCCACCGGAGCCGGCCGCCGCCGCTTGTTCCGCTCCGCCAAAAGCCGTGCGGATGTCGGCGACGCTGTGGGCATCGGCAACCGGACCCAGGCTCACGCGCGAGTTGCAGCCGAATAAAGCGGTCGCAACAACCGCGCATGACATCGCGGCGATCAAACTGACACGAAAATTGGACTGTCGGACGATCATGACGTTCGTTATCGCGGGGCAAGTGCTGCCGCTAAGTTTCAGTTTCTCTCAGTACTATTGGAGCTGGCTCGCCGGCACCTTGATGTCGCCCAGATCGAGCGTTTTGCCGTCTTCAATCGTCAGCTCGGCCCGACCTTGTTTGCTCGCCGCGCCGCCCTTGAATTTCACATCTTTCAGATAGCCATGGAGTTCCTGCCAAAACACGAATTCCTGCTTGCCGGCCGGAATGTTTTTGATTTCGAATGTCCCGTCTTCGCCCGAGACCGCCATGTAGGGATCATCTTTTACGAGTATGAAACCGTGCATGAAAGGATGAATGTTGCAGCTAACGGGCTGAGGAATCGCTTCGGGTTTGGTGAAATCAAATTTCTTCTCATCGCCGGCCGGCAGCAGCGGATTGCCGCCTCCGTTAGCCTGCATTTCGAGCTTGGTGTTGTGGGCAATTGTGTCCGAATTCTTGACGACAAACGGCTGGCCGATCCGCACCAACGATACGTGGGGGCGGAATGAGCAGCCTTTATTGTCGAGCGTGACGGTTTGATTTTTCGAAGCGTCATACTCGGGATTGACGTCGACGGTTTTTCCGCGTGCGACACGCAAAAACACGACGATGTCTGCGATGCCGCCGTCCTTCCCCACGACAACCGACTCGTCGACTGGGTGAGCGGCCACGCAGAGGGCATCTTTCGACGCGTCGATCGCGGCGAGCTTTGGAGCGGCACCGTCGATGACGAACTTGCCTTTGATCGAGCCCCAGCCGGCGGCGCGGACAGCGGCCGTCGATCCGGCGGCAATCGCCAAAACGGCGGCCAATTTCAAAATGTTTTGAGTGAGATGATTCATGGAAGTCATTTCTCGTGGATGGTCGGACATTACGATTGCGGCGCGAGAAAGCCCAATCATTCGCCTCCCGCTTGGTCGCCGCGCGGCCGCGATGCATCGGCTGATTTGCCTGTGGCCGGCGCGGCCGCCGGCTCTTTGACCAGCGATTTCACCGACGTATGGCGCTTGGCGTACGTGTCGAAATTCATCAAAAAGTCGACGAGGCCGTCCAGTTGTTCGACGCTGGTGCCGGGGAACAACGCCTGGTTCACGCCGCCCAAGTGGGCCGCGTTTGGATCGTACGGTATGTTGACCGGCATCCCGGTATACGGCAAGGTCCGCTGCGGGTTGCCGACCCAGCGGCGGACATAGTCGGGACGCAGCCGCCGATAGACGTCGGCCAGATTCGGGCCGAGCGTCTTGACGGCACCCTTTGGCTTATAGTCGCCGACCGAATGGCACTTCACGCAGTAGTTGCCGTCCGTGACGATCTTCATCGCGTCGTCAAGAAGCTTGGGGTGTGACTGCTCGAGCTGACCAATGTAGTCGGTCCGCCGACGGACGTTGTACTCGTATGGGAACTCCGCGTTACTCTTGGCGGCAAAGTAATTGACGAGCTTGCTCGCCTCGCCGGTCGACATGTGGAAGTTGGGCATCCGCATCACGACGGCCGGGCGGATCGAGGTCGGATCCATCAAGAAATCGTGGAGCCAATCGGTCTGAACCTTGCCGCCTTCCATGGTCAAGGGCGGCGGCAGCCAGCCCCAGGCTTCGGAGCCTTTGGCCGAAGGATTCGTCTTGTGTTCCTCGGCGATTACGTGCGGGAAGAGGTACTTGGCGAGGTCGCCGCCCGTGCCGGAGAAGGCCGTGCCCTGTGCCGGGCCGTAGTCGTCCTTCTTGGCCGGAATCAGCAGATTTTGCACGCCGACCAACCGCGGATAACCGGCCACTAGCGCCGGCTGATATAAGCCGAACTCATAAAACGGCGGCGACTCCAGATCGTCCGGCTGCAGCGCGACGCCGTCCTGATCGACGCGATTCGGCGCGCCGGTCGCTTCGCTGCGCGTCGTCATGCCGTGCAAGTCGGCGTGGAGCAGACCGCGGCGATCTTGCGCCAGCGAGGCCTTGATTTCGTCCTCCGTGAACGTCGGCGCGAGGAATGGGAAATCAGTGGTGGTGGGCGGCGACTCGAATTGTTTCGGATCGAAGGCAATCTTCCACCGCTCCATATCCAGGATGTGGCAGCCGGCGCAGTTGTATTTGTCGAGCACGTGGCGGCCCTCGACGATGGCGTCCATCCGCGGGCTCGGATGATAAATGTATCTGTCGGCCGGCGGCTCGCTCACCAAGCCGAGGATAAACGTCATCACCGCTTCGCGCTCGTCGGTCCTGAACGGGAACTTCGGCATGCGGAGCCGTTCGTCGTACCGCTTGGTTTTCGTCGTGGCGAAGTCGAAGCTCCGAGGCATCCGCAGCTTTTGCCAGAGGAAGCCGTGCCTCTGATG
>DASYDU010000107.1:0-3321 GCA_036499445.1 Lacipirellulaceae bacterium
CCGCCGACGAGAAATTCTGCGAGCACCGCCAGCCCTTCCTGCAAGCCGTCGTAGCCGGCCAGGCCGACTTCCAGCTGCTGAAATGGTTGCTGCCGTCCGTTGTACCGCGTGACCAGGTGCGTGCCCACTTCATGTTGCAATAGCGCCTCCGCGCGGCGCTCGGGAATCCGAGTTCGGCCCCCGATCAGCAGCTGATCGGCCGAGACCATCATCCCCGAGTACATGTCTTCGCGGACGCTCACTGTTGCGGCAAAATTGCGACATTGCTTCCGGTAATACGCCAGCTCTCTTTCCGCCCGGCGGGCAAATTCCACCGCCGAAAGTTGTCCACGGACGACTTCTTCGCCGCTCCGCGTCGGCACGCGATGGAGCAGCTCCTTGGCCTGCGACAAGAGCAGGTCCGACACGCCGCCATAGATCTGCATGCTTTCGTGCAGAAACCGCGGCGTATCGACGTCCGACAGCAACGTGATCTGCCGGTCGAGCTCGTCCTGCTTTTGCCGGAATAGATAGGACAGCGTCGGATCTTCCACCCGCTCGACCGGAATCGCGTAAAGTTGGCGTTTCAAGAGGAGTGGGTCGAGCGCGAGCGGCCGGTAGTAGAAGATCGGCGGCTTCTCGAACCGCTCGCGGCGAAAATCCCGCCAAGCCGACTCCGCGTTGACCGGCGTCGCCTGCAGCAACAGATCGAACGATCGCCCGATCGCCGCCAATTGATGGTCCACTTCCAGCACCGCTTTGACGATCGATTGGCGTCCGAGCACATAGTGCGTCGGCTGGGCATTGGTGCGTTGGTGCGCGAAGGTAAAGAAAGCGTGTCGTAGGGCGACGTTGAGGCCGCGGCGGATCGTCCGCAAATTACGTAACTTCGCGCGACCGTCTTTCCCTCGGTTCGTCGACCGAATTGCCAAACCCAGTGACATAGTATCCCACTGCCGCGATTCGGCGCGGGTCACCACCGGTTTGGCGCCGGGAGGGCAGGGGGCGTCTCGCCGGGAAATCGAGACCTGGGTGCGGCCGTGAAGAATTCGAATCGCGCCCAGCCACTTCGACAAACTTTCGATCGTCGCGCGTGCGGCACGATGCTCGGCGACGACGATTTCAAATTTCAGCCCCTCAGCCGCGCCATTCTCGCTTCCAGGCCTCGCCCGCGGCTCCTCCCAGATCTCAACGACCAGGAACGAGCCGAAGTGGTTTGACAAGCTTTCGATCAACGTGTGAAGCAGCGACAAACATTCTCGGGCCGTTCGCGCCTCGGCCGGCACGATTAGGCAGGCCGTTTCCGCGGTCAGCAGTTGTTCCGTTTCGATATCGCTTTCCTTGCCGCGCCGACGATAGACGCACACGAACGGCAAGCGGCGATCGAATCGCAGCCGGCCCCCGCCCGGCAGCTCTTGCCGCACGGGCTCGTCCTCGGCCAGTTTGGCGAGCACCGCGGACGCCAGCGCCAGCCCTTGTTTTTTGGACGATAGTTTACGCACGGCCGAAGCATTCCAATTCGTCCCGCACGCCGGCGGCAGCCTTTGCCAGCGCCTGCCCCAACGCGCGGAACTGAGTTGCATCGATCACGCCTGTCCATTCGTCCATGAAAACTTTTTTGACGTCAATCGCCAGCACGCAAACCGACTGCGGAAACGTGCGATGGGTCCAAGCCGCCAAGTGGCCGCCACCGAACCGGACATTCTCGCGCACATCGAGCCGCCGACCCGAGTAATCAACCGAGCGCATTTCTGCGAGCCAGCGATCAACGATCGGCGCCCAGTGTTTTCGGTCCATCGTCCGCGTCCCCAAATTGATCTCCGGATTCTGCTCGGCATCGGCCGCCGCCGCATCCGGCTCCGAACGACGATGGTTGTAGCTGTGCAAATCGAATACCACAAGCCGCCGGTTTTGGGCCAGTAGTCGCTCCAAGACCACCCGCCAATGGGCATAGAATTCGTCGTACTCGGCGAGCGAACGCTCGATCAGCCCCGGCGGCGGGGTCTGCCGCCAAAGGTCAAGGCCCCACGCATCCTCGGGACGCAAATAGACTGCGAGGTCCCGAGGTCGGTTCAGATCGACTTCGAATCGTGACCGCCGGCCGATGAGCCGCGTCGGCGCGATGGTGGTCCACTCGCCGGTGCGCGGGTCTTCTTCATAGCGACGCTCGGCCTCGTCGAGCCGCAGCAGCTCCGCCAACTCCGGCCGTACCTCGTGGCCGTTGTGAATCGCGCATGCCACGAGCGGACCGTCGCCAAGCGCCGTTTGCCAAACGGGACTATCCATGACGCGGTCTCAACGCGGTCGACAATGAGAGGCGCGCACACGGCAATGCGCCAATTACCGGTCGATGGTAGCCGCGGTCACACTGACCGGCAAGCCGCCGCCAATCTGGGCCGATTTACCGGTAATCCATCCTCAACCCGCGCGCCGCGCCTGTTTGCCCAGCAAATCTGGTCCAGCACCGGCAATGTTCATCGAGACCTGCTGGCTCGCGTCCGTCGCGATGTAGACCGTCTTCGACGGCGAGGCAAAACTCACGCCCAGCCGCTCGAACTCTTCGAAGATTCGCAGATTGATCCGCTCGGCGTGGGCCATGTAATCCCAATGATTCGGCGGCCCGTACCAATAAACGATCTGGATGCCGAGGCTGTCCGGATTGTACTCGTGGAAGTGCACCCGCGGCGGGTGTTTTTCCAGGGCGACGACCGGGTGAATCGGCTCGCGAATACCGGGCTCCTCGAAGACGGCCCGAATCGCCTCGACCGCCTCGATAATCTTTTCTCGCGGCGTATCGTAGCCGATCGCAACCCGGAAATTGCGGCAGATCGTCCGACGCCGGCCCACGTTTTCGATCGACTCGTGGACCAGCGTGGAATTGGGGATCGTGACCACGTGATCCTGCCCGGTGCGGAGCTTGGTCGAGCGAAAGCCGACTTCTTCGACCACGCCGTCGTGATTTCCGAATACGATCCGTTCGCCGATGCGGGCCGGCCGCTCGGCCAGCATGATCAAGCCGCCGATGAAGTTGTTGATCACCGCTTGGCTGCCAAAACCGACGCCAATGGCGATCGCGCCGCCGAAAATCGTGAAGGCAGTCAGCGGAACTCCCATGAATTCTAAAACGCATAGCACGACCACGATCGTGAGCGCATAAAACGCGAGCGAGCGAATGGCCGAAGACGCATCGCGGCTCAGGCGAAATTGACTCACCAAGCGATATGCCACGACGGACGACAATAGCCTGGAAAGAATCATGCCGGCAATAAATAGACCGGTTCCTATGACAATAGTCGACACTTTTATGCTCACGGTATCTTTGCCGTCACCCCAACCGGCAAT
>DASYDU010000108.1:0-5621 GCA_036499445.1 Lacipirellulaceae bacterium
TCAAGCGCGGAGCCTCGCGCAACCGGAGCGTGCTGACGCGCGTCGAGCGGCTGCAGCGGCTTAAGGAGGCCGATCGCTGGAAGGAAGGCGATTCGCCCCTGGGCCTGCCGAAGGTGCGGGTCCGCAAGATGACAATCAAGAAGAAGAAAAAGAAGAAAGAGGGCGAAGAAGACACCGCAGCCGCAGGCGCTAAAGGTACGACTGCTGCGCCCGCCGCAGGAGCAGCCAAGCCGGCTGCGAAACCAGCTGGCAAGCCAGGAGGCAAGGGCGGCAAGTAATTGCCGGCGGGAGCCGAGCGCCGCCAGTGACGCGATTATCGTGACGCACCGCCCGCGCTTGCGGGCGCGGGGTCATCGCGGAACGGATCGCCCTGGGAAACTTCGCGCGACACGACCGGCTTCACGAGTCGCGACTTCATCGCCAGCGGCTTGGCGGTCAAAGCGCTTTGGGACGCTGAATCTGCCTTGGTCGTATCAAGTACGAATGTCGGTGCCGGCGGCAGTGGCAGATCCGAGCCTGGCATCGAGAGTCGAATCGAATCGCGTAGCCAAGCGTTCATCTGATCTCGGTTGGCCGCGCTCTTTGGCGAGGCGTTCCAAGTGTCGAGCGCGCGGCGCAGTTGCTCGCTCCGCTGGGTGATTTCTGGTACGTTATCGCGATAGGCGAGCTGCAACTCGGCCTTCAAGTCGGCGGCAAGCGATTGCGGATCGGCTGCGGATCGCGGTGTTTCGGACGGGGAGGGAGCCGCGGTGGCGATCGAGCCTAGAGCGCACGAGCTCGACACGAACGCGGCAACGAGGCTGCGGATCGCCCATGACGGGCATACTAGCCGGGCAGAAACTTTGCTTGGGACAGGCAAGAGCATGGATCTCCGATCGCGATACTGCGGCATCGTTTGAACAGCCACTTAAGCCTACAACTGCGCTACCTTTAGTCAAACCGGTTCGCGGCCCGGCGTCCAGGGCCAAGCGGTTGGCCCGGCGTCGCTAGCTGCCTGGCGACCGGTTGTAGTGGCGAATTCGATCGTAGGGTATAGAGGCGCGATGGAATTCAATCTCCCCCCAACGCCCGGTAGCGAAGTGCCACACGAAGAGTACATGCGGCTGGCGCTCCGCGAAGCGGAGGCGGCGCTCGCCGAAAACGAGGTGCCGATCGGGGCAGTGATTGCTCATGCGGGGCGAGTCATTGCCGCGGCGCACAACCAGCGCGAGCAACTGCACGATCCGACGGCACATGCCGAGATGATCGCGATCACGCAAGCAGCCGAAGTGCTGGGGAGCTGGCGGCTCGAAGATACGACGATGTATGTGACGCTCGAGCCGTGTGCGATGTGCGCGGGCGCAATCGTGCTCGCACGGATGCCGCGGGTCGTGTATGGCGCGACCGATCCGAAGGCGGGGGCCGTGGCATCGCTGTACCGGCTGCTCGAAGACGCTCGACTCAATCATCGCGCGGAAGTTGTGGGCGGGGTATTGGCGGCGCCATGTGGAGAAATCCTGACACGGTTCTTCGAGCAAAGGCGGCGCGAGGGGAGGAAGTAGTCATTGGTCGTTGGAATTATCAATACCGACGACCAACTTCCAATGACCAAAAAAGAAGGCCGCCGGGGGGTCAGGCCGGCGGCCAGGGGGTGCTCGCTAGCTAACGAGCAAGGGTTTTCGGAGGCACAGCGGTCAGGTCCATGTTTTTGGTCAACGCTCGTGCATAACGATGACGTTGGTTGGCCGAAAAATGGACCAGACCCCGACCGGCATTCAGTCTACTGGTTTAATGCGAGTCGTAGATCAACTGCGCCGGCGGCACCTTTGCGGCGATCTGCGAAAAGGCGTCCAGCATCTGCTGTTTCATCGCGGCGATCGTGCTACCGCCCGGCACATCAATGAAGATGCCGTGGCCGGCAAATGCGATGGCCTTCAACAATGCTGTGTCCGCGTCGGCGCCCACGCCCACCGTGTGGATCGTGCAGCCGCGTTGAATCGCCAAGGTGGCTTCATAGAACGCATACTTCTTATTGACGTCCGTGCTGGTGTAGTCGGCGACTCCGTTTCCGTCGTAGTCGGTCCAATCTTTCCAATTGAAGCCGGCCGGCATCGACCAGCCGCTCGGAGCCTGATTCGTGACGCCGTCGGTCATGAGAATGATCGTCGGGCGCGCACCGTAGCGCGAGAAGCCGTGATCATTCGGCACCGAGGGATCGCCCAGCAGCAGCGTCCACGACTTGAGAAGGCCGTCGCCAATCGCCGTCCAGCCGTTGTATTCGCCGGATTGGTGATGGAGCTGGATCGTGTTGATTTTGTCGTAGTCGGGCGTGATTGGGTCGGATGAGATGTCGACATCGGCTACGCCGTCATAGAACTTCTTTTGCTGGACGGCCCATTGTCCGTAGACAACCAAGCCGACTTCGTCGCCGAAATTCAAGTCCTTGAGGAAGTTCAAGAAGAGCGTGGTGCCGTCCTTGAGCGCCTGATCTGGGTACTCGGGCGTCCGCCAGAGGTCTTCCGATTGGCTTGGGTCGTAGCGCTGCTCTTCCAGGTAGTCGACCAGGGTTCGATAGCCGTACTTCTTGCTGTAGGTGCCGCTGAGGCCCTTCACGTAGTTGATGTAGCCTTGCCAGAGCGTGTCGCTGGTGGCATCGCTTTCCTTCGGATTGGGATCGTTGTTGGAATTTCGGCCCGACTGCGGGAACGGATATTTCCGGTGGCCGCCGGAGTTGGTGGTGAGTCCCAGCGTACTCATGATGGTCGTCGTGTTGGTGCTCGACACGGAAGTGCCGGCCGCCGAATTGATGGTGCCGAATCCCGTGGCCGGAAATTTCGACGTCGTGGTTCCGGGCCATTTCGGATCGGCCGTCCGCAGGGCGGTCCAAATGTTGTCGAGCGCGGCGTTCACCTCGGTCGAGGAGAGCGTCGAGTCGAGCGAGCTATCGTCGTCCATCGACGCGCTGTAGTCGAGGCACAACACGAGGTCGCGGGCCTCGACGAATGCCGTCGACGAAGTTGTAATTGGCAGGCTCGATTTGCCGACGGCCCAACCGAAGGCTAACGGAAACTGGCCGTCTTGTGCGGTGGTGTCGCTATTAGTCCGGCGGGCCGTGACCTTCACGACGCTGTACGGAGTGGCGTTCCACTGAATCGTCCACTGGCCGGAAGTGGGGTCGAATACGCGCTTGCCAAACTGAACGTCATTGGCCGGATTGACGTAGACGCCGTTGCGATGGGCCACGTCGGCCGCCATCGCTCGGGCGGAGCTGACGGCAATCGAGTTGGCATCGATATTGGCGGATCCCTGTCCCTGTCCGGCCGCGTAGACCGCCGCGGTGATTTCCTCCGAGGCTGCAAGCGACGCGGCATCAACCGCATTTTGCATCTGTGTTTCCGTGAGCACGACGCGGCCAGTGTCGACCGACAGGGCCATGAAGGCAAACAGGACGGTGATCAGGAAGGCGGTCAGGACGACAATCACGCCCCGTCGCTGGTACGTATGTCGGGCTGGCGGCCCGGCCAGTTTGAATCTGTGGCGTTTCATGGTGCATTCTCCAAGTTGGCCTTAAATTGCCGCACACGCACTTGGCGCCGTGCGTGAGGTGGACTGGGTAACCGATCGAATCCGTCTTTGCTATTGCTAATTGGAAATTGTGGCCTGGCCGTTGCGAAACACGATGCTCGCGTTGAGCGTGTAGTCGTTGCTGGCCGATACGGTGGTGAAGCTCACGTCGGAGTATTTCACCGACACGTTGACGGCGAAGAGTTTGAGGTTGTTGTTGGGGTCGTCGAGGTTGAAATCTTTGGTCGGTACGTTCGCGTCTTTGACTGTGACCGTGATGTCCTGCTTTGGAATGCCATCGGTGGACAAGAAATTCTTGACGTCGTTGATCAACTTCTGATTGGTGGTTTGCCCGCTGCTCGCCATCTTGGAGCGATCCATGGCGGCATAGCGGGCGCCTTCGCGGGCGGCTCCGGCCAAGAGGTTTTTGGCCTCATAGCCGCGGCCTGATTGAATCAGTCCCATCATGATCGCGACTAGCACCGGGGCGACGACCGCAAACTCGACCGCAGCCGCGCCTTTACGGATTTCGGATTTGGGGTTTCGGATTACGGATTTGTTCGTGCGGCGGCGGCCTTCAATCCACAATCCGCAATCGGAAATCCGCAATTTTGTGTGCGCGATTATTTGAACGCTTCTCATAGTTGGAATCTCCACGAATGTGCCGCCGACTACTTGCTATTCATGACGCGTAAATGCTTGCCCTTGAATCACGACGTTGTTGAGAAACTTCCCCAAAATGGGAATGTTGGGGACGATCGCGATCTGGTTGTAGTTGACTTTTGCCCGCACCATGAAGAGTTGCAGCGGACTGGCGCTAGAGACTTCAATGTCCGGCATCGCTTCGAGCGAGGTCGCGGTTTGCGGGGGTGTGCCGGCTTGATCGAATGTGCCGGCGTTTTTGACGTAGACCGTGACCAGGTTGGACTTGCAGGCGCTCCCCATCATGTCGAGCGCCTTTTGCTTGACCTGGGCGGAGGTCGTACCGGTAACCGAACCGAGGCGGGCCGCCTCGCGGCAGGCGGCGCGCATCACATTGGTGACCATGTAGGCGTGGCCCAGCTCGATCAGGCCGAGTAGAAACGCCATGAACACGGGCAGTACGATGGCCGTTTCGACGAGGGTCGTGCCACGTCGTAGACGGCTAATTCGTCGGAGGGGCTGCGGGCGCTGCATGAAACGTGTCCGTGCGGACCAAGGTGGCCGCTTAAGGGTTTTGTCCTGCGATGCCGAAGACACGCAAATCGTGTCTCGAATGTCATGCCGCGGAAGCCGCACAGGGCAAATTGAAACCAATGACGATTGGATTTGGTCGCGTGAAAAGTAACCGGAAAAGGTCGGCGAGTAGGCCGCCGCGCCAGCAAACATTTGCGTCGCCGGCAGACCGCGCGGATTCGTCGCTAATGAAAAACATAGGTCGACTTCACAGGATGTGCGCGCGAAGAATCAAACGATACGGCAGAACAGGCCTGAGATTTTTTACCACCGCGCCGGCACGCTATGCAGAATCAGCGCAACCGGAACGATTCGACAGCCGCGGCAACAGCGGCGAGTTATTGGCCGGCCGATGTTTATAAATCGCCCCACGACTGCCAGGCGACGGCTAGGGCATCGCCGGACGGGGCCGCGAGGGTGTCTTCGTCTGGCTTCGAATCGCTCGCTTGCCCGGCCAATGGTGACGGGTCGAGCAAAGCCGCGCCGGCTGGCTGCTGCTCATTGAGCAATAGCAGGAGCGCTCGGTCCGACTGATCGGCCGAGGAACTTGAGGAAGCAGCCGGGGTCGACACCAGGGGAGCAACGTTCGGCGAGGCGGCCACAGCTTCGACGCCGATCGACGAGGAGACGGGCGAGCTGACCGACTGCTCGACTGTTTGGGACGGAGTTGACGAGCCGCTGAGGCCCGCTCCATCGGCGGCCAAGGAGTCGGCAACGACTGAATCGGCCCCGCTGCCGGCGCCGCCAATCGATTCGCCGAGATGGTCGCGCCAGATGGAATAGTCGCCGGCATCGATTACGCCGTTGCCGTTGCCGTCGGCGGCAAGCTTCGTGGTCGAGCCGAAGCTCGCGAGCCAAACGGC
>DASYDU010000109.1:0-4275 GCA_036499445.1 Lacipirellulaceae bacterium
ATTGCCTCGCCAAATTTCGCGCCGCGCCAGGGCCACGTCCTTCGCCTCGTCCCATTTCCCGAGGGCGCCGAACGACTGCCCCTCATTGTAATACATCTTGCTCAACAATTCCTGCATTAAGTCCGAGTTAGATGCCCGCTCCCATACCTGCCGCTGCGCAGCAATCGCCTGCGCGTAGATCTCGACTGCCTGCTGGTGGCGCCCGGCCGCAGCCAACGCTAACGCCTGGTTATTTAGAAGTCCTGCCAGCAGCGTTTGATACTTCAATTCACCGGGGTAATCGCCTGAGAGCGTTGCCATCAGTTCCCGCGAACGATCAAACGGCGACGCCGCATCATCCATCCGGCCGCTATGACACAGCGCCATACCCAAGTTGTTCAAACTGATCGCCAGGTCGCTCCGGCTGCGTACGACGCCCGGTGCCTTTCGCACCATCTGCTCTTGGAGTGCCACTGCCTTGCCATACCATTCGATCGCTTCTGCTGTTTTGCCTGCTCGACTTTCCAGCTCGGCTAGATTGTTGTAGCAAAGTGCCAAATCATCCTCATATCGCCTGCCAGCGGCCGGATCCTGCGATACGCGCTCCAAAATCTCGATTGCCTCGCGCGCCGCTCGCTCCGCCGCCGCCGGGTCGCGCTTCCCGACCACATAACTCAAGTTGTTTAACGCAATCGCCAAGTTGCGCGGATAGCGGGTCTCACCGGCTGCCGAATCTGCGATCGGCCTTAACAAAGCCACCGCTTCCGTGAGAGCTCGCTCTGCCACCTCCTGATGACCCTGCCCGTCGTCGAGCATCCCCAGGTTTGCCACACTCTCGGCCAGCTGGCTCTCCAATGACGGATCATCTGCGTGCGCCGACAACAAACGCCGCTGCATGGCGATCGCCCGCTCGTATCGGCTGCGCGCGTCGTCGACGTCACCTCGCCTGGCCGCCAAAATCGCTAAATTGTTCGACACCAGCGCCAGTTGCCCTGCCAATTCCGCGTCTTGCGGATGCTCGTCTGAGAGCGCCGTAAACAGCTTCTCGGCCTCCTGATATTCCGCTTTCGCTTGCGCGGCGTCGCCTAGCTTTCCCTCGATCACGCCCGACTTGAAATGCGCCAACGCCAATTCATGTCGCAGTGTCGGGTCGCTGGCTGCCTGCTCGACAAACCCGCGATAGTAGCGCAGCGTGTTGGCCAAGAGTTGCCGCCTGAGCGGTTCCATCCCCGGCGTTTCCGTGAGCCGATCCGCCATCTTCACGCCGAACTGATCGACAACGTCCCGCGCATCGTGAAAGTTCTGCTCGGCCCGCTCGAAATTGGCTTTCGCCTCGTCCAGTGCCGCCCGCGTCCGTCCCTGCTCCCGCGCCAGCATGAACAGGCCGACCGACGACATTACGCTCACCACGAGCACCGCAGCCGCCGCCACCGCCACCAGCGGTCGATGCCGCCGTGCCCAACGACCCGCGCGATCCACCACACCAGGTCGTCGCGCCAGCGCCGAGCGGCCCGATAAAAACCGTTCCAAATCGTCGGCGAGCGCCTGGGCCGACGCGTAGCGATCGTCGCGCGACTTTGCCATCGCGGTGAGCACAATCGTCTCCAAATCGACCGGCACGGCCGAGTTCAATCGCCGCGGCGCCGTTGGTTCCACGTGCTCGATCTGCCGCAGCACCACATGCCGATCTTCGCCGGGAAAGGCATGCCGCTGCGTCAACAGCTCATAGAGCGTGACCCCCAGCGAATAAACGTCCGTCCGGGCATCGACCGACCCGGCCTTGCCCGATGCCTGCTCCGGGCTCATGTATCGCAGCGTCCCCACCACGTCGCCGGTGAGCGTCACGCCGCTGTCGCTTTGAATCCGCGCCAAACCAAAATCGGTCACCCACAACTTGCCCTGCAAATCCAACATCAAGTTCGACGGCTTGATGTCGCGATGCAAAATGCCGTATTCGTGCGCGTGTTCAAGCGCTTCGGCCGCCTCCTGGCCCAATCGCGCCACGTTGCGAAAGAAATCTCGATCGCGCACTGTGCCATGTGACGACAGCACCGAAGCCGTGTTGAAGGCTAGCGTCGCCGTCGAGCCGCCCATCGCACCGCGGGCCCGCGTCGTGCGCTCCGTCCGGACGTCATCGCTCGGCCGCAATTGCCGGATCGCTTCTTCCAGCGACTGCCCGTCGATGTACTGCATCGCGTAATAATAAACGCCATTTTCCTGGCCGACGGCAAACACCGGCACGATGTGCGGATGATGCAACTGAGCAGCCGCCTGCGCTTCGTTCCGGAACCGCGCGATCTGCCGCGGGTCGAGCACCGCCGCGAACGGCAATATCTTGAGCGCGACCCGCCGATTGAGCGACTCTTGATGAGCCTCGTACACAACACCCATACCGCCGCGGCCCACCTCGCGAACGATTTGAAAATCGCCGATGCGTTTCCCCGACGCGGCCGGTCCGGCATTCGCGTCCAGCGACCGCGTCACGCGCAAGTCCTGCGTCGCCGCGTGCAGCTTGTCGATGCTGTCCAGATACGGACCCAATTCGTCCGCCAGCGCCGGGTGGGCGGCCACGAGCGCACTCCGCTCGATCGGCACGCCGCGCTCCAAGTCGGCCAGATATCGCTCGAGCACCTCGGCCAGCTCTCGCCGCGGCGCGCCCATCTCGGTGAGCGTCTCGTCAAGTTGGTCCAATTTGTTGGTCACGCCAATTCTCGCTCCGGAAACGCCTTCCTTAACTTCTCTAGCGCTCGCAACCAAAGCATCCTTACCGCCCCGCTCGACCGCTCCATCCGCTCGGCCACTTCCTCAAATGACAAGCCTTCGATGTGCCGCAACATGATCACTTCCCGATAGTCATTCGGCAGCGCGGCCAAAGCATTGGCCAAGATCAGCTCCTGCTCATGCCGCTGGGCGTTGCCGCTGGGCGACTCTGCCGACTGAGCCAGCAACGAATCGAGTCGTGCCGTCGACTCCTCCAGCCGCCGACCAATCTGCTCCAGCGATATTTCGCGCCGCACATCGCGCTTCTCCGTGAGCACATGCTGTTCCACCACCCGCAAAATGTTGTTCACCAAGATTTTCCGCAGCCAGGCCACGAATTCGCCGCTCGACCGACCCCGAAACTGGGCGAAATCTCGATGGGCCTCAAAAAACGTCTCCTGTACGATATCCGAAGGGCTGACCCGGCTCCGCAGTCGGTCGTCGAGCTGTGTTGAAATCAACAGCTTCAAATAATTCGAATACAGCGTCAGCAGCCGGCCCAGGCACGCACTTGAGCCATGCTGGGCAGACGCAAACAGTTTGTCGACATCGCCTTGCGCTTGGCTCGCCATAGATGTGCAGACCCTCCACCCAGGCATTATGGGCAGATTCTCGCCACGGATGTCACGGTAAAAACGAAAAGATCACCCGGTGAGCCCGCTTCCGCGGACGGGAGCTGCGGTCGGCGACAGCGGGCGGGGGTGCTATCGCGCACTAAAGAAAAGTCTCCATCCCGCCGGCCGGCCTAGTCTCCGATTGCGGCATCGCTCGACATTCTTCATTCGTGCTTCGTCATTTGCCGCTAGAGTCCCGCGTACCAATCGTAGCCCTGCTCGGCCCAATAGTCGGCCGGCCGCTCGTCGGTAAATAGAATCCGGCCGATCCGCTTGATGTGCTTGATGCCGTACTTGAGCGGCGTCGTAAGCCGTAGCGGCGCGCCGTGCTCGGCCGCCAGCGGTTCGCCGTTCATCTCATAGCACAGCAGCGTCTGAGAATGGAGCGCGCTCTCGATATCGAGCCCGACGTAGTAGCCTCGATCCGGCGTCTCCAGCGACACATACTTAAACAGATCGTCTGCGCCTTTCGGCACACTTGCCTTCCCGCCGCTCTTGGTGGCCGCGCCGTACTTGTCGGCAAAGTCCGCCAGCCTCGCGCCACCCCAATGCACCGGATCGCTCCAGCCCTCAATGCACTTGAGCTCGGTGACCATCTCCACATGCGGCAGCGCCTTCACATCATCGAGCGTTAGTTCCAAGGTCCGTGGCGGCGCCGCCGCGGATTCCAAGTGCAGCCGCCACTCGGCCGGATCGAGCGCGCCCTCCAGCCCCAGCTGCCCGTTCGGCCGCGGCATCCGCGCCTGGCTCATAGCAAACGTTGGCGCCAATCGATCGGCGCGAAAATATCGGCGAGCCACTCGCTCGTTGAACTCCAGCATCTTCCGCAGCGGCCAAGGCGTCCCGTCGATCTCCTCGCGACTCCGTAACCACTTCCAGCCGCCAAAACCGCTCGCCGCCACCACCGCGCCCAAACCAAGAC
>DASYDU010000110.1:0-7404 GCA_036499445.1 Lacipirellulaceae bacterium
TCATTCTGCACGAAGGCAACATCGCCGAAATGGTCACCGGCGAAGGTAAGACGCTGGTTGCCACGCTTCCTGCGTACCTCAACGCGCTGGAGGCCAAGGGCGTGCACGTCGTCACCGTGAACGACTACCTGGCTCGCCGCGATATGGAGTGGATGGCTCCAATCTACACCGGGCTAGGGCTCACGGTCGGCGCGATTCAAGGTGGCATGGATTCTGGCGAACGGCAACAGGTCTACGATTGCGACATCACCTACGGCACGAACAATGAGTTTGGCTTCGACTATCTCCGCGACAACATGCGGTTTGCCGCCCGCGGCGACGACCGCTATCCGAAACACCAACAGCAGGCGCAAGGCCCGCTCCACTACGCCATCGTCGACGAGGTCGACAATATCCTAATCGACGAGGCGAGGACGCCGCTCATCATCTCGGGCCCGGCCGAAGACGATATCACGAAGTATCAGCGGGCGGACAAGGTCGCCGGGCAGCTTCACAAAGAGGTTCACTTCGAGGTCAAAGAAAAGGAGCACACCGCGAACCTCACCGATGAGGGCGTGCGTGAAGCCGAGCGGCTGGCCGGCGTCGAGAGCTTCTATACCGCCGGCAACATGCAGTGGCCCCATTTGATCGACAACTCGCTCAAAGCGCATTACCTCTACATCCGCGACGTGAACTACGTTGTGCAGGAGGGCGAGGTGGTGATCGTCGACGAGTTTACGGGCCGGCTCATGCCTGGTCGGCACTGGAGCGACGGCCTGCACCAGGCGGTCGAGGCCAAAGAAGGCGTCCCGATCAAGGAAGAGAATCAGACGCTGGCCACGATCACGCTGCAAAACTTCTTCAAGCTATACGACAAGATCTCCGGTATGACGGGCACGGCGCTCACCGAGGCGGGTGAGTTTTGGAAAATCTATAAACTCGACGTGATCGGCGTACCGACCAATCGGGCGATGAAACGGACTCACTATCCGGACGTGATCTATCGCACCGAGCCCGAAAAGTTCAACGCCATAGCCGACGAGATTGAACGCATCAACCGCTGGACCAGCGTGGAGCAAAAGGACGGCAGCCTGGCCGTCGGCACCATTCGCCGCGAAGACGATCAAGCGATCGAGCTGCAGGTCCCCGAGAGCAAGCAGACTGAATTGGTCCCGCGGGCGAAAGTCAAACAAGTGCAACCGCCGGGCCGGCCGATTTTGGTCGGCACCGTTTCGATCGAAAAGAGTGAGCGGCTCTCGCGGCTGTTGGAAAAGCGCGGCATCAAGCACGAAGTGCTCAACGCCAAGCATCACAAGCGCGAAGCGGAGATCGTCGCGCAAGCCGGTCGCAAAGGGGCCGTCACCATCGCCACGAACATGGCCGGCCGCGGCACCGACATCATTCTCGGCGGCAATCCGGAAACGATGGCCTGGGCCCTGCTGCAGGACAAATATACCACGCGGCTCGACGTGCCGGCGGACGAATGGAGCAAGCTCATCGCCGAAATTGAGCAGCGCGAAGGAATGAAGGCAGAGGGGCAGCAAGTCAAAGAGCTCGGCGGCCTGCACATCGTCGGTACCGAGCGGCACGAGGCCCGCCGCATTGACCTGCAGTTGCGCGGCCGTTGCGGTCGGCAGGGCGATCCCGGCAGCAGCCGCTTCTACCTGTCGCTCGAAGACGACCTGATGCGGATCTTCGCCGGCGAGTGGGTCAAAAACGTGCTCACGCGGCTGGGCATGCAGGAAGGCGAGGCGATCGAGAGCAAGATGGTCTCGCGCCGCATCGAAGGCGCGCAGAAGAAGGTCGAAGAACGCAACTTCGAAGTCCGCAAGAGCCTGCTCGAATACGACGAGGTGATGGACGAGCAGCGGAAGCGCGTTTACTCGTACCGCCAGAAGATTCTTGACGGCATCAATTGCCGCGACCTGGTCGCCGAAATGATCGGTCAGCAAGTCGAGGCAAACCTCCGGCAGATTCTCGACCCGACCTATGGCAGCGAATCGTTCGCGGCTGCGGCCGGCAGCTTGCTCCACGTGCAGCTCGAAGGCCGCAACTACCGCAGCGTGATGTTTGCCGATGCGGAGCGGACCGCTCGCGACGAAGCGATCCGCATGGCCGAGTCGCAGGCGTTCGATGCGATCGAAGAAAACCTGCCCGACGATGAAGAGCAGAGCGAGTGGAATTGGGACGCGCTGGCGCACTGGGCCAATACCCGCTGGGGCCTAAACCTTCGCGACCGCGACCTCAAAAAGATCGGTCGCGATGATCTCTCTCAGTTTTTGATGGAGAAGTCCCAAGAAGCTATATCCAACATCGATCTTTCGTCGTGTGCGCGATACTTGGATCCGGACTACAGTGTGAAGACGTCCTGCGCCTGGCTCCGCGACAAGTTTGCCGTCGAGCTGCGGCCGGAAGAGGTAGTCGGACTGGATACGGCCAAGTTCATTGCGCTGGCCAAAGACCGCGCGATCTTGGCCTACGGACACCGCGAAGCCGAGTATCCGGTGCTGGCCGGGCTATATCGCTTTACGAATCGCGGCGCGGCGGGCCAGAAGCAAGGTTTTCTGCGCGAGGAGCTGGTCGAGTGGGCGAAGCGGCGGTTCGACACCGAGCTTGATCTCGACGACATCAAGAACAAGCAGCGGGATGAGATTCGTCAGGTGCTCGTCGAGCATAGCCGCCGCCAGAACGAGCTGGCGAATCAGGTCGCGGCCGAGGCGCTGGAGCGAGTTGCGAAATTGTTCGCTCAGTCGGCCTCTTCCGGAACAACTCTAGGCGACATCACCGGCAACAATGGCCAACTCGACAGCCTCACGGAATGGCTCAAGCAGACCTGCCAGGCCGAGGTGTCGAGCGCGGAGCTAGCGAAGCTCGATCGCGAAGACGCCGAGCGCCGCGTGGCCCAAATCGTCGAGGACCATTTCCGGCCAGAGATGCGGCGGATGGAGCGGTTTCTGCTGCTGCAGATTCTCGATACGGCCTGGAAAGAGCATCTCTTGGCGATGGATCATTTGCGGTCCAGCGTCAACTTACGCGGCTATGCCCAGGTCGATCCGAAGGTCGAATACAAGCGCGAAGGGATGAAGCTCTTCGACGATATGTGGGTCTCGGTCGGCCGTAGCGTCACCGATTTGATCTTCAAGATGGAGCAGCTCGACGAGGGCTTCGTTGGCAGCACGTGGGTCGAATCGGCCGCCATCAAAGAAGACGCCCAAGCGGCCACTGAAATCGCCCGCCAGCAGCAAGCCGCGATCGCCGGCACCGAGGGCGAGCGAAAAATCGAGCCGATCCGCAATCGCGTCGAGAAGGTCGGCCGCAACGAGCCGTGCCCCTGCGGTAGCGGGAAGAAGTACAAGAATTGCTGCCTTAGAAAGGCGAACGTAGCATGAAAACTAAAATCGCTTTCGTTGTCGTCCTGGCGAGCGCGGTTGTCGCCGTGACAACGCTCTGGCTGCGCGTGCGTGCGCTGGAAACGTCGGTCGATCGATTGACTCAACAGGTGCTCGCGGCGCCACATATTCAGTCCATAGCGACGCGCCCGTCGGAACCCGACTCGGCAACGGACCAGAAAAGGAATCCCTTCAAGCTGATTGAAGTCTCGAACGTCGGCGTCCCGTGGAGCGTCGAGCATGCGATGCTCAGCGACGGCAGGGAGCATCCTGCGACGCGGTGACTCTCCGTGTTCTCTGTGCGTCGGTGGTGAACGAATTGAATTGCAGGGAAAGGATTCCCGCGTGGTTTGCATCTTAATTTGATATTCTTCGACGAGGTAGCAGTATGTCGGTTCCAATTGAAAGCGCGCGACAGCAGATGATCGAGATACTTCAGCAGCAACCGGAGGATAGCTCTTATGATGAGCTGTTGCGCGAATTGGCATTTCGCCGCATGGTAGATCGCGGCTTGAAAGACCTTGAATCGGGTCGAGTCATCAGCAATGAAGACATGCGGCGCGATATCAAATCATGGCAGAACTAATTTGGACGGACGAATCGCGCATGTGGCTGCGCGAAATTCGGGACCATATCGCCAAGGACAATCCAGCGGCAGCGGATCGCACGGTTGAAGGAATCTACGACAAGGCTCAGCTGTTAAAGACATTTCCCGAGCTCGGATTTGAGTATCCGGTTCCCGGTCGAGATGATGTGCGAGTTCTGATTTACGGACATTACCGAATTGCCTATACCTTCGACGATTCGAATGTAGTGACAGTGCTCGGCATATTTCACGCTGCTTTGGATATTGACAGATTTTTTCCGAAGTTGGACTAATACCTAGTTGTGGGAAAGGATTCCCGCGTGGTTCGTATCTTCTCTTGGTGGCTGAATCTCGTCTATCTCGCCGCGCTCTCGGTGTTTTCGCCGCTAATAGTCTGGCAGGCGATTCGGACTGGTAAATACCGTGACGGCTATGCCGAGAAATTCCTCGGCCTTGTGCCACGGCGGACAGATCAGGAAACCTGCATCTGGATTCATGCCGTGAGCGTCGGCGAAGTGAATCTGATGGCGACCACAATCGCTCAGCTCCGCGCCGCCCATCCCGATTGGCAAATTGTCCTTTCGACCACGAGCCGCACCGGTTATGAGCTGGCCCGCAAGAAATACGCCGATCTCACCGTCTTCTATTGCCCGCTCGATTTCAGTTGGGCCGTGCGGACGGCAATTCGGCGGGTGCGGCCGACGCTCTTAGTGCTCGCCGAGCTGGAGCTCTGGCCGAATTTGATTCTGGCAGCGAAAGAGCGGGGGACACGGGTTGCGATCATCAACGGCCGCATGAGTGATCACAGCTTTCCCGGCTATCGGCGCATTCGGCCCCTCATCTCGCGGCTGTTGCGACAAATTGATTTCATTGCCGCGCAGAACGAGGAATCCGCCGAGCGCTTTAGAGCACTGGGCGCACCGGCCGACCGCGTCCGTGTGACCGGTTCATTGAAATACGACGGCGCACAAACCGACCGCAACAATTCGCGCACGGCATCTCTCCGCCAGCTTGCCAACATTTCGGCCGAAGATATCGTCTTTCTCGCCGGCAGCACGCAAGAGCCGGAAGAGCAAATGGCGATCGATATCTATCGCCGCTTGTCGCCACAACACCCGAAACTGCGGTTGATCCTCGTCCCGCGGCATCCCGAGCGATTCGAAGCCGTCGCCAAGGTGCTCAACCACTCTGGCCTCGCCTGGCAGCGCCGCACCGAACTCGAGAATCGCCGCGACCCAACGGGTCGCCGGCCAATCATTCTCGTCGACACCGTCGGCGAGCTCGGCGCCTGGTGGGGCACCGCCACAATCGCCTTCGTGGGCGGCAGCTTAGGCAGCCGGGGCGGGCAGAACATGATTGAGCCGGCCGCCTACGGCGCGGCCGTATCGTTCGGCCCGAACACCTGGAACTTCCGCGACGTCGTGGCGGCACTCGTCACTGCGGATGCAGCCGTCGTCGTGCGGAATGCCAACGAACTCGACGACTTCATCCGTCGCTGCCTTGATGAACCACGCTATGCGGCGGCTCTCGGCCTACGCGCGCATCGACTGGTGCAATCTCAGCTTGGCGCCACCGGCCGCACCATCGCGCTCGTCGACACTTTGTTTTCGTCGGAAACTGAATCGGCATTTCAGCGAAAAGTGGCGTGAGCGCGCGCGTCGCAAGCGACCGGGCTAACTCGGATCCGTCGCCAGCGTTGCCGGTGGCGTCCCTGGCCCCTGTCCCCCGTCTCCTGAACCTTTCCCCGAATGCGCGTGATTGTGCAAATGCTCGGGACAGTAGCAATAGTCGCCGCCGCATTTCGAGCAATAGCGAAACTGCGTCTTCGGGGCAGTCTCGCTGTTGAGCCCGCAGACGCGGCATTGATGGACGATCCGCGCCACGTATTGCGGGCCTTGTCCCTTTAGCGCCCGAGCCCGAAATTGCATGCCACGATGCCCTTGTCGCGCATTCTGCAGGATGTCGCGTCCGAAGAAGAGCAAGTAATTCAGCACGGCCGCGAGCACCATGGCGCGCGTCAGCCAGCTATCGGCCGCCACCATCGTCCAGCCATACCAGATCCATGTGAGCAGCGCGAGCCATTTGATCTTGATCGGGAGAATGAACATTAGCTGCAGCTCAAAATCAGGAAACAAGCGGGCAAAGGCGAGAAACACGCTACCGTAAAGAAAGCCGTTCGTGGCCATTTGCCCTGGCACTCCCGTCGCAAACCAGCAAAGAAACGCGAATGCGAGCGACGAGAAATAGCCGATCGCCAGATACACGTTGTAGCGAAACGTACCCCACGTGCCTTCCAGCGTCACGCCCATCAGATAGAAGATGTACCAAGCGAAGAACGCGAAGATTGGGTTCATCTGCGGAGGATCAAATAGATAGGTGATCAGGCGCCACCACTGGCCTTGAAGCACCTTATCCGGCACTAGCGCGATCTTGGTCGCCAACGGCGCCGCACCCGGCAGGTCGATCCGTTGCAGGACATAGATCATTACCTGACCGGCGATGAGAGCCACCGTCAGGTTGGGGACCGCGTAGCGGCCGAGCTTCGATTCTAGACGAGCGAGCAATGACATATTCGGCATGCTTACAGAGCGCGAGAATGCGGCGAAAGGTAGCGGCTCAGTATCGCATGACCGTTAGCTGCTTTCCATGCCTCTACGCGTCGCCTTCGAGTCCCACTGTCCCGCTTTTGGCGCCGCGCCTATAATCTGGGGTCCATGTCCGCTACAGAAATACGGCCTGTCATCGAAATCCGCAACCTGCGGAAGTCGTATCGCGTCTACCAGAAGCAGGAAGGCCTCTGGGCCGCGTTTACGGGGCTGTTCAATCGGAAGTATCGCGAGGTGCAGGCCGTCCGCGGCATCGATCTCGACGTTGAGCTGGGCGAATTCGTGGCCTTTCTCGGGCCCAACGGCGCTGGCAAGACCACCACGCTTAAACTGCTCTCCGGCGTAATCAATCCCACCAGCGGCGAGGCTCGCGTATTGGGCCACGTCCCCTGGCAGCGCGAAAACGCCTATCGCCGGCGATTCGCGCTCGTGATGGGGCAAAAGAACCAGCTCTGGTGGGACCTGCCGGCCGCCGAGTCGTTTCGGCTGCATCAGCAAATCTACTGCATCGATCGTGCCAATTTTCAGCGCGTGCACGACGAGCTTGTCGACTTGCTCGGTGTGCGGCAGCTTTTGAATCAGCCGGTTCGCGAGCTCTCGCTCGGCGAGCGGATGAAGATGGAGCTCACGGCGGCGCTCTTGCATTCGCCAGAAGTGCTCTTTCTGGACGAGCCGACCATCGGGCTGGATGTAGTCGCTCAGCACAACATCCAAAAGTTTCTCAAGCACTACCAAGAAGCCCGCAAGATTACGATCCTGCTCACCAGCCATTACATGAAAGACGTAGCGGCCCTCTGCAAGCGCGTAGTGATCATCAATCACGGACAGATCATGTACGACGGCT
>DASYDU010000111.1:0-2160 GCA_036499445.1 Lacipirellulaceae bacterium
ACCGAGTTGTTTCGCACCAATCGTTATGTCGGGTCGGACCGCATCGGCGACGCGAATCAAGTGGCGCTCGCATTGACCACGCGCTTGTTCGACACGCTCACGGGCACTCAGTACTTGTCGGCCACCATCGGACAGATTCGCTACTTCTCTATACCGCGGGTGGGCTTGCCGCCCGATCCGGCCGCGGCAGGCGCGCAGGCCGCCCAAAATATTCCCATCGTCAACCCTCTGGAACTGCCCGGCGATGCGCTGCTCGTGGCTCGCGGCCAGCCGTTTCTTCCGTACTACCCCGGCCAGTACGCCTACGGCTTGAACCGCAATGGTTTCGTTCAGCCGTTGGGGTTCACGCAGACCCTCGGCACCTACCCCGCGTCCGACATCGTCGCGGAGGTGGCCCTCACCGGCTACAAGCACCTCGGGGTCAACCTGGACTATCAATGGAATCCCTACACCTCGCAAACCGAGAAGTCTGAAATATCGGTCCAATATCGCCCCGACCCCTCGCGCGTGGTGAACATCGGATACCGCTTCCAGGACGGCATTCTCAAGCAGTGGGATGGCTCGTTTGCGTGGCCGATTGCCGAACACTGGAACACCGTAGGCCGCTGGGTCTATTCGCTCCAGGATCGCCAAACTATCGAGCAAGTGGCGGGTTTTGAGTACAAAAGCTGCTGCTACAAGGTCCAGTTGGTGCAGCGCCGCTACCTCAGCATCCGGCCCGGCAGCATCACGGCAGGGGGCACACTGGATACCTCGATTGCATTACAATTGGAACTGACGGGCCTAAGTTCGGTCGGAAAACGTGAGGATTCCTTCCTCGAACAGTCGATCCGCGGGTATTCGACCCGCGACCCGAGCGCCCAATAAATTAGGTAAGTACTTAGGATTTTGACTCATGCGTAAAGTGATCCAAGCCTGTGCGATCCTCGTCGCGCAGATGTTGTTGTTGTCGCCGTCCTACGCGCAGACCCGCGACATCAGCGTGCACGGCGAGCTGCTGGACCGTATTGCCGCCGTCGTCAACGACGGCTTGGTGCTCAAGAGCGAGCTCGACACGCAGATGGAGTCGGTCCAGAAACGCCTGATGGAGCAGAAAGTCGAGCTCCCCTCGCAAAACGTCCTGCAGCAACAGGTGCTCGACCGGCTGATCCTGCAAGAAATTCAAATGCAGCGGGCCAAGCATGTGGGCTTGAGCATTACCGACGAACAATTGAACGGCGCGCTGCAGGAAATCGCCGCACGCAACAAGATCCCTTTCGATCAGCTACCGACAGCGCTGGCTGCACAGGGCGTCGACTACAAGGCATACCGCGAGTCGATGCGCAAGGAACTGACCTTGAGCACGTTGCGGCAGCGCGATGTGATTTCGCATATCAATGTCTCGCCGCACGAGCTCGAGCAATATCTGGAGCACGAGCAGAACCAGGCGGCCAACGATGAGTTCAACGTCTCGCACATCCTGCTGTCGCTGCCGGCGGCGGCAACCCCGCAGCAGCTCGAGGAGATTTCGCACAAGGCCCAGGATGTCGCCTCGCGGGCCGGCAAGGGCGAGGATTTCGGCCAGCTCGCCATCGCCAACTCCAACAGCCAGACGGCTTTGGACGGCGGACAGCTCGGCTGGCGCAAGGGCTCTCAATTGCCGCAATTCATTTTGGATCTGGTGTCGAAAATGAAGCCCGGGGACGTCAGCACGCCGGTGCGCACGCCGAGCGGCTACCACATCGTCAAGCTCAATGAGCGCCGCAGCGGCGAGGCGCCGGTGATCATCAATCAGATCCACGTCCGGCATATCCTGATGAAGCCGAACGAATTGGACGACGACGCGACGGTGAAAGAGAAGCTGGCCAAGCTGCGCGAGCGAATTCTCAAGGGCGAGGATTTTGCGGGCATCGCTTCGACGGCGTCGGAAGATCCCGGCTCCGCTCCCGACGGCGGCGATCTCGGCTGGAGCGGTCCGGGCACGTTTGTGCCCGAGTTCGACAAGGCCATTGCCGATTTGAAGCCCAACGAAATCAGCGAGCCCTTCAAGACCCGCTATGGTTGGCACATCGTGCAGATGCTGGGCACGCGAACCTACGACAGCACCGACGATGTGCGGCGGCAGAAGGCCTTTGCCGCCATCCGCGAGAGCAAAGCGGACGAAGAAACGGAGTTGTGGTT
>DASYDU010000112.1:0-13779 GCA_036499445.1 Lacipirellulaceae bacterium
GAATTGGCAAACTGCCGCAGTCGGTCCTTTAGATGCCAAATCGCCTCCGCCAATGACAAGACTTCGTTTTGAATACGCTCGTCGGGCATCTTCCATTCGCCACAACGGAAGACCGGATCCGTGAAACGCTTATGCGTATGCATGTCAAATTGCACGTAGTATCGCGTTGCCCCGTCACTGCCAGTAATCGGATCGAATCGCTGAATAGGTGTATAGAGGTTTCTACGCAGTTTTAAGATAGAACGTAACTCTGCGCGAATCTCGGTGGCGATTTGAGCGGGGAATGGTTTCACGTGAATGCTCAAATTGGCTGTCGAATCGTGGCTTCTTCACTAACCCAGGCGCTATTTCTGTTAAATGTGAACGGAGGCGGATGAAGCAGGCGCTTTGCCGTTGCGCTTGCGGATCGGAGTGACGATGTCGGCTAAGAACTCGTCGACTTGTTCGCGGCTGCGGCCGATTAGAGAGAGCGGGTCAATGGCGGAGTCGATGTCAACGTCGGCGAAGGCTTTGTCCGCTTTCAAGCGTGCTAGGAGGTCGTTGTTGCCGCCTTCTTGTTTCACGACCGCAGCGGCGGCTTGGCTGTGTTGGCGGATTTTTTCGTGCAGTGTTTGGCGGTCGCCGCCAGCGGCTACTGCGGCCATGAGGATGTTTTCGGTGGCCATGAAGGGAAGCTCTTCGCGCAAGGATCTGGCGATGACGTTCGGGTAGACGACTAGGCCGCTCGCTATGTTTTGATAGAGGATCAGGATGGCGTCGATGGCGAGGAAAGCTTGCGGGATCGTGAGCCGGCGGTTGGCACTGTCGTCGAGCGTCCGCTCCATCCATTGCGTGGCGTGAGTTTGATCGGCGCTCCCCGCGAGGCTCATCGCGAACCGGGCCAGACCGCAGATCCGCTCGCAGCGCATCGGGTTTCGCTTATAGGCCATCGCGGACGAGCCGATTTGCTCGGCTTCGAAGGGCTCTTCGATTTCTTTGCGATGGGCGAGGATGCGGAGATCGGTCGCGGCCTTGTGGCTGCTGGCGGCGATGCCAGAGAGCGTGTTAAGGACCTGTGCGTCGATCTTGCGAGAATAGGTTTGGCCGGTGATCGCGTAGGTGCCGGCAAAGCCCATCTTATCGGCGATGCGTTTTTCGAGGCGGCGGACCTTGTCGTGATCGCCTTGAAAAAGCTCAAGGAAGCTAGCCTGGGTGCCGGTGGTGCCTTTGATGCTGCGAGCGAGCAACGTCTCAACGCGGTGCTCGACTTCGGCGAGGTCGAGCGCAAGGTCATACGCCCAGAGGCAGGCCCTACGGCCGACGGTCGTGGGCTGCGCCGGCTGCAAATGCGTGTAGCTAAGGGTGGAGAGGTCGCGATATTTCTTGGCGAAGTCGGCGAGCGCGATGATCGTGGCGGCGAGTCGGACGGCGACCATGCCGAGTGCTTCGCGCATCAGGATCAGGTCGGTGTTGTCGGTGACGTAGCAACTGGTAGCGCCGAGATGAATGATGGGGCGCGCGGTGGGGCAAGCGTCTCCGTAGGCGTGAACGTGGGCCATCACGTCGTGGCGGAGCTTGCGCTCGTATTTGGTCGCGGCGTCAAAGTCGACGTCGGTGGTGTGGGCCGCGAGCTCGGCGATTTGCTGTTTGGTGATCGGGAGGCCGAGCTCGGCTTCGGACTCGGCGAGCCATACCCAAAGTTGCCGCCAGGTGCTGAACTTCCGCTGATCACTCCAAAGCGCAGCCATTTCGCGCGAGGCGTAGCGGGCGATCAGCGGGTTGTCGTAGAAGTCGTGCATGCGAGTCGAAAGTCAAGAGCCAAGAGTCGAGAGCCAGATATTTGCATGTTCCTCTGGCTCTCGACTCTTAGCTTTCTGGTGGTTCGTTGAGGGTGATGATGGCCAGCAGGATGACGAGGCCAACGAGGCTCACGGACCAAACGACTTCGCAGCAGACGCCGACGTAGAAGAGGATGCGGACGCCGGCGGGGTCGCCCATGGCTTGCAAGAGTCCGGCGACCCAAATCAGGACGGCCCCGACGGTCGGCAGGGCGATCGCGAGGATCAGCAGCGTTTTGGCGGCGGAGCGAACGGTCATTATTTGACCACGGATTTCTCGGATGGGAACGGATGGGAACACCGCTTCAAACGCCATCGTTTTCGCCGAGGAAGCGGGCAGTGTCAATGCGACCGGTGCGACTGGAACTCTCCTCGCTCGGCCGGCCGCGGAAACAGTGTTGTTGCATTGACCAATACGGGGGCGAAACGACAATGAAATTAGGGCTCTATTTAGGACAGCGGAACGGCAGGCAAGTTCGTGGCAAATCGTCGCTTTCACAAAGGAATGGAACAAGAGGAAACAGTAGGAACGGAGATTTCCAAGTCTCTGTTTTCGCTGGTGGCTTCTGTTCGATGGCATTGGGGGCTGTTGTGCGTAGCCTGTTTGGCAATTGCGCTTCCAGTCAGCGGCGCGACCTTGATTTTGAAGGACGGACGGAAACTCGAGGGGCGATTTGCCGAGTGTGCGGGCGTGGCCGACGATCCGCTCGCGCCGCAGTCGCCGAAGGGCGAAGTGGCGGTGACGCCACTGTTTGTCGTCGACGATGGGCTTAGGCGGACATACATCCACAATACACAGGTCAAGCAGGCGCTCGAAGAGTCGACCGACCGCAGCGTACGCATTCGGATTTGGCAAGACGTCGCCGAGACGGGTGGCGGCATCGGACGGATCGGGCGGGCGCTGCGCGTGACGCCGTTCGATGAATATGGCCGGCGGATTTTTGAGATGCAGGGGAAGGACGGCGCGATCCCGGTTGTGCAGGGAATCACGGAGATCACGCCGACGTATGCCAAGGTCGAGGGACTGGCCGGGCCGAAGCCGATCGTGTGGGACCAGCGGATCGCCACGAGCAGCATTCCGCGGGATGTGCTCGATAAAATTCTGACGACCGCCGTGCCGCGCGACAACGCGAACGCGCGGCTGGAAGTGGTGCGGCTTTATCTGGACAGTGAGCGCTACCGCGACGCCCAGCTGGAGCTGGAGCAAGTGGTGCACGATTTCCCGGACATGAAGGAACTAAGTGACGAGGCGGCTGAGCTGCATCAACTCGGGGCGCGGTTGGCGCTCAAGGAGATTCAGCTGCGGGCCGAAGTGGGGCAAGTGCAGTTGGCACGGGCGCTATTGTCGAAGTTTCCGTCGGATGGCGTGGCGGGCGAGACGCTGCAGCATGTGCGTGAGCTGCTCGCAAACTACGACACAGGCGACCAGCAGCGGAAGGACTTGTTGGCTCGAGTCAATGCCCAGGTGGCGCTGGTCAAGGATGACAACAGCCGCCACATGGCCGAGGACTTTGCAAAGGAAATTGCGTCGGACGCCGACTCGGAAGCGCTGGGGCGGCTCTCTTCGTTCGATCGATTGGCGGATGCGGCGGATTTGTCGGCCGAGCAGAAGGTGGCGCTGGCGATCAGCGGCTGGCTGGTGGGTGCGAATGAGGCAACGGATGATTTCCACATGGCGGTATCGTTGGCCGAGGCGCGCGATAAGGTGCGGAAGTACTTGCGCGAGCCGACAGCCATCGAGCGGCAGAAACTGCTCGCTGAGCTGCGCGACACGGAAGGTGCTTCGGTGAAGCGGATCGCGCAGATTTTGAAGCTAATGAAGCCGCCTCTCGACGTCCCGAAGGAGGCGAAGAAGGGGCCGGGGTTATTTGAGCTGACGATTTCCGGCCTCGGCGGGGGCAGCGATGTGCGATACGTCGTGCAGCTGCCGCCGGAGTACGATCCTTTGCGGCATTATCCGGCCGTCGTGGTGCTCGCGGATGCGGGAGTGCCGCTCGAGGCGGAGATTGATTTCTGGGCGGGCGAGCGGCGGGACGAGGGAGAGCCGCTCGGCCAGGCGACCCGGCACGGCTACATTACGCTCGCGATCGATTGGCTCGCGCCGCACCAAACGGAGTATAGCTACTCGCCTCAGGAGCACTATGCGGTGCTCGGTTCGCTGCGAGATGCATGTCGACGATTTTCGATCGACACGGACCGGGTGTATCTCACGGGGCATGGAGCGGGCGGCAACGCGGCTTGGGACCTGGCGCTTGCGCACCCGGATGTGTGGGCAGGCTGCATTCCGTTCTTGGCGCTAGCGGATCGCTTTGTCACGCGGTACTCGGCGAACGCCGGTTATTTGCCGTGGTACTTTATCGGAGGCGAGCTGGACGGTGACAAGATGTCGCAAAACTCACGCGAGTATGACCGCTATTTGCGCCCGACGGCGGATGCAACGGTGGTCGAGTTTCAGGGCCGCGGCTACGAGCCGTTCAACGACGAGTTGCAGCGGCTCTTCGATTGGATGGGACGGCGGCATCGCGAGGGGGCGAAGAACTTCAAGTGTGCCACGATGCGGCCCTGGGATAACTTTTTTTGGTGGCTGGAGGTGAACGGCATGCCGGAGAAGTCGATGGTCGCGCCGGCGAACTGGCCACCACCGCGCGCGGCTCGGCCGTTTCAGGTGCGCGGCGAAGTCGCAACGGGGAACAAATTGCAGATATTCGAGCAGGCAGCCCAGACGACAGTTTGGCTTGGTCCGGAGCTGATAAATTTCGATCAGCCGCTGACCATCGAGCTCAACGGCCGGCGAATTACGCCGCTCAATCGAGCGGCGACGCCGGATTTAACCGTGCTCCTGGAAGACACGCGCGCCCGCGGCGATCGGCTCCATCCATTTTGGGCAAAGGTGGTCGCCAAGGGGGAAGGCGGAAGGGGGAAGGGGGAAGCGGAAGAGTGAAGAATTTCGGATTGCGCACTTGGGATTGAGGATTTACCGCATTCAATCCGCAATCGGAAATCCGAAATGGGATTACGGCGCTTCTTTGTTGAGAATCGTCCCGGTCAGCAGCCAGCCGTCGCTGTCGCTGTGGAGGACGCGACCGCAGGGGCCCAAATAGCGGCGGGTCATCTCGAAATCGGGCAGCAGGCTGCCGTCGATGCGTTGCTTGCGGTGAATGCCTTCTTCTTTTTCAACGTCGGTCGTGAGCACTTCATTGAGAAACTTGCCAAGCAGCGACTCAGACTCCGGCATCTTGTTGGCGCGGATCAGCTCATAGGGTGCACGCGCGGCTTCGTCTAAGCGGACAAAGGCGAAGCCGCTGTGGTCGCCGGGGGCGAGTTTCTCCATGAGCGCGGCCACTTGTTGATAGTCGCCGCTCGAAGAGAGCATCTCGTGTTGGGCAAAGCCCGTGAGCAGCTCCTTCAAGAAGTCGATGTCTGAGGCGATCATCAGCTGGCCGAGGGCAACGCTGACGGCCGAATTTGGCAGCACCCGCTTTTTCTCTTTTTCGTCGGTGGCCGGCTTCTTTGCTTCGGATTGCACGGGCTCGAAGCCGGGCGCTTCGACTTGCACCTCATCCATACTGGTATCGGGCGGCACGCGCTCCCAGAGGACGTATTCACCAAAATCGCGACGTTTGACGTCCGGCTCTTTTTCCATGATTTTGCCCAGCGACTTGGCGAGCTTGGCTTCGTCAATCGCCTCGACGGCCAGCAGCGAACGCTCGTTGTCCACGGAAACCGGCGCGGAATAGTCGGTGATGAAAGTGACGCGGCGACCCATGTGGCCGACGAATTCTTTGCGGACGTTTACCTGCGGGCCGTAGGGGTCTTGCTCGATGCCTTCCATGGAGGCCTTGAAGGCGTCTTTGTGGCCTTGGAGGGCATCGAAGAGCGTACCGAAGTGGTCGTAAGCGTTGAGGACGTCGATGTTGTAGCAGGCGTAGCGGGCACTCATTCGCGGTGCCCAGGATTGCGGCGGGGCAACGCTTGTGTTTGGCAGTTGCAGCATCTGCATCGCCAGGTTCCAACGAAGCGGGTCGCTTTCCTTGCCCTTGACGGGCGGGGCGTAGATCGCCACGCGATAGAGGACGTCGACCGAGTTGGGCGAGAGTAGATTCACGTAACCGCCGGCCCCTTGGATCGCGTCGAAGCCCTGATCGGCGAGGATGCGGGCATAGTCTTTGTCTTTCGCGGGTGGCGACGACTTGCTGAGCGAGCGATAGGCCCAAACGAAGCCAAAGGGGTCGATAAACCAGCGCGCCTCCGGCGCCATGTCGCCCGCTTCTTTGTGGCAGCGCTCCATCGTGTTCTGATAGGCAGGAAGCGATTTCAGGTTGTCAGTCGGCGTACCCGAAAATCGCTTTAGCATGGCGTCGGCTTCGTCCCGGGCGTCGACGCCGCAGAGCACATCCTCGTGCACGAAATAGACAGTGATTTGGGCCGGCGACTTGGTATTTGCGGGAATCGTGAAGACGTGAAACGTCGTACCAGATTGGTCGGCATCCTTATTAGTGCCGCCGCGGGCGGCAAACCGCTTCTCGACGACCGCCAAGAACCGGTCCGCTTGCTGCTTATGCTTAGTGACGTCGATCGTGACGGCAAGCACCGCCTGGCGATCCTTGCGTTCGATCATCGCGAGGCTCAGCTCACCGGCCGGCAGGCCTTCCAGGTCGTCCACGGTAAACCCCAGCCGCTCCTCGACGGCGCCAAACTTCGTCTCGAGCTGGTTTTGCAGGCTTTTGACGAAGGGCTGCATGTCGTCGTCGTACACTAGTTGCCCGAGCAGCGTTTCCTGAAAGTGCTCCTTCAGATCGGCCGGCTGCGCGGCGGAGACGTAGCCCTTGGTCGTGGCCGGCAAGAGCACGTCGCTGGCGGTGACGGCCCAGGCGGCTTCTCCATAGAATGGGCCGCCAACCAGTACGGTTGCAACGATCAGGAAAAACAAATGGTGCCAAATCGAGGGGATACGCAAGGCAAGACTCCTGGAGAATCGTTCCTAAGGGCGACGCAGCGCAGGATACCGGTGAAGCCGTCGTTTAGAAGCCATCCCTGGACTCGCGCGCCTCGTCTTCGTCATCGGCAGTTGCCGTACGCCGCCACGATTACCCGCTCACAGTCTGCAGAGATTCTGTAACTGGCACCACGCGACGGGCGGAGTGCGTGTTATGTTTCGCTTCGCGCAAATATGCCGGCACGAGCGTCTGCATAATATATACGGCCGGGGACATTCGTCCAATCAATCGCCTAACGCAGGTTCGGTCCGCGGCAGAGGTGATATGGCCTAAATCGAATGTCAAGCAACACTTAGTTCGTCCGTTGATGCTAAACGGCGATCAGAACAGGCCGAAAACGGGCAACGACGGGACACGGCGGCCAATCTCTCCACACTCACCACTATCGCGACGCGAGCTGGCTATTGGCGTTGGCGACAGTCCGAGCCATCTTGTCCGCTATCGACGGGTCGCGGGAGATTTGGCGGTAGAGGTTGGCGATCGCGCGGGCCGTGACCAAGTCGTGACCGGTCGTCGCCGCGTTGAACCACTTTTGGAAGCGTGTTTCAAGGGCGTGGCCGCTGTCGGGCTGGGTGGGATCGAGGCAGGCGCTCTTCAGCCCGTCGATGGTCGACTGGACGTATCTTTTGTCGGCCTTCTCGCCGATCGCGGTGTTCTCGTAGATGGATGCCAAGATGCCAAAGTCGCCTGTCTCGTGGTAGGGGCGGTCGGGATCGAAGCCGTCCAGATTGAGCTTGTTCTCTTCCATCATGTCGCGCACTTCCTTTACACGGTTTTCGGATTTGTGGAGGTTGCCGCTTGTAGTTTGGACGTCGTAACCGGGAACACGCGAAAAAACATGGCCGGGCTGAGTGACAGTCGCGACCGGTAAGTCCAAGCGGTGAGCGATGATGGAGAATAACAGGGCGGACGAGACGCAGTTGAAGTGGCCGGTGTCGAGCAATTTGCCCAATTTGTCTTGTCCGCTGACGTAACCGGCTTTCATCGGACCTTCAAGGAGGAACTTGATGAGGTCGTGGGCCTTGGCCTTGATGGTTTTGTGATTGGCATTGGCGACGGCGGTTTTGGCGTCGGCCGCGATTTGATCGATCTGGGCGAGATACGTTTGACGTTGGCCGGCATCGTGCACTTCCGAGACGATCAGTGCGGCTTCGGCGAACGAGAAGCGGTCACCACGTCCGTCGCGAAGGTCTTGGAATAAGGCGTTCTCATCGGCGGTCATCGTGGGCTGGGTGGCGCGAGACTCGATGGCGAGGGCTTGGCTGAGCACGGTGAAGGCATCAACTCGGTACATCGCCTGGTAGGTATTTGAGGTCAAAGTCTCGTCGGACGGGCCAAAGGTGGTAACTTCTGGCTTGCTGGGCTTGGCTTGCTTAAGGGGGGCGGCGGGCTTCGGAGCTTCGACCGGGGCGACCGAGGAAACCGGCGTCGCCGGGGGTTCGGAGACGACGCTGTAGGTGGTTTGGACGGGAGCGACGACGGAATAGGTCGTTTGGGCGAAGGTGCTGGCGGCCGAGGCGGTGAGCAGGATCGAAGCGAAGACCTGGCTAAATAACGAGTTAGAACGCATGACTGCTCTCCCGCTAACTGACTGACTTAACCCTTACCCGACTGCTCTAACGAGCAACTGCGGCGGGTGTTACAGCCGGGACGCAAAATTCTTTGGGGTCCACCCGATAGGCCTTAGCGGGAAGCGACCTGCGGGCTGGCTGTGGACAGGCGGGCGATCATCTTGTCGCCCTGCGAGGGATCGCGAGCGATTTGGCGGTAGAGGTTCGCCAGAGCGGCAGCGGTGTTGATGTCGTGGGCCTTGAGCGAATTGTTGAACATGGTAAGGAAGAGGCGCGACACCCCCAAACCGGCGTTCGGATCGGTGGGATCGAGGCTGGATCTTTTCAGGGTATCGACCATTCCTTGCACGTTGTCTTTTTCGGCGACTTCGCCGATTGCGACGTTGCCGTACGTCGCGCCAAGCAGCCCGAAGTCGCTCATTTCGTGGTAGGGCCGGTCGGCGTTATAGCCGGCGAGCTTGTGATGGTTATCTTCCATCGACTTGCGAACGTGTTCGACGCGCTGGTCGGATGAGTAGATGTTGCCGCTGGTGGTTTGGACATCGTAACCAGGAATGCGGGAAAAAACATGGCCGGGCTGGCTCACGGCTCCGACTTCGATCCCCAGCCGGCGGCCGACGATGTTGAACAACGTGGCCGAGGAAACGCAGTTGAAGGTGCCGGTGTCGAGCACGACGCTGAGCAGCGTCTGACCATGGACGTAGCCGGCCTTCATCGGGCCTTTGAGCAGGTACTTCATGATCGCACGGGACTTGGCGCGGGTGGTTTTGCAGTTGGCAATCGCGTCGCGGGAGCCGGCGGTGATTTCGTCGATCTGGGCGAGATACTTTTGACGCTGGGCCGAATCGTGCACGCCGGAAGTGATCAGGGCGGCTTCGGCGAAAGAAAAATGGGTGGCGTGACCGCTTCGCATGTCCTGGAAGAGGCTGATTTCGTCGGGCGTCATCGTGAATTCACCGTGGCTGGCCTCGAAGCTGGCCACCTGGTTCAGCACCGTGAAGGCGTCGACGCGGAACATGGCTTGGTAGGAGCTGGGCGCCAAAGTCTCGCCTGATGGGGCGAAGGTGGTCGGCTCGGGCGGGGCGGGCTTGGCGATAGCGGTTGGCTTGGGGGCCTCAGCTGGCGAGATCGAGGCAACCGGAGTAGCCGGAGCTTGGGAGACGACGGCATAGGTCGTTTGGACCGGGGCAACGACCGAATACGTGGTTTGGGCGGAAGCGGCGGCCGAAGCGGCAACAAGAATCGAAGCGAAAACCAGGCTGAATAACGAGTTAGAACACATGACGAGTCCCCGCTGGCTGACTGCCTTATCCCTTACCGCGTGCTCTTACGGGCAAGTGGCGGGGTGTTACAGCGAGGGGGAATAGATTTTCAGCACGGGGATTTGGCAAGATGGGCAAAGAGAAGAGCGATCGCCAGATTGCCACGCTGGGCGGATGAAATTCCACTGCCGCTCCGGGCAGCGCTTTCAGTTCACTAGGTCGCGGCGGCGGGCGAGGTAATCCCAGACGACGTAACGGTCCAGATCGTGGCCGGCCGTAAAGAAGACGCGGCCTTTGGTCGATTCGGCCAGGCGGAAGGCAAAACGCACGTCCTCCTCGCTCTGCGACCAGCTGGGGAGCAGGAACATGTTGATCGTGATCCCTTCGCGTTGGCAGAGGCCGCCTTCGCGCATTGTCGCGGCCTCGGTCCGCGGATCAGCCGGGTAGAGCAGGTAAAGCATCTGGCCTTCGAAATGGGCCGTCGGTAGACCGTCGGTAATCAGAATCACCTGCCGATTCGGCGTGTCCTGCGTGGCCAGCAGTTGCCGGGCGAGCGAGAGGCCGTGCTGCAGGTTGGTGAAGTGGGGCGGCACTTGGTGTTCGCTCACGTCGTCCCGGCTCATATCGGCCCGCAACCGCACCACCGGGTCGTAGAGCGTCACCGGTTTTGGCATCACATTGACGATCCGTCCCGGCTCGACCAACTTAGCGAAGCTGAAAACCTCGATGAACCGCACCCAGTCGCCCGGGTATTCGCTACGGATCAGCCCTTCGAGGGCGAGCGCCATCCGTTTGACGTTGATGTACTGTCCGTCGTAGCGCATCGAGCCGCTCATGTCCATCAGCACGCAAGTGGCACACTTTGGCGAATTGCGGGTGCGATGGACTTGAATATCGTCCTGTCGGAAGCGAACCGGCAAGCTCGGCCCTTGGCGAATAAGCGCGTTGATGAATGTGCCCGGGATGTCGAGATTAGTGATCGAGTCGCCGAATTCGTATTGCTTCGTGGTTTGCAGCTCGACGGCCCCTTCGCCAGTGATCTGCGTTTGGTGGCGGCCGGTCTTCGAGGGAGCGAGTTGACTGAAGAGCCGCTCCAGCAGTTTGCCTTGAAAGAGGCGATAGGCTTTGGGGGTTAGACGGAAGCCTTTGGCGCTTTGTTCGAGGCCCTGTTGTTCGGCCAGCTCGCGCAGATAGTCTTGAACTTGCTGCTGGAGAGCGCTGAGCTGATCGATGTCGCCCGGCTCGGCAAACTCGGACAAAAGATCCATGTCGATGATGCCAACCTGAGCGGTCTTGCGGGCCTCTTCCAGTTGCTTGATGAGCTCGTCGATTTTCTCTAGCTCTTCCTTCACCGCCAGCGCCTGCGGCACGGTCATCGACTCCTGGCCGGTGAATTCATATTTGGCCGCCAGTTCGTCGATCTGGTACTTGTCTCCCAGCCGCTCGACGAGCGTCACCAGCGTCGCGGCAAACGGCGACTGATCGTTGCCTGTGGCATACCAGAGCCGCTCGAGGTCGCGAAGCTGCTCGGAACGAACGGCACGATGAAAGGCGTCGCGGAGTTTCTTCGGTGGCTTGACTTCAGCCGCCCCAGTGTGAAAAGCGACGTGGGCTCGCTCGCGAGCCTTTCGGGTGTCGAATTTGGCAAGGATTTTGCGCCTTCGCTCGCGGAGCATTGCCAGGAGCGATTCGATGCTGGGACCCAAGCCCGCGATCTGGCTGGGGTCGATGCGGATCGCCCGGGCAAGCTCCTCTTCGGTGAGCTCGCGGCGTTCGCCGTACATCAGCATGTGCTCGAGCGCCGGCGAAACCAAATCGGGCGGCGGTTGCGTCGGGCTCGGAAACCGTGTCGGGTCGTACCGCTGGTACGTGTGGATGACGCCGCCGAGAGAGTTGCGGTTGGCCATGAATTTCAAAAGGAGGAATACGGGAGGGCCGAAGTCGGTACGCCAAGCTCCGCTGGCGTAATTATAGCGGGGTCGGCAGGTTGGGCGCCGGGAAACACTCGGCAACGAGCGGATTGGACGCTATTTCTGGCTATTTCCCGGATAGGTCACATGATGCCCGACGACTTTGGCCATGGGCGTAAGGATGTGGGGTTTGGCGCTTTTGGCGCTCATTATATCACGGACTTTGCAGTGTCGTGATAGGAGAGCGTCGGAGATCAGCGATCGATGGCAGCGCCAGGGAACCGCCTCGGCACACATGATGGCGACCCTCTTCTCGCGCGCTAGCGCGATCAGCTGTTCCAAAGCGTCGTCGAACGCCGGCGTTTGCATGTAATCTGCAAATCCACGAAATGAGGCGTTGCGCCAGCCCGTGTTTGTCGAATCGGCGCGTGCTCGCCGCAAGCCGCCCAACGCCTTCAGGTGGCGATATCCGAGTCGCCGATTGTGGAGCGAAGTGCGGAGGGCCTCGCGATTGAACTGTGGATTGTGACGCGATCGCGGGATCGTCCGGACGTCGACGATACGCTCGACGCCGTGCGTCCGCAACATCGCGACCAATTCGTCGATGGTCCGCGTTGAATGTCCAATCGTGAAAATGATGGGCGCGGGCTTAGGCATTAAAGCATCCAGTGGAGCACTCTGATCGTTACTTCGCCGAGAATTATATACGTGCTACCGGGCACAGGGCCCGCAAGGGCTATTGAAATTCTGGCTGGAGCGTGAACGCCGAACGTTCAACAAGCTCAGCGGTCCTGGTGTGAGAAATCCACCAGGCGGACCAGTAGCTCGCGGGCGGCGCCGGAGTCGATGGCACCGGCGGCCAGCGCGGCTGCCGGGAGCGGACCAGAAGCGTGGCCCGCTGCCAAAATACCCGCGGCGGCGTTGAGGATTACGAGATCGCGACCCGGACCGGGGTGGCCGGCGAGTATTCGGCGAATCAGGGCGGCACTGCCGGCGGGGCCGGCGACGGAAAGTCCGTCGAGCGGCTGCCGCTGAATGCCAAAGTCCTCGGGCGTCCAGGTGAACTCGCGAAGCCCCTCCCCTTGGCCTTCTCCCGAAAGGAGAGCGAGTGCGACGACTTCCGTGACGTAGGTCGCGGCAGCAAGCGTGACGTCGCCGACGCCATCTTCACCGGAAACGACGAGCGTACGCTTGGTGCCGAGCTTGGCCATCGCGCCAGCCAGCAGCGGCCGCAGTTCAGGCCGTCCGGCGCCAATGACCTGGTAGCACGCGCCGGCCGGGTTGGCGAGCGGACCTAGGATGTTGAAAATCGTACGGATGCCTAGCCTCTTGCGGACGGCGGCGACGTGCTTCATCGAGGGATGCGCGAGCGGTGCGAAGCAGAAGCAGAGGCCCAGCTCGTCGAGGCAAGCTTCGACTTGAGCGACTGTGGCGTTAATGTCGACGCCGAGCTCGGCCAAGACATCGGCCGAGCCGCTGCGGCTAGTGATGCTGCGGTTGCCGTGCTTAGCAACCGGGACGCCGGCTGCGGCGGCGACGATCGAGGCCGTGGTGCTGACGTTAAACAGCGTCGAGCCGCCGCCGCCGGTGCCGCACGTATCGAGCAGCTCGGCGTGGCGACTCTTGATCGGCGTCATGTGTCCGCGGAGCGCGGCCGCCGCGCCTGCCACCTCGTCGACTGTCTCGCCTTTGGCAGCCAGTGCAGTCAGAAACATGCCAATTTGCCGTTCAGACCACCGTCCGTCCATGATCGCATTCATGGCAGCGGCCATCTCGTGCATCGAGAGACTTTCGCCGGCGGCGAGTCGGCCCAGGATTGAGGTGATGTTTTCAGTCATCGGAGCCGGCGGCGTGGGATGAAACTACGGCGTTGGTTAGCCTCTTGTGCTACGCACACGGACACCTCCCGAGAAAGATAAGTTCCATGGCTGAGCATAGTGGCGGGCAAGTGTCCGTGCCACCCGAGTCGTGGCGCCGGGTTGTGATTTGGTGGTGGCGGCCTTAAAATGCCCCGGCGGAGATTTCGGCCCGGCGGACTTCGGCTAACTCAGCCGAGTGAGAAGAGGCGGAGCGGGCAATAACGCCGATGGCCAAAAAAGTCATTCTCGACGTGGACCCCGGCATCGACGATGCCGTCGCCATCTGCTTGGCTTTAGCGGATCCGAGTCTTGAAGTGGTGGCGATCACGGCCGTGGGCGGCAATGTCCAGCCGGAGCAGTCCA
>DASYDU010000113.1:0-19092 GCA_036499445.1 Lacipirellulaceae bacterium
CGCTGGAAGACGTTGGCCCCGCCGGCATGGACAAGGGTAAGGGCGGCAAGTACCTCATCGTTCCGCCAGGCTATAAGGAGAAGATTCCCGACGGCTACATCCCGCTTCCGTCTGATACATTCCAGGGCTTCGCCATCCTCCGTTCGAATCTCAAGAGCGGCAGCGACGCCGACATCGCTAAGGCCGTCGCCTACGGAAATCGCATCAAGTTCTATCCGCTCGCTCTGGCAAAAAAGAACCCGCAGACGACATTCGTCGATGCGCACGGCGTCATGTTCGACGCCACCATTCCCTACGACGTCCGCTTTTTCGAGTCGCTCGATCGCATCGTGCAGGTCGAACCGTGGCTGACACGCGACAAGGCGATGATCGACATGCTCAAGTCGATCGGCATCGAGAAGGGCAAGCCGTTCAACCCCGATGCGAAGACCAAGTCGGTCTTGGACGACGCGGCGCGCGAGGCTCATGCGCTACTCGAAATGTGGTATGAGGCGGTCTTCGTCCCGCCGTTCAACGAAGGCACACACTGGGCATTGCCCGCGTCAGCGGAGGTGGCCGAGGGAATGCCGAACTTCTTCGCCAAGCCGGAGAGCTATCCCGTAGACGGCCGCGGGATCACCTATTCCATGGCCTACTTCAGCGCCAAGCATCTGGGCGCTGGTCAGTTCTACTTGATGACCATCAAGGACAAGGACGGCAATTCTTTTGACGGCGGCAGCACGTACCGCCTGACCGTGCCGGCGAGCGCCCCGGTCAAGCTGTACTGGTCGGCGACGGTCTACGACCGCGCGACTCATGCGCTCATCCGCGACCAAAAGTGGTCGAGCCGTTCGTCCAACACCCCCGATCTTCAGAGGAACGCCGATGGTTCGGTGAATACCTATTTCCGACCGAAAGCCCCGGAAGGCAAGGAGTCGAATTGGATTCCGACCAACGCCGACGGGAAGTTCGAAGTTCTCTTCCGCTTCTACGGCCCTGAAAAGCCGCTGTTCGATAAGACGTGGAAACTGCCGGACATTGAGAAGATGAAGTGAGCACCCAAGGTAAGGAGAAGTCATCATGGAACTCCGACTCGCCGCCGCGATTCTCGTCATCGTGGGTGGTCTAGCTGCGATAGCCGCAGATGATTCGAAATCCGTCTTCGTCACGGTCGAGAGTTTTCCGCGGGCCGAAAGCGATCTGTACTTCAGCAACGTCGCCGTGAAGGACGGCGGCTTTGGCAAGTTTCATCATAACCGCGAACCAACGCCGATCGACAAGCAGACGGTCATCCGCATGAATCGCGACACGCTCTATTCCGCGGCGGTCTTCGACCTGGATGCTGGGCCGGCGACGATCACCTTGCCCGACGCCGGCAAGCGGTTCATGTCCTTGCAAGTGATCGACGAGGATCAGTACTGCCCCGCCGTCTACGTAAGAGAGCGCCGCCGGTACGCCAATACGTCGCTCCTGGCGGCCATAGATGCCATGCAGCAAATGTGGTAGTTTCGGCTCTCAGGAATACGCTCGACCGAATGCTTTCGACGTCGGTCGAATCATATTCTTTGGCGGGGTATTTGCCGCCATTCTCGATCCTCCGGAAGTGTTCTGCGACGCAACCATTTGAGACTCGAAATCAAGAGGATGTCCTTGATCTTGAAGTATTTCGCGCCGCTTCATTCGACCGGAAAGTGGCTGCTGTTGTCGGTTATCGTTGGCGCCGTGGCCGGGCTTGGCGCCATTGCCTTCGATATTGCCAGTCAATCAATACGTCATTTTGCGTTGGAGCAGACTGCCGGCTACGTCCCCGCAGAGACCGCGGGTGAAAATCGAATCTTTGCTGCTCCGACTCATACGGAATTCTCACCGCTCAGCCTGATCGCAATGATCTCGATCGGCGGGCTGCTGTCAGGAATTCTCGTCATTCGCTTCGCTCCGGAAGCGGAAGGGCATGGAACGGATGCCGCGATCGCCGCATTTCATCATAAGCGGGGATATGTTCGACCGATTGTTCCCATCATCAAGCTCGTGGCATCCGCGCTGACGATTGGGAGCGGCGGGTCGGGCGGCCGCGAAGGCCCGATCGCGCAGATTGGCGCGGGTTTCGGCTCTTACCTCGGCACCATCCTCAAACTGCCGGCTCGCGATCGGCGGATTCTTTTGGCTGTAGGCATGGGCGCCGGGATTGGGGCGATCTTTCGCGCGCCGCTGGCCGGTGCTCTGTTTGCGGCCGAGATTTTGTACCGTGGCGCCGATTTGGAAGGCGATGTGATTGTTCCGGCGGCGGTGGCTTCGACGATCAGCTACAGCGTGTTCTCGTTCTGGTTACCGGCGGACGTGCGATTCTTGCCATTATTTGGCAAGCAATTGCAGTTTCAGATGAGCTCCGTTTTGGAACTGATTCCAATGACCTTGCTGGCGGCGGCCCTGGTGGTCGTGGCTGTGCTGTTTATCAAGTGGTTTTACGGCATTCACCGCTTGTTTAAGGCGTCGCCATTGCCCGCCTGGCTGCGGCCGGTTCTCGGCGCGGCGGCCACCGGTGTTATTGGCTTGATGCTGTATTGGTCACGGGGCGGCGACGTTCGCTCGCTCGCCGTTCTTGGAACCGGTTACGGAGTTTTGCAGACTGCGCTAACGGATCCAAGCTCTTTGGGCGTATCACTGTTGTTGTCATTGGCGTTGCTCAAAATCTTGACGACGTCGATGACCATCAGCTCGGGCGGATCGGGCGGTGTGTTCGGACCGTCCATGGTCATTGGCGGCTGCACCGGCGCCGCGGTTGGTTTGGCATTGCACGGTCTGTGGCCGCAGCTAGTCCCGCAGCCGCAGATCTTCGCGATCGTGGGCATGGCCGGGTTTTTCGCCGGGGCCGCGCATGCTCCCATCTCCACGATCATCATGGTCGGCGAACTAACTGGCGACTACGGCTTATTGCTGCCGACGATGTGGGTCTCAACTTTATGCTTTGTGCTCTGCCATCGCTGGACTCTATACCACGAGCAACTTGCCTCGCGGCTCGAATCGCCAGCCCATCGTGGCGATTTTATGGTCGATGTGCTGGAAGGAATCAACGTTACCGATGTTCCTCTGGAGCAGCGCGCGACAGTTTTTCAGGGCATGCTTTTGCGAGACATTGTTCAATTGATTGCAGCTTCGCGCCAGCACTATTTCCCCGTGGTCGACGGGAAAGACAGATTCGTCGGGATATTTTCCTCGGATGACGTGCGCTCGCATCTCTTTAACGACGCCGTCTGGGAGCTGGCCAATGCGCGCGACGTGATGACAACGCGCGTGGTTTCCGTGACACCACGGGACGATTTAAACACCGCTTTGAAGCGATTCACAGAGTTGAACCTGGACGAATTGCCGGTCGTGAGCGCTGAGAATTCATCCCAGCTGTTGGGGATGCTCCGCCGTAAAGAAGTGATCGCCTGCTATAACCAAAAGCTTCACGATTTCCAACGCCAGGCGCGCGACGAAGGGACTGACTGAATCGTGGATCTTCGCTCTGGGACAGTATCAGGTCGAAATTTCCGGTGATCTACTTGTCGACGTCCGAAACGTAGTGAACGCGCTGCCAAGGTAAACGTTTTTTCGAAGTGAGACGCGGCGTTTTCTGCGTGCCAGAAATCGCGTCGCCAAAGCAGCAGTTTATTGGCTTGGCCGCACGGCGCTCGGCACAGCGAATCCTGGCGAAACGACCCAACTTCGGTAAAATTGCGAGGTCAAGTCCTTTGGCCATTTCTCGTCCATTAAAGAATCCGGACGGCCAAGGTGCGAGCGCTGATACCGATTCGCGCCGACGGGAATGACGGTTCATTAGGAGGCTCGTCATGAGTATTGAACGCAAGGTCGCCATCATTACCGGGGCGTCGCGGGGGATCGGCGCGGGCTTGGTCCGAGGGTTTCTCGACCGCGGCTACAGCGTCGTCGCCAACTCCCGGTCTATCAAACTAGATGCTTCGGCGGACGTACTTGCAATCGCCGGCGACATCACGAACCCGGCGATTGCCGACCGGGTGATCGAGGGCGCGATCGGGAAGTTCGGCCGGGTGGATACGCTGGTCAACAATGCCGGGATGTTCATCGCCAAGCCATTCACGGAGTACACCGCGACCGACTTCGCTGGCATGCTGTCGCTAAACCTGGCCGGGTTTTTCCACGTCTCGCAGCGGGCCGTTCGGCCGATGCTTACGCAGGGAAGCGGGCATATTGTGAACATTACGACAACGCTCGTGCATCAACCCGTGAAAGGCGTCCCGTCGGCGCTAGCGTCGCTTACGAAGGGTGGACTTTACGCGGTCACAAGGTCGCTGGCAATCGAATACGCGGACAAGGGCATCCGCGTGAACGCGGTCGCGCCGGGCGTTATCAAGACTCCGATGCATCCGCCCGAAACGCACGCCTTCCTCGCCCAGTTGCATCCAATGGGACGGATGGGCGAAGTTCAGGAAGTGGTCGACGCGGTGCTGTACCTGGAGTCGGCCGGGTTCGTGACGGGAGAGACCCTGAACATCGACGGTGGCGCGCACGCCGGCCACTGGTAACGCGCGGGGAGACGATGCAGATCGTAACGACGCAAATCACACGACAGTCAGGGCCGCGACTTCATAGTCGTTCACTGTCGGCACAACGAATTGCACGATCGCGCCGGTTTGCTTGAACTCCACATCCCTCTCGGCGCGCAGCAATTGAACGCGTGCGATTTTGGTTCCTTCCGGCACTTCCATTTTCACGGTTTGCGGGCCGAGCGGATAATGCCGGCGGATCCAGCCTTTGTGTAGGTTAGGATTGTTGTAGTTGAGAATGTGAATGGCGAAGCCAGGATCGGTTTCCCAGGCGAACATTTCGACGACTCCCTCGCCGTCCACAGAGACCGGCGATTTTGCGCGCAACATCCAGCGAACGGAATTCTGCAGCAATTGCGCGACGTCAGTGTTTCCCGATCGCCAGGCGGTGCGCTCGATGTCGCCGGGAAAGTAGATTCGCCGGCTATGGCCCTGTTCGGAAATCACAACGGCCGGCTCGTCGGTGCGGGCGACCGGTGCGTAGGCTCTTTCCGGCGGATAGGCTGGGTACGGGGGCACGACCGTCAGCACGGGCGAGCGCGTGGCCTTGAGCGGAACGCGATATTCGGCGCCCGGCAATAGATTTGTGTTGCCCAGGCCGCGAAGGATTTCGTGCGGCCGTTCGACGCGGGCGAAAAACGAATTCCCGTCGGGCCCCTGGACCTCGGCGGCGCGGCTGATGCCAAATAAGTCGGCTAGGGCGAAATCGCTGCGTGGTTTGCCGTCGCCGTTGTAGAGACCGGTTTCAAACGTCGCAAGCAGCGAGCCGCCGCCATCGGCATAGGCCTTTAACTGTTGGCACTGTGCGTCGCTGAGCAGCGCGACATTGGGCAAAATTAAGGCGGCGTATTTCTTCAGAGTCTCCGGGCCAAGGTCGTCTTCGTGGACGAAATCGAAGAAGAAGCGGCCTTCGAGGAGTGCATAGTAGAGACCTTGCATGTATTCCGCGTAGCCGCCAGTTCCGGCCGCAGGCGGGGTGTAGAGTGAATTGGGGCGCTGCGCGAAGACGACGCCGAGGTTTGCGATGGATTGCTTGTATGTAAAATGCTCGTCATGGCGGGCCATCCAGTGGCAGAATTGTCGGCCTGGCTCTTGCCAGCGATGGTCTTCGCCAAGCCCGGTCTGGCCGCCGATCCAGTGATACCAGATGCGCATTCCGCTGGCGGCGGTCTGGGCCATCCACATCTCGGTCTCGGCGGGCGTTTTGGCGGTGTTGCGCCATTTGACTTTTCCGGTGGCCCAAGCGCCCGTGACGTTGGTCGTGGTGCGACCCTTCATCACGGAGCGCGCGACGCGGCCTTGTTGGGCGCAGCCCCAGGCCGGAGTACTCTCGCCGCCCCGGCCCTGGTTATCGCAATTGAACCAAAAGCATTGCTCGCCGAGGACTTTGAGATTGATCATCGCGCGAACACCCCCGCCAAGATTGGCGAAGTAGAGATTTTCGGGACGCTTTTCCTTAGCGATGGAATCGAAGAGTTTCCATAACTCGACCGCGCGCTGCGTATGCCGATCGAGAAATGCCGACGTGCCGGGATCTGCTTGTCCTTTGCAGGCGTCGCAATAGCACACCGGCAATTCTTCCAGCGGCGGCCAGGCGTTGGTGAAGAGCCCATCCACGTCGTAGCGGGAATTTGTTTCTCGCATGATGGCCGGCGTCTGTTCGGTGAAATAGCTTGTGAACATGCACGTGTAAAACAATCCGGGCGCTTCGAGATGCGGGACAGAGTTCCCATCGCGATCGCGGCGAAACCATTCGGGATGGGGCTTGAGCGCCGCTTCCCACTGAAGATCGGGGCTGAAGCGGGCAATGACGCGGAGGCCGCGTTGTTTCGCGGCCGAGCAGCAGTCGCCGAACAGATCGCGGTTGCCGAGAAAGGGCGTTTTGCGATGAAATGGAACGCCACTCGGATAAAACGCGACCATGCCCGTCACACTGACCAGAACGGCATCGACCGCGAGATCGGCCCAGTAATCGGCCCAGGCGTTCACATCGAGTTCGAGCGGATCGCGCTCGTTGAAATTCACCTGGCCGACGCGTTTGAGTTTTTGATGCCAGGGAGTGCTCGCGGGCTTGTCGAGCAGACTCGACTGGGCGGCGCTGAGTATCGGTGCGCCCAAGGCGGCGGCGCCGGAAAAGATGAGGAACTGTCGCCGATCAGGTGTCATAAGGTGGTCCTAAGAAGGAGAGGTGCGTAAGAAAATGAAGCGTATCGAATTGCAAGCTGCTGGTCCCATGAATGGTTGCTGCCTTTTGAGCCATTTCGCCGGCGCGCCTCCATACCGCCCACATTTGGCGTCGCATTTTACCGCGCGGCAGGGAATATGCGCGAAATATCAGGCCCCGCGGAACGCGACGATCTGGCTAATTTCCAGGATCTCGGATGGGAATTTGTCCAAGATCGCTGGTTGCGTGGCGAATTAGCGCTAAGATGCTGGTAGCGGCAGCTGGCGGTCACGATCCGTCATGATGGAATTCTTTGTTGGGAGGATCGAACGATGAATGCGTCTCGAAATGCTTATGCGTTGTGCCTCGCGCTGTCGCTCGTCGTGGCAACGCGTGTCGTTGCCACCGAGCCCGCCGCGGCGATCGATCTGCGTCAGGCCGTGCCGGCCGACGCCTACATGGCCATTCATGCCCAGCACAATCCCAAGCGGGATTTCCAGCGGGCGTACTTCGCCGATATCTGGCAAACTGTCCAAGATGAAAAACTCGTTGAGCGGATCAGCACGATCATTACCAATCGGGTGAAGGAAAAGGATCTCGACGCGGCGAAATCGGTTGCCGAAGAGTTGAAGGCCGCGCTGGCGCCGATCGATGTCAAATCGCTCGCCGACGCCAAGGAAATAGTCTTTGCCCAGGAAATGGACGGGCCCTTCAGCGTTCACTTGCTGCTGCTGCGGTTGACGCCTGAGGTCGCGGTCAATTGTGAGCAATGCGTGAAGAATCTGTTCGATGTTGCGGTCAAGCATGCCGGCGACAAAGTGTCGGTCGCGAGCGAACAAGTGGGCACGACGACAGTGACAACGTTGCACCTGCCGCCGGGCGTTCCATACAGCCCGACGATTGCTCGGGTAGGCGACGTGCTGCTGTTCGCATCCTCGGACGCTATGGCTCGGCGCAGTCTGGCCATGCTGCAGGGGTCGGGCGAAGCGTCGAAATTTTCCGACCCGCGGCTGGTGCAGGCACTCAAGCAGTTGCCGGAGCCAGAAGACGCATTGGTCTTCTTTGACGGCCGACAGTTATTTTCGAAACTCCACGGCATCGGGCAGTTTATTCGCGAGCAGAGCCACGGCGACGCCAAGGCGGATCGCGCGGCGACGATGATGGAGCAGATCGTCGACGAGGTATCGATTCTGGATTACACCGTCGTCTCGGCTTCGACCGACGGACAAAAGAATTGCAAGACTTCTCTGATTAAGATGATGCCAGACGCCGACTCGAAGGCGCTGGCCAGCGCGGTGGAGAATGGCCAGGCATTTGAGCATTGGGAGCGGCTGGTCCCGGCCGATGCGGTTTCCTATTCGCTTGGGATGGGCATCAATCTGCACCCGATTTACGAGCGGGTGATGTCGTTTGTGAAAGACAATGTTCCTGAGTCAGGCCCTGCGCTTGAGAAGTTTGCCGCGGTTCAGGACAAGCTGGGCGTGCATTTGGACGAGGACGTTCTGCAGGCCTTTAGCGGCGAGAGGATTTCGATTTCGCTGCCGGCTGATTCGGCCACGGGCGGTCATCAGCACGTGGTCGCGCTGCGTTGCCAGAAGCCCGAGCGAATTCACGAGCTGCTCCACAAACTGGTCGACGCGCTCGATCAGTTCCCGGCGGTCAAGGCCCAGCAGCTGCAGCTGGCCGAGTGCAAAGACATCGAAGGTTTTGAAGAGCTCTCGGCGTCGATGCTGTCGATCGTCGGGAAGCGGCCGGTGATTGGCTTCCATGAGGGCTGGATGATCATCGGATCGGAGCCGAAGGCGGTCGAGCGCGTGCTCGATACGTGGAACGGCAAATCGGCCGGCATCGACCAGTCGGCCCAGTTTCAACGATTCGGGTTGAAGATCGAGGGACCGGTCCGCTCAGTCTGCTACAACGACGTGGCCGAGAATATCCGCAACGCGGCCCAATCGCTGGATAAAGTGGGGGCGATGGTGTCGATGTTCGTGGGCATTGCCGCGGCGAAAACAGACAAGGATCACCCGAATCCGCAACTGGATGCGGCGAATGAGCTGCTGAAACTTGTGCCGAGCGTAGCCAAGGTCGTCGGGAAGTTTGATTTCCTGGAGGGGCGCCTGCAAGTGACGCAGCAAGGCGACGATCGGCATACGTATATCCAGCGATCCGTGACGCTGGTTCGTCCACCGGCCGCGGGCAAGAATGCCAGCAATGCCGGGCCTGCGGCGGCAGCGGTGCCACTCTCGTACAGCAGGCATTGACGGTCAGTTGCTGAGCTGGCGCCTCGCAAATTCTGCCAACTGGCTCAACCGGCTGATTGCCAATCGGCCCCGGATCGACTATTCTTTCATGCTAGCCATTCCATTCCCCTCGCCGCACGTCTCAGCCCATGGCGCTCCCGAACTCCACTCGCGCTGCCAGTACGACGCTCAACAGCTACTCCAAAGACGGCATCATGACCGTGCTCTTTATGGATGCGCGGATCCTGGATGAAAACAAATTGGAGGAGCTTGGCAAGGACTTGATCGACCTGTTGAACAAGACCACCGAAGAGCGCGTGATCCTCGACTTTCGCAACGTGCAGTTCATGTCCTCGTCGATGCTCGGCAAATTGGTGCTCGTGCAAAAGAAGTGCAAGGAGTTCAAGGCGCAGCTCAAGATGTGCGGTATCTCGCCCGATATTCGCGAGGTCTTCAAGATCACGAAGCTCGATAAGCTCTTTGATATCGAGGCGGATGAAGCTTCGGCCCGCAAGGCTTTCATGAAGCGCGGCTGGTTCGGCTGAAGAGCGCGAGGACGAGAGTTCGCTAACTTGGCCGCTCATTGCCTGGGAAGCGCGGGGCGATTCGTGGTGCGGCCAGCACCGCGTTGGCGGCCGCGTTGATCTTCGCGGCTGTCGCGGCGACTTCTTTTTGGGGCTGCTGCAAGAGCGTCTTCGGCAAAGCCGGATGGCCGTACAAGTAGCCTTGTGCGCAGTCAAAACCAATCCGCCGGCAAATCTCGTGATCGCCGATCGTTTCAATCCCCTCGGCCAGCGGCCGAATCTTCAGGTCGCGGACCATTTGCACCAGGCTGGCGAGCATTTTCTGCCGCTCTGGCGGCGCCGTTTCCAGGTGTTGAACGAGCTTCATGTCGAATTTCAGATAGTCGGGACGCACCTCGACCAATTCCACCAACCGTGCCTGTCCGGCGCCGAAGTCGTCATAAGCCAGACCGATCTGGAGATCCACCAGCGCGGCACGAAGCTGGCGCATGACGGCGCAGCTTGTCACGGCGGCCTCGTGAATTTCCAGCACCATCCGGCGGGTCGGCTCCAGACCGCGCAACTCGTGCAGCGAGTAGACGAGCAGATCGATGTCGTCCATCTCGGCCGGATGGGTATTCACGAATAGCACGTACTCACCGCCCAGGACCTGCCCGTGGCGGACTCCCTCCTCGCGCAAAATACGGCTTAATTCGCCTTCCATGTTGAGGACCTTGGCGGCGGCAAACATCGACCGCGGGTCCTTCAGCCCAAACAGCCGACTCCGGCCCAAGACTTCATAGCCAAATACTCGACCGTCCCGCATGTCAACGATCGGCTGAAAATGCGGCACGACGGCCCGCTCCGTGACCAACTGATCAAACTGGATGAGTGCCAGCGCGCGGTCGCAAGAGTCGTCCAGGATCGTCTTCAGGATGCTTTCTTTCTTTTGTTTTGTCACGCGAAACACAACCTGCCCAAACTGCAGCAAGTCGCCGTGATGCACGGCACACGCCTCTTCAATGCGGATGCCGTTGACTGAGGTGCCATTGGTGCTGCCTAAATCGCGCAGCACGAGATGCTGGTCGACCACGTCAAGCTCCGCGTGGCGGCGGGAGACGGTCGCGCTGGGAATCGAGAGTGACGCTTCGGCCTGTCGCCCGACCAGGTACGGACACGAGTCGATGGGCAAATGCCGGACGGGCTGATCGTCGGACAATTGCCCGCTCAGCATCCAGGAAACTCGCTCTTTTGCTGCAACTGATGTCGACATGGTCTTCAATTCAAGAATTAGTTCATCAACCAATTTCAATATGCTAACGTCAGGTTCAACTTCAATTCTCTACTTGTGAATTCAGTCCCTTGAATGGACGCCTACAGCACCTCAGTTTGCCGCACCGCTGGGTCCATCGCCATCGATACCGTCGTAACGCCCGACGGCATCTCTTCCATACGCTCAACTTGAACGGCAACGAGCGGCGTCCAAGCGATGTCCGACCGGCTATGAACGCGCTTGGCAAATTCCACGCTGTCGCGTCGTCGCTCGATCAGGCTTACGGCGAGATGTGTCAGCGACAAGCGTTCGGCTTCGACGCAGAGCGTCATATTGTCCTCGCTACCCTCAACCGCCGAAATGCTCACACCCGCCGATTGCGACAACTCATTCGCCTTCGATGCTACGTCCGTACCGCGCGGGAGGACGGCGACTACGCGCCGTGCGCCGCCATGCTGAAGCGCCGCGGGCGTCGCCGCCTCGATCGCGGCGCGCAGCTTTGTGTCGCCGGCTTGCTTGCGATCGGCGCCGGCCAGATCGTTCCGCAAATTACTGGTATCGGCCCACCAGTCCTGGACGGCATTCCGCGAAACCTCTTGAATCTTGGCCGAAAGTTGCGCCCGGGGACGTCCGCCGCGCATTACGACTTGGAACAATCCACCCTGGCCGTCGAGGAAGTCGCGCTGCAAGCGTGCGTCGGCCGTCGCGGCCAATTCGCCAAGATGCGTCCGCACCATTCCGATGATTTGCTGGCCGGCGGTGTCGAGCGCCGAATCGTCGGCAGCCGACTGCACGCCGGGCGTCGCCGCGGGACGTTTGGCAGTTGAAATTTGCATCAGCTCGCGGCCAAATGCCGTCAAGTCGTCGCCGACAGCTTTGAGTTCCGCCAGCACGACCCGCGCAACGTGCTCCGCCGCCCGCAGCGCAAGTTCGTCAAGCCGCAATTCAAAATAGTGAGACAGCCGATCGAAGGTGGCCTCGGCGACAGCGGTTTCGGCGGGCGTGGCACCGGGAGCGGGCGCAAGCTGCGCCGGTTGGCGCAGCTCGACCAACGTCGCAGACAACGGCCCGCAATGTCGCTGCACCTCCCCCAGCACCGATTCGAGATGTTGCTGCATCCACTGGGCCGAGCGGCGTGCGCCCGCAGACCGGCTCGGCGGTAGATCTAGCCGCTGAATTACCCAGCGGCGAATGTCACCGCCGAGTTTCTCTGCCAATGGCTGCACAATGTCTGCCACCAGTTGTCCGAGCAGCGAGGGCCTGCGCTGGCCATCGCCCACCGCTTGTCCAGCGCCGAAGACGTCATCTACGACTTCCCATCGTCGCGCATCGTTGTCCTGGTTGGACGCAATGCGCTCCGCGAGCCAATTGCGAAGGAATGTCCCTGCGTCACAACCAAGCTGGGCTTCGACGAGCGAGCGGGCATTCGCGGCAACTCCCGCAGGCATTAGCTGGAGCCGCGCAATCAAATCTTTTGCTTCGGCGCGGATCGGGTCCGCTTCATCGAGCGAGCCAGGGACCGACCTCGCAGCACTGCTTTGACCTGCTGTCAAACGATGGTCCGCCAGTGCGTCGCCGTCCTGCCAAGCGGCAAGCAGGCGCGCGCCCACCATTCCTGCTGCCACCTCGCTAAGTTCGCTGCAAACAGCTACCTGGCGGTGAATTCCACAGGAGCGAAGGTTGGTACCGGCTTTTTCTTTCTCGGCTTGATCGGTCGGCGCCGCGGATTGCGCTCGGCAGGCGTCCAGCAGAATTTGCGCCGGCGATAACGCGTCGAGCAGCAAGTAATCGGCGACCGACCGCGCGGCTTGGTCAAATTCCCGCTCCTCAAGACCGTCGCCCAGGTGCACAAAGTACGTTTGGTCGAACCCGCTCACGCCCGGCTCGTGGGGCGGCAGACCGCACGAGGCATCGCCCGGGTACGCCATCGCAGGTTGATGAAAATGATGATACTCGGTCAGCCAGGAATATGCGTTGACCCGCGCGAGTTCACAATGTCGCGGATCGCGGCCCGTCGAATGGGTCAAGATGCCGGTCACGGTGGCTTGCGGCACGGCAATCTTCTTGAGCATCGCCCGGACGGCATAGGCCACGTCAAGCACCGCGCCGCTGCCGGTCCCGCCCGATACCGAGGCCACGATGTAAATCCGGAGCATGTCATTGCGGAAATCGTGCCCGGTGATCGCGGTCGAGGCGGTCACGGCATCCGGCTCGATGGCCTGCATCATTCCCCGCCGAATCCGCTGGCAGGTTTGGCGAGCATGATCCACCAGCGCCAAGCGGCCGAGCGGGCGAAGGCCTTCGGTCCGCATCGATTTCGGTATGTTGTAGAGCCAGCGGCGACTAAGCCAAGACAATAATTGATCCCACCGCTCACGGTAATGCTGCGGACGTCGCAGCGGAATGTTGAGCGTCTCTTCAAGCGTCAACCCCGGTCGGTCGATTCCCGTCACGTCGGCTAGCGCCTGTGGATCAGTGTCCACCAGCAGCATCTGCACTGCCGGGATTGGCTCGTCGCCATATAGTTGGTTCATCCGGCCGCGTAAATGCCGCAGTACACGTCCCGCCGCTCCGCCAATTCCAAGGAACAATACCGGAGCGGGCCGAAACGTGCCGCCATCTACTTGGATCGGCGGCAGGTCGATGATGGTCTCGTCAACCGGCAGTGGTTCAAGCAGCAAATGATTGCCCTTGGGGCCGCAAGCGATTTCGTCATCGAAGAACTCTGTCGGCGCAGTCCATTTTGCCGCTGGCTCCGCGAAGCGGCTGGAGAAGGACGTCGGTGCCGGAGCCGGCTGGGTGGCCGGCGCATCCGCGAAGCTGGTCGCCGACTTACCAAGTGCCTCAACAAACTCGCGACATGTCGCGTAGCGGTGGCTCGGGTCTTTCGAAAGCGCCCGCGAGATTACGTACCGTTCCGCTCCGGATAAGGACGACAAATCGGGTTCATCATTCAAATGTTGCAGGGTCAGCTCGGCCGCATTGCCACCAACGAATGGCAGTCGCCCGGTGAGCATTTCTTGATAGACGATTGCCAGCGAGTATTGGTCGCTCTGTCGGCCGGGCAGCCCGCGAAATACCTCGGGCGCGGCATAGAGCGGCGTCATCCCTCCCACCAGCGAGGCCGACGACTGCTTGACGTCCTTGACCAGACCGAAGTCGGCCACCTTGACGTGATCCGCCAGCATCAAGAGGTTCTCCGGCTTGATATCGAGGTGCTGCAGCCCATGCTGCTCGCTCATGTAGTCGAGAGCATCCGCGGCGTCACGCACATAGCGCAAGATCTCCTCGCGCGGAATGCCGGGAAGACCATTTTGAAGGCAGACGTCGAAGCGGTCTTTGACGCTGCCGTCTGCCAATTCCGTGACGATCAGCAGCCGTTCGTCCACGACTTCGATCCGCTCGAGCGAAAGCAAGAAGGGATGCCGCAACTGCCGGATCAATTCGAGCGCCCGGAGCTCGCGCGTGGCCCGCTTCTCATGTTGCTGACCAAAGACCAGCTTGATGGCCTTGGTAAGTCCACCGGGCGCTTCGGCGCGCCAGACCTCACCGTAGCCGCCGGCGCCCAAGCGCTCGATCATGCGGTAGCCCGGCAGCGGCTCATCGTTGACTTGGAAATCGGATCGCATGGCAAGACAACTCTTCCAAATGGGGGCGAACGCGGATCGTTAGGATTGCGGCGGCTGCTTCGCCGCCGGCGCGGTGAAATAACTGTTCATCACACGGTCTAAGTAATCGGGTCGCAGCTCGACAGCTCGGCCGTGATACGCACAGTAGTTACTGATTTGGGCGAGCAAATCGCGGGCGTGGCACCGCCGCAGCGAGCGCCGGTGTGGCGTGTAATGCGTCGACAATAAGTACTGAACCGCCTCGGGATGAAATCGGCATGAATATGTCTTGCACGCGGCTTCAAACAGTTTGCTGAACTCCGCCACCGACGGGTTCTTGACCTCGATCTTGTACGGAATCCGCCGCATGAAAGCTTCGTCCGTCAGGTCCTGCGGATCGAGGTTCGTCGAAAAGATGATCAGTTGATCGAAGGGGACCTGAATCTTTTTCCCGGTCGCGAGCGTCAAGTAGTCGTGTCGACTTTCGAGCGGCACGATCCAACGGTTGAGTAGCTCGGCCGGATCGATCCGTTGCCGCCCAAAGTCGTCGATCAGCAAGCAGCCGCAATTGCTTTTGAGTTGGATCGAGGCCTCGCCGACGTTGGTCACGGGATCGTGACGAATTTCTAAGTTGTCCATCGTCAGTTCGCCGCCGACCACCACGGTTGGCCGGCGAATCTTGACCCAGCGTTGGTCGGCACGAGTCGAAGTCATCAGACTTTCGTCGCTCGCGCCCGGCGACTCGTGGCAGGCCGCGTCGAACAGCTTGAGCAGTTGGCCGTCTTCGGTCAGCGTGCGCGGAATCCAAATGTATTGCCCAAAGCAGTCGGTGATCCGTTTGGCGAGCGTGGTTTTGCCGTTTCCGGGTGCGCCGTACAGAAACAGCCCTGCCCCGGAGTTCACGGCTGGACCCAATAGATCAAGTAGCGCCGGCTCGACGCTGATGCCGCGAAAAGCGGCCGTCAATTGTTCCTTGCGAATCGCTTCGGCCCGGATCGACTGTGCCTCGACGGCCACCAGATAGTCATTGAGTAGCACCGGCACCGGACCGACATATCCGCAGGCCTCCATAGCGGCCCGCGCCCGCGCCGAACCCTGTTCCGTCAGCGCATAGTAGTAATCGTTGAGCGGTGCCTGGCCTTGGTGCACGAGCACTTGCCGCGAGCGCAGCGCCAGCAGCAAATCTTCCAAGATTCCGAATGGCAGGCAAATCTGCCGGGCAATGTCCCGGCCGGTGGTTGATCCAATCTGCAGCAGGTACTTTAGGACGAGCGACTCGACCAACACCGCGCTCGTGCCGGTTTCGGCGAGCGACTCGGGCTCGGGCGGGAAGAAAATCTCCTCGCTCAAGAGTGAAGCCAACATCCCCGGATCGGCAAAGCTGGTTTGGGTGCTGGCCATGCATGTGTCTCGTCACGCGCGCGTTTCGACCGGAACACCGAAGCAGGAGCACGACATCTCGTCGGCCTCTAGGGAAGAGCCGCAACGGCGCTATAAAAGTCTGCTGAAAGATAGGTCGAGAACGCTGCCCGATCGTCGATGAGGCGCTACTCCACGGCGTGCCAGGTCATGCGAACGACACGTATAATCCCTAGGACCCGCAGCCAAAAACCCGCTCAGCCGGGCGAACCATTCGGGAGAGCCGCCGCTGGTTTGCGTCGGCGGCCTCGGACGGCAATTGGTGGGCGACCGACCGCCTTTCAGGTATAGTTGATATCTACAGGCGACCTTAAGATTCGCGCTTGTCCACCGGTCGACGGCAAGCTGCCTGTCTTTGCCAAATATTCAAGGAGGGGCTTCCCTCATGCGCGACCACCTAATTCTTGCCATCAACGGTCGCCGCCATCAAATTGGCGCGGGTGATTGCTTCCGCAGCCTGAGCGATTTCCTCCGGCTGCGGCTCGGGCTTGTCGGCACGAAGATTGTTTGCTCCGAAGGCGATTGCGGGTCTTGCACGGTGCTCATCGGCCGGCGCGTCGATAATCGCTTAGAATATCGGTCCGTCGATTCGTGCATCCAGTGGATGTTCCAGCTCGATGGAACGCATATCGTCACTGTCGAAGGACTCAGCCGCGACGGTCGATTGACGCCGGTCCAAAAATCGATGATCGAGTGCCACGGCTCGCAATGCGGCTTCTGCACGCCCGGGTTTGTCGTCGCCATGACAGGTTTGCTCGAGCAACGCAAAGTTCTCAGTGACGAAGATTTGCGCCATGGACTGACCGGCAATTTGTGCCGCTGCACGGGCTATGTGCCGATCGTCGACGCAGGACTGGCGCTCGACGTGGATGCCGTTCAATGTGTGAACGACGTTTATCCGCCGACGGCGATACTGAGCGATCTCGTCGATTTGTCGAACGAGAGCATCGCGGTCGAATCAAATTCTGGCGGACGGCGGCGGCAATTCTTTGGTCCCGCTTCGTTGGCCGAAGCGCTCGCCATTCTTCGCGATCATCCGCAAGCCAAGGTTGTGGCCGGCGCCACCGATGTCGGTGTCCAGCTCAACAAGGGCGTGATCGACCCCGATGTGTTCGTCGATCTCAATCGCGTTGCCGAGCTGACAGGCGTGGCGGTTGAATTCGGAGACGAACATGACGTACTAATCGCTGGCGCCCGCGCCACCTGGACTGAGATTGAAGAAGTCTGCCACGCGGCCGCCCCGGAATTCGAAAAAATCGTCTCGATCTTCGGCTCACCACAAATTCGGCACGTCGGCACGATCGGCGGCAACATCATCAATGCCTCGCCAATCGCCGACTCGCTGCCGTTTCTATTCGTCGCCGAGGCCGAGCTGGAGTTGGCGAGCGCCGCCGGTTCGCGAACCGTGCCAATCACTGAATTCTATCAGGGTTACAAAAAGTTTGATCTGCGGCTGGGCGAACTGCTCACGCGGGTGCGCGTGCCGCTCCCCTGCCCCACCGACTTGTTCCGCTTGTTCAAAGTCTCGCGGCGGCGCGACTTGGATATTTCCACTTTTACTGCCGCGATCTTGATGCGGCTCGAAGACGACACGATCGCCGAAGCCCGCATTGCTTATGGAGCTGTGGGGCCGACCGTAATCCGTGCGCGTAAGACCGAGGCGTTTCTGATCGGCAAAGTGTTCGCTGAATCGACCATGCATGCGGCCGGCAGCGTAGCGATCGGCGAAATTACGCCGATTAGCGACGTTCGCGGCAGCGCCGATTATCGTTTCCAACTTACCCGCAATGTGCTATTGAAGTTCTATCACGAGCAGGCGCTGGCGGCCGTATAATGGGGTCGGACCCTTAAATTAACCACCTCGACCACCATGCAAAACGTCGGCAAGATAATTCCGCATGATTCGGCAGTCGGCCACGTGACCGGCAGGGCGCCGTATCTCGACGATCTGCCGATGCGCGCGGACGAGCTACTGGTCGGCTTCGCTGGCAGCTTGGTCGCCAGCGGCCGGATAAAGTCGATCAGCCTGGACGCGGCTCGGCAGATCCCGGGCATTGTCGAAGTCTTTACTGCGGACGATCTCCCCGGCGAGAAGCACTTTGGCCCGCTCTTCAAAGACGAGCCGGTGCTGGCCGATGGTGAAGTCCTATATGTCGGACAACCTGTGGTCGTGATCGCCGCGGAAACGCGCGAGGCGCTTCGCGCGGCGCGGCAAGCCATCAAAATCGACGTGGTTCCAACCGAGCCGATCCTGTCCATTGAGCGCGCCGTTGAGCTAGGCCGCTTCATCGGCCCGGCGCGACAAATTGCCCGCGGCGACGCAGCGGCCGCTCTCAAATCGGCCCCGCGCCGACTCCGTGGTGAATTCCACAACCTTGGCCAAGAGCAGTTCTACCTGGAGTCACAGGCCGCGATCGCTTATCCCGGCGAACAAGGCCAAATGATAGTTCACTCGTCGACACAAAACACGAGCGAAGTTCAGGTCGTGGTCGCCGAGGCGCTGGGGCTCACGCAGCATCAGGTCGTTTGCATCTGCAAGCGAATGGGCGGTGGCTTCGGCGGCAAGGAGACGCAGGCTGCGCTCCCCGCGATCATGGCCGCGCTGGTTGCTCAAAAGACGGGCCGCGCGGCGCGACTGATTTACAACAAAGACGAGGATATGTGCTCCACTGGGAAGCGGCACGCTTACCGCAACGAATGGGAAGTCGGCTTCGACGATGCCGGCCGGATTCTCGCGCTTAAGACCAGCTTCTTCTCCGACGGCGGCGCCGCGGCCGATCTTTCGCTGGCCGTGATGGAGCGGACGATGCTCCACGCCGAGAACTCTTACTACATTCCTGACATCGAAATCAACGGCCGTGTCTGCTTCACGAATTATCCCCCCAACACGGCGTTTCGCGGCTTCGGGGGGCCGCAAGGCATCGCCGCGATTGAAAACATCATGCACGAAATCGCTCAGCACCTCGGGATTGACGCGCTCGAAGTTCAGCGGCGGAATTTGTACGGTTGTGGCGACCGCAACCTCACGCCTTACTGCCAGGTGTTCATTAAGAATCACCTGCCAGAAATTGTCGACGCGCTCGCGGCCAGCTCGCATTATGCACAGAGAAAGGCCGCCATCGAGCGAGCCAATCAAGTCGATCGCTTGCGCCTCCGCGGCATCGCCCTCTCGCCGGTGAAGTTTGGCATCTCGTTTACCACGCGGTTCATGAATCAGGCCAGCGCGCTGGTGAACGTTTACACCGACGGTACGGTGCAAGTGACGACCGGCGGCACCGAAATGGGCCAGGGTCTCAACACGAAGGTTCGCCAGCTCGTGGCCGACGAGTTTGGCGTGG
>DASYDU010000114.1:0-7576 GCA_036499445.1 Lacipirellulaceae bacterium
TAGCAGGAAATGAGCGATCAACCAAGATTTGTGGATCGGTGATTATTGGACCTTCAATCCCGCAAATTCGACCCATTTCGAAAATCGAGTTCCTCTCATCGAGCCTTGTTTCGAATGCACGGTCGATTGTATTCCCAGCAAAAGAGGATGCGGCTCCCAAAGTTTCTGCTTTCCAATCGGTCGTGAATCGGACCAAATTCCACCACCACTCATTCCGGCGGGATTAAACTCCCCCAAGTCGCTCGCTGCCAATGTTGACGGCGATTCAGCAAATTGACCTGTTCAAGTTCTGCACTTGCTGAAAAGTGCACAAATAGTTCTGCATCTTTTACCACGGGCCGCTCAAATCCGTGCGTCGGCCATTCCGACTCAGGGACCATTCCAGAAAAAAATACCATGGAGCGAAAGTCGTACGTTCGGACCAGTGTTGTTTCACTGCGTTTCTCGCTAATAGCAATCATTTGTCCCGGATAACCGCAGACAACAGTCTTCCACTCGTCGTCGAAGGTGATATTCGTCGCGATTTCGTCGACAAATGACCCACCGAGTAACTGCGCGTCAGCATGACTGATTTCCAGTAGTCCCAAATCAAGTCGCGCATCGTCGTCGCGCCTTCGAAACGATCGAATGAACGCGCTCGATCTATTTGGTACGAGGAGTCGGATCTCGTGCCCATCTGGCATCACATGTGCGCAGGTTGCAATGAAGAATCGACCCTCCGCATTCACTTTTACCCCCGTGCCACCGGCTGCCTTGTCCGTAAAGTTGAGAATGCGCACGGTTCGCCGTCGAACGTATTCGGATACCGCCCAATCCTCGTGGTCCATCTGGTTCGTCATTCGAATGCCCCGCGTCCCTCGGCAGGCGATTAAGCAAATCAGGTCTCGTATACAATCCGCCCGCGCAGCTGGCTGCGGCTGATGCGGTCGGTGGCGTAGAGGCCCGCCAGCACGAATTCGATGCACGAGGCGCGGACCGCCTCGTTGTCGCTGGCGTTGACCTCGAAGGCCTTGTCCCAAATTGGTGGGACGCGCTTGATGAGCGCCGCGTAATGCGAGGAGGGCAGCATGTCGCCAACTTCGATCTTCACGCCCTTCGAGAAGATCTCGGCGATCTCGGCGAGGCCATGTTTGTCGACGTACTCGGCGAAGACGGTGGAAATGGCCTGAGCGAGTACGGCATCGAGCACTTGCCGCTCCGTCATTTGATGCGAGCCCATCATATCGAGCTCCAATTTACCGAGCGACGAGGTGTAAAGATGTCCAAGGTCGCTGATCCGTGGCACCGCTGGCTGCTCGGCGAGCACGGCCGCTCTCTGCCGAGCCGAAGCGACCATCGTTCGATAGTTAGCGATCGAGAGCCGCGCGCTCACGCCCGATTGCTGATCGACATACTTCGACTTGCGGGCGGAGCGGCTGATCTCTTCGATCAACTCTTTCATGAAGTACGGCACGACGACGGAGAGGAATTTCGGATTTCCGATTTCCGATTTCGGACTGTCTGCGTCATCGCTTCCCGAATCCGCGATCCGCGATCCGCAATCCGCATTTTGCTCCACTTCCTGTTCAACAATCTGGATGCCCAGATCGCGCTCCAGCGGATAGTGCGTATGAATCGTTGAGCCGATGCGATCCTTGAGCTGCGGGATCACTTTGCCAGAGCGGTTGTAGGTGGCCGGGTTCGCGCTGAATAGAATCAGCACGTCGATGTCGAATTTTACGGGGTAGCCGCGGATCTGCACGTCGCGCTCTTCCAAGATATTGAATAGGCCGACCTGTACCAGCTCATCGAGCTCCGGCAATTCATTCATCGCGAAGATGCCGCGGTGGAGCCGCGGGATGAGCCCAAAGTGGAGGGCGTCTTCGGCGCCCATGCTTACGCCGCCCGCCAGCTTCGCCGGATCGATCTCGCCGATGATGTCGGCAAACTTGGTGCCGGGAGCAAGCCGCTCGGCATAACGATCGTCGCGATGCCACCAGGCGATCGATACTTCGTCGGCCGGCACACTGTTCACCAATTGTCGACCGCGCTTGGTGATTGGTCGAAAGGGATCGTCGTGGACCGGAATATGGGGATCGTCGAGGTACGGAACCTCCTCGTCCAGAAACGACGCCATCAGCCGCATGAGCCGGCTCTTGGCCTGGCCCTTCTCGCCGAGAAACAGCATGTCGTGCTGGGCGAGGATCGCGATGTTCATTTCCGGGATGACAGTATCGTCGTAGCCGACGATGCCTCGATACAATTCCTCGCCAGCCTGGAGCTTGGCGAGAAAGTTGTCGTGGATCTCTTGCTTGACGGTCTTAGACTGCCAGCCGCTGGAGCGGAGCTCGGCCAGCGTCTGGGGCTTCGCGATCGTGGAAGTGGACATCATTGCACGCGCCGGGGTGGGAACAAACGGCACCGGAAGCCGCACCCCAAGATTATAGCGCGAGAGTAGCGGGCGGGGCAGGGACGGCAAGAGGCCGCGGTCCGATTTTTGGCGTGCGGCGACTCGCGGCACGTCCATGTTCTGCAACGCTTATGCGGCTTTCGAAGCTTTCGCCGAGCGACGCGCCGCACGCGAAAAAGACATGCGCTCTCGAACGCTACGAGACTTGTCCTCGATTCGCTTCACGAGCCGCTTCCAGGTTCCCTTGGGCGTGCGCGCCGCTGGCTGCTGTGTTTCGGCAAGGCGATGTCGAAAATCGTTGGCGTAGAACCGGTTCAACTTGTACGCGACATAGTCGTTGAGAAAGGCCGTGAGGCCGTATTGGTATCCCGTCTTTTCGTCAAACGACTTGAGCAGTAGCTCAGCTTTGCGTAGCTCCTCCGTGTCCTCAAATTTCATCGGCATCACGATGGCGTCGACGGAAGCCCGGCCCACCTCGTGGGCTGCAAGGTAACGGTGGTGGCCATTGACAATGTGGTGTAGGCCGCCTTCGTTCGGCTGGGTGACGAGCAAAGGCGGGACCGGTTCGCTATTGATGAAGCGGGCTTTGAGCGCGTCGATGTAAACTTTGTTGCGCGTCCAAGTTGATTTCATCGTTTCAGTATCTTTGAACCAATAGGAGACGATCTTTTCTAGCGGCAGCTTTTCGACTCCTTGAACCCGCTCGCCATCCAGCCCGGCATGATTGAGGGCATCGACTTCGCGATCGAAATGGGCGCGGCGCTGATAGTCGTGCCGCGCTTCAAAATTCGCCAAGTTGTGCCGTGCCTCGGTAAACGCCTGGGCGACATCTTTGAAATTGTCGCGGCTCAGCACCACGCGCAGGTTACGCCAATGGACATGGATTTCGTCGGTGATGAACTCTTCCTGCAATTCGATCGCGAATTTGTCATTGTGATAGGCCGATTCGTGCGGCTGCGGAGAGTTTTGCAGGAACTTCCGCTGTCGCTCGCTTCCGCAAGCGACCATGAGCGTTGTGGGAAACGCTTCTTCTTTGTAGTCAGGATTCTTGTACAGGTAGTTACGTACGTCCCGCGTCGACTTATTAATGATGTCCACGAATTCGAAATATTCGTCGAGCGAGAAAATCAGTCGGTATTCGCGAAAATGGATATGAATATTTTCGCAAAGATCGACGAACAACCGGCTGTTGTGCCGCTCGCGCGCTTTGAGCGTCTTCTCGGCCAACAGTTTCTTCACTGCTCCCATCAGAATTCGCCTCCGTGCGGTACTGACGAATCGCCAAGTCTGCTTCACTTCAATGCCGTCGGCGAGAGTAGCGGGTCTAGTCCGACGATGCAACGCCGGTGCTGCTAGCAGAAGGCGGTCGCTATTCGTCCGTTACGCAGCCCTCCGAAGCGCTCTTCACGCTCTTGATGTACTTGTAGAGCGTGCCGCGGGTGGCTTTGTAGGGCGGGGCAGTCCAGGCCTTGCGGCGGCGCGACAGTTCGTCGTCCGCAATGTCGATCGTGATCATGTTCGCCTCGGCGTCGATCGTGATGCGATCGCCGTTTTTCACGAGCGCGATTGGGCCGCCGACCTGGGCCTCGGGCGTGACGTGCCCGACGATGAAGCCGGCCGAGCCGCCGGAGAAGCGGCCGTCGGTGATCAGCGCGACGTCCTTCTCTAGTCCGGCGCCGACGATCGATCCCGTGGGCGAAAGCATTTCTGGCATGCCGGGTCCGCCTTGCGGCCCTTCGTAGCGAATCACGACCACGTCGCCCTTCTTGATCTTGTGCTGTTGCATGGCGGCGAGCATGTCTTCTTCGGCATCGAAGCAGTTGGCGGTGCCGCTAAACTTCAGACCTTCCTTGCCCGTGATCTTGGCGATGGCGCCGTCGGGGCAGAAATTGCCCCGCATGATGCGGATGTGGCCGGTCTTCTTGATCGGATTCGACGCGGGCCGCACGACGTCCTGTCCGCTCTTGAGGCCCGGCAGCTTGGCCAGGTTTTCGGCCACGGTCTTGCCGGTGATTGTGAGGCAATCGCCAACGAGCAGTTTTTCTTCGAGCAGCAGCTTCATCACCGCCGGAGTGCCGCCGACCTGATGTAAATCTTCCTGCACATACTTGCCGCTAGGCCGCAGATCGGCCAGATACGGCACGCGGTCGCTGGTGCGCTGGAAGTCGTCGATGGTGAGTGGCACATCGACCGAGCGGGCCATCGCGATCAAATGCATGACGGCATTGGTTGAGCCGCCAACGGCCATCACGATCGTCATGGCATTTTCAAATGCTTCGCGTGTCATCACATCGCGCGGCTTGATGTCCTGTTCCATGCAGTGGCGAATCACGTCGCCGGCCCGGAGGCACTCTTCAAGCTTGCCCGGATCGGTGGCGGGCAGCGAAGAACTATAGGGAAGCGTCATGCCCATCGCTTCGATCGCGACGGCCATCGTGTTGGCCGTGTACATACCGCCGCAGGCGCCGGCGCCGGGACAGGCTCGCCGCACAACGTCGCGCCGCTCGGCATCGGTCATTCGGCCCATCATCTGGGCCCCGTAGCAGGTGAACGCCGAGACGATGTCGATCTTCTCGCCCTTCGATGAAGTGCCACCGCGAATCGTGCCGCCGTAAACCATGAAGCCCGGACGATTGAGCCGGCCGAGCGCCATCAGGGCGCCAGGCATGTTTTTGTCGCAGCCGGGAATAACGATGCAGGCATCGTACCACTGGGCACACATCACGGTTTCAATCGAGTCGGCAATGATGTCTCGGGACTGCAGCGAGTAGCTCATCCCGTCGGTGCCCATAGAGATGCCGTCCGAAACGCCGATCGTGTTGAACCGCATCCCCAGCATCCCCGCCGCCGCCACGCCTTGTTTGACTTCCGTCGCCAGGTCGAGCAAATGCATATTGCACGGATTGCCGTCGAACCACATGCTGGCGATGCCCACCTGCGGCTTCTGCATGTCGGCCTCGCTCATGCCGGTGGCATAGAGCATGGCCTGCGACGAGCCTTGCGTTTCGGGCTGGGTGATCTTGCGACTGTATTTGTTGAGGGGCGTGGACACCTGCAAACTCCTTCGAGTCGAAAACATGCGTGCTGAATAAGCTGCCGACTATTCTACCCAAGACCGGAGGCAATCATCAGGGGTTCAGGCGAATTGCAACGTCGGGGTCTGGTTGAGCATCTGCAACTCGACTTTGCTACCATAAGTTGCGGCCGAGTTGGCCTTCGCCATGCCAACGATCCTTGGCCGCAGGCCATTATCACCGTAGCCTAGGGCAACGCCCTAGGAACCGTAATGTAATCCCATCCTTTGGCCGCAGGCCATAATCACCGATTCCCTAAAGCGATGCCTTAGGAGAGCCAATGCCCCAATCTCTCACCAAGCTCTACGCCCATCTCATCTTCAGCACCAAGCATCGCCAGCCCTACCTCGACGAAGAAATCCGGCCCCGCGTCCACGCCTACCTGGCGACAATCGTCCGCAGCCTCGATTCACCGTGGGTGGTCGTGGGCGGCGTCGCCGATCATGTTCACATCCTGTTCGACCTGGGTAAGCTGCACGCGCCGGTGGAATTTGTCGAGCGGATTAAGCGCGAGTCCTCCAAATTCGTGAAGACGCTGGGGACAAACTACAAAGACTTTTATTGGCAGCGCGGCTACGGCATGTTTTCCGTGGGGCCCGCGCATCGCGACGAGGCGGAAGAATACGTGCGTAACCAGGAAGAGCACCACCAGACGAAGACGTTTCAAGAGGAATTCCGCGCCTTCCTGGAACGCTACGGCGTAACGTACGATGAACAATTCGTTTGGGATTGAGATGGGCGCGCGGTCGTGGCCGAGGATGAATATGGCCTGCGGCCAAACGATGAAATCGATGATGCTTACCTAGGGCGCTGCCCTAGGCTACGGTGAGGAAGGCCGTCGGCCAACCGAACCGCTTCTAGAGAGTGCCGCAACCTCCGCTTGAAGGTCCTCACCGACAGCGTCATGATTCTATTACTGTCAAATTAACCCTTCGGCCAAGCCAATCATTAGTTTGGACGCAGGCCACATTCACCGTAGCCTAGGGCAACGCCCTAGGAAAGAAAACGCAACCTTCACCGTTTGGCCGAAGGCCATATTCACCCATTTTCTAAAGCGACGCCTTCGGAAAGCCAACGCTACCAATCTCCCACCAAGCTCTCCGCCAATGTCATCTTCACCACCAAGCATCGCCAGCCCTCGCGAGGTCATCAACCAATGAATACTCTTGCCAACCCGGCACTTGCATTCAGAATAGTGTTATGAGCGGTTTCACCGAATCGAGCGATGAAGATACACCCGCTTCGACGTACTACAGCCACGCGATCAGCGCATTTGAGCAGAGAAACTTCAAATACTGTGAGGAGCTTTGCCGGAAAGCTGCCGAGCTTTATGAACGCGCAGGTAACGATGAAGTATCAGAGGTATACGTCCAGTTGGGGTTGATCGCGTACTGGCAAGGAGACCTCGACGCTGCAAACAAGTGGTATCGGAAAGCACTTGAAATCGAGGAGAGAACTGGTAACGAGCACGGCGCGGCGAGAACCTACCACTATCTGAGCGATATCGCCTATGCTCGGGAGGACTTTGGGTCTGCTGAGAAGTTGTTGCGAAAATCGCTTAAAATCAGGGAACAGCAGGGCGACGAAATAGGTGTGTCGGAGAGTTGCAACCAGTTGGGGTTGGCCGCGTATGGGCGAGGAGACCTCAACGCTGCCGAGCGCTGGTATCGGAAATCGATGGAAATCGATGAGAGAAATGGTGACGAGCACGGTGCGGCAAAACTTTATAACAATTTGAGCGCTGTCGCCAATAAACGCGGCGACTTTGAGTCTGCAGAGAAGTGGTTGTGGAAATCGATTCGCATCATGGAAAAGGAGGGCGATGAAATCGCCGCAGCGAACAGTTATCACCAGTTGGGCGTTGTCGCCAATGATCGTGGGGACTTCAAGTCTGCAGAGAAGTGGTATTTTAGATCTCTAGGAATCACAGAGAAGCTAAACCGCGAAGTCTTGACGGCGGAAACGTACTGCAACCTAGGAAATGTCGCCAGAGATCAAGAAGACAACAAGGCTGCCGAGGAGTGGTATCGGAAAGCACTGGACATCTTTGAAAGAAATGGCGCTACGCACGGAGTAATCCATCTAGGCAAAATCGCTCAATATCGAGGCAACT